>DASTDJ010000135.1:0-9303 GCA_035710425.1 Nocardioides sp.
TCGACGAGGTGGTCGGCCAGACCCGCGTGCGGGAGCAGCTCGGGCTCGTCCTCGAGGCCGCCCGCCGCCGCGAGCGGGCCCCGGACCACGTCCTGTTGTCCGGACCTCCCGGACTCGGCAAGACCACGCTTGCGATGATCATCGCCCACGAGATGAGCGTTCCGCTGCGGCTCACCAGCGGCCCCGCCATCACCCACGCGGGCGACCTCGCCGCGATCCTCTCCGGCCTCAACGAGGGCGATGTCCTGTTCGTGGACGAGATCCACCGGATGTCGCGTCCCGCCGAGGAGATGCTCTACATGGCGATGGAGGACTTCCGGGTCGACGTCGTCATCGGCAAGGGTCCGGGGGCGACCGCCATCCCGCTGGAGATCCCGCCGTTCACCCTGGTCGGTGCGACCACCCGGGCCGGGCTGCTGCCAGGACCGCTGCGCGACCGGTTCGGGTTCACCGGCCACCTCGAGTACTACGACCCCGACGAGCTCGACGTGATCGTGCACCGCTCGGCCGGGCTGCTCGGCGTCGACCTCACCGACCAGGGCGCCGCAGAGATCGCCTCGCGCTCTCGAGGCACCCCGCGCATCGCCAACCGCCTGCTGCGCCGCGTTCGCGACTACGCCCAGGTGCGCGCCGACGGCATCGTGACGTTGGACGTCTCCCAGGCGGCGCTGGATCTCTACGAGGTCGACCGGCTCGGCCTCGACCGTCTCGACCGGGCGGTGCTCGACGTGCTGTGCCGCCGGTTCGGCGGCGGTCCGGTCGGGCTCTCCACCCTGGCCGTCGCGGTCGGCGAGGAGCGCGAGACCGTCGAGGAGGTGGCCGAGCCGTTCCTGGTGCGCAACGGCTTCCTGGCACGTACGCCGCGCGGCCGGATCGCCACCCCTGCCGCCTGGCAGCACCTCGATCTGGAGGCGCCTCCGGCGCTGCCGGAGAGCCCCGAGGACGACCCGCTGTTCGACGACTGACCGCGGGTTCGCAGGGATTGACGTCTCCGCGCACTCGCACGGCTACACTTGCGCGTCGGTCGGCCCTGCCATGTGTCGCGGTGGCCGCAATCCCACTCAAGTCTCGAGAGGTTTCGTCGTGGAAGGGATCGTCTCCCTGCTGCCACTGGTGGCCATCGCCCTGCTGTTCTGGCTCCTGATCATCCGCCCCGCCAGCAAGCGCCAGAAGGACCAGGCCCGGATGCAGTCGGCCGTCACCGTGGGGGAGCAGGTGATGCTGACCTCCGGGATCTTCGGCACGGTCACCGACATGGACGACGACAAGCTGTCGCTGGAGATCGCGCCCGGGGTCGTCGTGAGCGTCGCTCGCGGTGCGGTCGGGTCCGTCGTGCGGCGTCACGAGCCGGACGAGGAGCGGGCCGAGGAGCCCACCGAGGGTGACGCAGACTCGGAGACCAACTGATGGCGAAGAAGCCGGTTCGTCCGGCCCGGACCCTGATGGTGTTCTTCCTCGGGGTTGCGATCGCGTATGGCCTGGTCGCGTTGAACGGCTCGTGGACGCCCTCCCTGGGTCTCGACCTCCAGGGGGGCACCCGCATCCAGCTGACCGCCTCGAGCGACCCCAGCGAGGAGAGCCTCGACGAGGCGCGCAGCATCATCGACCAGCGGGTCAACGGCCAAGGCGTCGCCGAGGCCGAGGTGACGACCCAGGGTGGCAACCAGATCGTCGTGGAGATCCCGGGCGAGAGCGCAGGAGAGCTCGAGGAAGTCGTCAAGCGTCAGGCGCAGCTGCGGTTCCGGCTGGTCGCCTGCAGCGACTTCTCCCCGTGCGGATCCGGCACGCAGACACCGCAGAACCCGCTGACCCCGAGTGCCGAGCCCACCGCCGAGCTGCCCGAGGCGCCGCAGAGCCCGAACCGACCACCGGTCGGTTTCGACCGCGCCGCCGACCCGACGGGCGAGCCCAGCGACGAGCCGAAGCAGGACCAGACGCCGTCCGGTGGTGCCTCGCCCTCCGAGCCCTCGGCCAGCGAGAGTGCGCCGGTGGACGACGTGCCCGGTGTGGACGACGAGGGCTTCACCGCTCCCGTGGACGAGGAGCTCGCGTGGTCGCAGGCGCCGGATCCGGCTGTGGTTCAGCTCTTCGAGCAGTTCACCTGCGCCGACGACGGGACGCTGCAGAAGGCGGACGGCACGCCGGCGACGGTCGCTCCCGACGCACCGGTGACCGTCCCGGCGGTCGACGACCCGAGCAAGCCGCTGATCACCTGCGAGCCGGCCGAGAACAACCCTGGCACCGACTCTGACCGCCCGGCGACGAAGTACCTGCTGTCGCGTTCGGTGATCAACGGCACCGACCTCGACTCCGCGAGCGCCGGCGTTCCCCAGAACGAGGTCAGCTGGGTGGTCAACCTCGAGGTCGGCGGCGACGGCCAGGACGCCTTCACCGCCATCTCTCGTGCACTGGTCGGGTCCGAGCGGCAGTTCGCGATCGTCCTCGACGGCGAGGTCATCTCGGCGCCGACGATGGACGGCCTGATCACCAACGGCCAGGCCCAGATCAGCGGCAACTTCACCGAGTCCTCCGCCAACGCCCTCGCCACCAGCCTCAAGTTCGGTGCGCTGCCGATCACCTTCGCCGACGACGCGACAACGGTCGAGGAGATCGGGCCGACCCTGGCCGGCAACCAGCTCGCGGCCGGCATCACCGCGGGTCTGATCGGTCTCGGCCTGGTGATGCTCTACTGCCTGCTCTACTACCGCGGCCTGGGGCTCGTGGTGGTGGCCTCCTTGGCTGTGGCAGCTGGCGTCACCTACGCCATGGTGCTGCTGCTCGGCGAGGCAGCCAACTTCACGCTCACGCTGCCCGGTATCGCCGGATTGATCGTCGCGGTCGGCATCACCGCCGACTCCTTCATCGTCTACTTCGAGCGGATCCGAGATGAGATGCGCGAGGGCAAGTCGATGCGGGTGGCCGTCGAGTCCGGTTGGGTGCGCGCGCGCAACACCTGCCTCGCCGCGGACGCAGTGTCCATCCTGGCTGCGATCGCGCTGTTCATCTTCGCTGTCGGCGTCGTCAAGGGCTTTGCCTTCGCGCTCGGTCTCAGCACGATCATCGACGTCGTCGTCTTCTTCTTCTTCACGAAGCCGATGGTGTCGTGGCTGGCGAGGTTCAAGTTCTTCAACCGGGGTCACAAGCTCTCCGGCCTGGACGCCAATGCGCTGGGCGTCGACTCCATCAACCTCGGCACCGCGGGAGGGAGGGCCTGATGGGCAAGTTCTCACGGCTCGGCAACGAGCTCTACACCGGCGAGAAGTCGATCGACTTCGTCGGTCGCAGGTGGACCTGGTACGCCGTCTCGGCCGTGATCCTGGTGATCGCCATCGGCGGCTGGACCATCAAGGGCCTCAACTTCGGTATCGAGTTCACCGGCGGCAACCAGTACACCGTGAGCCTCCCGTCGGACCAGGCGAACCAGGACACGGCGGATGAGCTGCGCGAGGCGGTGGCTGCCACCGGCATCGAGGACGCGTCGTCACCGATCGTCACCACCCAGGGTGACAGCGCGATCGTCGTCCAGACCGAACCGCTGACCGACGACGAGAGCGCCGAGATCGTCGACACGATCGTCGAAGTCACCGGCGTCGATCCGGACGGCGACATCTCGGAGAACGAGATCGGTCCGAGCTGGGGACAGGAGGTCGCCGAGCGATCGCTGATCGGCCTGATGGTGTTCCTGGTCGGCCTGGTGCTCTTCATCTGGGCGTACTTCCGAGAATGGAAGATGGCCGTCGGCGCGCTCGTGGCAGTTGGTCACGACGTGCTGATCACCATCGGCGTCTACGCCATCGTCGGTTTCGAGGTGACCCCGGCGAGCGTCACCGGTCTGTTGACGATCCTCGGCTTCTCGCTCTACGACACGGTCGTCGTCTTCGACCAGGTGCGCAACAACACCAAGAACCTGCGTGCGTCGAGGCAGAGCTATGCACAGGCGGCCAACCTGGCGGTCAACCAGACACTGGTGCGCTCGATCAACACCTCGATCGTGGCGCTGATCCCGGTCGGCGTGATCCTCTACGTCAGCGCGATCCAGCTCGGCGCGAGCTCGCTGAAGGACCTCTCGCTGGCCCTCTTCGTCGGTACCGCCGCCGGTGTCTACTCGTCGGTCTTCATCGCCACCCCGCTCGTGGCACACCTGAAGTCCAACGAGTCCGAGGTCAAGGAGGCGGAGCGACGGGCCAAGGCCCGTGCCCGCGCCGAGGCCGACCCCTACGCGACGGTCCCGGTGTTCACCGAGGACATGCCCGCGCGGGAGGAGACCGACGAGGCCGACGAGGTGCTGGAGGAGGACGCGCCGGTCTCCGGGTCGTCGTCGAGCCGACGGCCGCAGCCAGGGGCGACCGGCCGCGGCCGGACCGTTCCTCCGGTCCGGCGCCCGGTGCAGGAGAGCCGGTCCAGCGGCCGCCAGCAGCCGTCGCGTCAGTCGAAGTCCAAGCGGCAGAAGTAGCGCCATGTCCCAGGAGGCGCGGGCCGCGCTCGAGCGACTCATCGCCGACGTGCCGGACTTCCCCGAGCCGGGCATCGTCTTCAAGGACATCACTCCGCTGATCGCCGACGCGGAGGGGCTGCGGCTGGTGACCGACGCGTTGGCCGACGCCGGGAGGGACGCCGACGGCCGGGTCACCGTCGACAAGGTGGTCGGCATGGAGGCGCGGGGGTTCATCTTCGCGGCTCCGGTCGCCCTGGCCCTCGGGGTCGGGATGGTGCCGGTGCGCAAGGCGGGCAAGCTGCCGCGGGCCGCGCACGCCGTCTCCTACTCGCTGGAGTACGGCCAGGCGACGCTGGAGATGCACGAGGACGCCCTCGAGCCGGGCGACCGGGTGCTCGTGATCGACGACGTGCTCGCCACCGGCGGCACCCTCGCGGCGACCCGCGAGCTCGTCGGCCTCTGCGGCGGCGTCGCCGTCGGAGCGGCCGTGCTGATGGAGCTGTCGTTCCTCCCCGGCCGCGAGACCATCGGCGATCTGCCGCTGGTCTCGCTCATGACGGTCTGACCACGCTGGACCCGGCTCCTAGACTGGTGCAGTGACCGAGGAGCGCACCGTTTCGGAGACGCGGGAGACCGCGCCCGAGCCGGCCGCCGAGAGCGCATCGGCAGGCGGGCGGGGGATGCGCGCGCGCCTGGCCCGGATGGGCACCCGCAGCACCGCCTCCAACCCGGTCCTCGAGCCGCTGTTCCGCGCCGTGCGCGCCAACCACCCCAAGGCCGACCTGGCCCTGCTGGAGCGCGCCTACACGACCGCCGAGACCATGCACGGCAGCCAGATGCGCAAGAGCGGCGACCCCTACATCACCCACCCGCTCGCGGTGACCACGATCCTCGCCGGCATCGGCATGACGGAGCCGACGCTGGTCGCGGCGCTGCTCCACGACACGGTCGAGGACACGCCGTACACGCTCAAGCAGTGTCGTGAGGACTTCGGCGACGAGGTCGCCCAGATGGTCGACGGCGTGACCAAGCTCGACAAGGTCCAGTACGGCGACTCGGCGCAGGCCGAGACCATCCGCAAGATGATCGTCGCGATGTCGCGCGACATCAGGGTGCTGGTCATCAAGCTCGCCGACCGGCTCCACAACATGCGCACGCTCCGCTACGTGCCCCAGCGCAGCCAGGAGCGCACCGCGCGCGAGACGCTCGACATCTACGCCCCGCTGGCTCACCGGCTGGGCATGAACACCATCAAGTGGGAGCTGGAGGACCTCGCGTTCGCGACCCTGCACCCCAAGATCTACGACGAGATCGTGCGGATGGTGGCCGAGCGGGCGCCGTCGCGGGACCAGATGCTGGCCGAGGTGATCACCCAGGTCGAGACGGACCTGCGCGAGGCCAAGATCAAGGCCACGGTGACCGGCCGGCCGAAGCACTACTACTCGATCTACCAGAAGATGATCGTCGGCGGCCGCGAGTTCTCCGACATCTACGACCTGGTCGGCATCCGCATCCTCGTCGACGAGGACCGCGACTGCTACTCCGTGCTCGGCATCCTGCACTCGCGCTGGAACCCCGTGCTCGGCCGGTTCAAGGACTACGTCGCGATGCCGAAGTTCAACATGTACCAGTCGCTGCACACGACGGTGATCGGCCCGCAGGGCAAGCCCGTCGAGATGCAGATCCGGACCTTCTCCCAGCACCGTCGCGCGGAGTACGGCGTCGCGGCGCACTGGAAGTACAAGGAGGACGGCCGGGCCGGCCGCGACACAGAGAAGGCCGGCGACCTCGACGACATGACCTGGGTGCGCCAGCTGCTCGACTGGCAGAGCGAGGTCGAGGACCCCGGCGAGTTCCTCGAGTCGCTGCGCTTCGAGATCAACCGGGCGGAGACCTACGTCTTCACCCCGCGCGGTGACGTGATCGCGCTGCCCGCCGGCGCGACGCCCGTCGACTTCGCGTACGCCGTACACACCGAGGTCGGGCACCACACGATCGGCGCGCGCGTCAACGGGCGCCTGGTGCCCCTCGAGTCGACCCTGGACAACGGTGACGTCGTCGAGGTGTTCACCTCCAAGGCCGCCAACGCAGGGCCGTCACAGGACTGGCTGGGCTTCGTGCGGTCGCCGCGGGCGCGCTCGAAGATCCGGCAGTGGTTCACCAAGGAGCGCCGCGAGGAGGCGATCGAGCGCGGCAAGGACCAGATCGCCAAGCTGATGCGCAAGGAGGGCCTGCCGATCAAGCGGCTGCTCTCCCACGAGTCGCTCTCCCTCGCGGCCGGCCACTTCAACCTCGCCGACGTGACCGCCCTGTACGCCGCCGTGGGCGAGGGCAACCTCAGCGCCCAGGCCGTCGTACGCCGTGTCGTCGACCTGCACGGTGGCAACGAGGGCGCACAGGAGGACCTCGCCGAGGCGGTGACGATCACCGGCCGCCGCGGCCGTCCCAAGCTCGCCGGCGGCGACTCGGGCGTGATCGTCAAGGGCTCACCCGACGTGTGGGTCAAGCTCGCGAAGTGCTGCACCCCGGTGCCGCCCGACGCGATCCTCGGGTTCGTCACCAAGGGCGGGGGAGTCTCGGTGCACCGCAAGGACTGCACCAACGCCGCCGAGCTCCTGAAGCAGCCGGAGAAGGTGCTCGAGGTCGAGTGGGCCCCCACCGGCCAGTCGACCTTCCTGGTCAACATCCAGGTCGAGGCCCTCGACCGCGCGCGGCTGCTCTCCGACATCACGATGGTGCTGTCCGACGCCCACGTGAACATCCTCAGCGCCACGCTCAACACCACCCGTGACCGCGTGGCCAAGTCGCGCTTCACGTTCGAGATGGCCGAGGCCAAGCACCTCGACAACGTGCTCAAGGCGGTGCGCTCGGTCCCGGGCGTGTTCGACGCCTACCGCGTCACCCACTGAGGCCCACCGGGACGCGAGAGCAGGCCCGCAAGGGGGTGCTGGGGGCCCGCGCATGCGTGGGCGGCGGCTTGCGCCGGAGGAACCTCAGCCGGAGTAGTCCTCGCTGGCCCGCTTGGCCATCTCGAGGAACGACTGGCGGGAGGCGAGGTTGTCCTCGAGCTCCTTGACCTTCTTCTCGTTGCCGGCGGCGCGGGCCTTCTCCAGGTCGGCCTCGACGGTCGCGATGGCGGCCTCGAGCTTGGCGACCATGTCGTCGGCGCGGGCGGACTTCTCGGGGTCCGAGCGGCGCCACTGCTCCTCCTCGACGCCGCGGATCTCCTGCTCCACCTTGCGGATCCGGCCCTCGAGCTCCTTCATCCGCTCGCGGGGGACCTTGCCGGCCGCGTCCCAACGGTCGGCGATGTCACGGAACGCCCGTTTCGCGACCTCGATGTCGGTCACCGGCACCAGTGCCTCGGCCTCGACGAGCAGCTGCTCCTTGACCTCGGCGTTGGCGGCGAACTCCGCGTCGAGGGCGGCGTTGGCGGCGTCGCGGGCACCGAAGAACTGGTCCTGCGCGCCCCTGAACCGCTTCCACAGCTCGTCGTCGATGTCCTTGCGAGCCGGGCCGGCGGCCTTCCACTGGCGCATCAGGTCGCGGTAGCGCCCCGCGGTCGGACCCCACTCGGTGGAGTCGGCCAGCTCCTCCGCCTCCTTGGCGAGCTTCTCCTTGACGATCCGCGCGCCCTCGCGCTTCTCGTCCTGCTCGGCGAAGTGGACCTTGCGGCGACGGGTGTAGGCCGTCCGCGCGCCGGAGAAGCGGCGCCACAGGGCGTCGTCGGAGGCCCGGTCGATGCGAGGGAGCGACTTCCACTGGTCGAGCAGCTCACGGAGCTTGTTGGCGCCGTGCCGCCAGTCGTTGCCCTCGGCGATCCGCTCGGCCTCGGCGACCAGGCGCTCCTTCTGCTCCTTGGACTCCGCGACGCGCTGGGCCTTCTCGACCTTGCGCGACTCGCGCTGCTCCGCGATGACCGGGGCGAGCGACTTCAGGCGGGTCGTCAGCGCGGCCAGGTCGCCGACCGCGTTGGCGTTGGTCACCTGCCCGAGCACGGTCTGCACCGACTCGTTGGCCTCCTCGGGCGACAGCACCCCGGACCGGACCCGCTTCTCCAGCAGCTCCACCTCGAACGCGAGCGCCTCGTAGCGCTCGGTGAAGAACTTCATCGCCTCTTCGGGGGTACCCGCGGGGTACTGCCCGACGGAGCGTTCACCGTCGGCGGTCTTCACGTAGACGGTGCCGTCGTCGTCGACCCGACCCCATTCGGTGCTCGTCACAGGAGATCCTCACAATCAGCCACCATCGGCATGCGCAGCGCAGTGGCCCAGGATAGTCACGGCCGCCGTCACGTGGGCCGATCCGCCTCGATAGGCTGGGCCGGTGTTGATCGCCGGCTTCCCCGCAGGACCGTGGGGCACCAACTGCTTCGTCGCCGCCACCGGGCCGGGCGCGGAGTGCGTCGTGATCGACCCCGGCAAGGACGCCGCCGACGGCGTCGCCCAGGTCGTCCGCGAACACCGGCTCAAGCCGATCGCGGTGCTGGCCACCCACGGACACCTCGACCACATCTGGTGCGTGACCCCGGTCGCCGGCACCTACGACGCCACGGCGTGGATCCACCCGGCCGACCGGCACCTCCTCACCGACCCGCTCGCCGGCATGTCGCCGGAGACCAAGAACATGCTCCCCAGCCTGCTCGGCGCCGACCACGAGTGGGCCGAGCCCGACGACGTACGCGAGCTCGGAGACGGTCAGGACCTCGAGATCGCCGGCCTCAGCTTCGTCGTCGACCACACCCCCGGACACACCCAGGGCTCGGTCACCTTCCGCACGCCCTACGACGACCGCGACGTCAGCGAGGTCCTGTTCAGCGGCGACCTGCTCTTCGCCGGCTCGATCGGCCGTACTGACCTGCCGGGCGG
>DASTDJ010000136.1:0-3265 GCA_035710425.1 Nocardioides sp.
CATCGAGATCGGCCAGGAGTCCGAGTGGGCCGAGTCGCGCGAGCTCGACTGGTGGCTGCTCGACCACCCCGAGCACCGCGGCGTCCACGCCGCCGTACGCGACCTGAACGCGGCGTACCGTGCGTCCCCCGCGTTCTGGGGGCGCGATGCCTCCCCCGAGGGCTTCAGCTGGATCGACGCCAACGACGCCCACCGCAACGTGTTCGCCTTCGTCCGCCGCGCCCCCGGCGCAGAGGACGTCGTGTGCGTCACCAACTTCGCGTCGGTCCCCCACGACAGCTACCGGCTCGGCCTGCCCGTCGAAGGTCAGTGGCGCGAGATCCTCAACACCGACGCCGAGATCTACGGCGGCTCCGGCGTCGGCAACCTCGGCGCCGTCACCGCCGTCGCCGACCCGTCGCTCACCGACACCCCCGGCGCCAGCCCGGCGTACGCCGAGATCGTGGTGCCGCCGCTCGCCACCGTGTGGTTCCGCCGTGACGTTGGGGAGCCGGTCGGGCGGTGACCTAGGGTCGTTTCGTCGTCGCGAAACCGACCGCAGGTCACCGCTACCCGCGAACCCGAGCGTGGAGGACCCACGCGCGCCGACAACACAGGTTGCCGTTTCCGGGAATTCCCGATGCAATAGCCGGGTGAGCAAGCAACCCGGTACGCCGTCCGAGATCGCCTCCACCCTCGACCTGGTCGCCCCGCGCCTGCGCAGGGTCAGGGAGGAGCGGGGCATCACGCTGACCGAGGTGTCCGAGCGGACCGGGATCTCGAAGAGCACCCTTTCCCGGCTGGAGAACGGCCAGCGCCGACCGAGCCTCGAGCTGCTGCTCCCCCTCGCCCAGACCTATCGGGTGCCGCTCGACGACCTGGTGGGCGCGCCCGAGGTCGGCGACCCGCGCATCCGGCTCAAGCCGCGGCGGGTCCACGGACGTACCGTCGTGCCGCTCACCCGCCACCCGGGCGACGTGCAGGCGTGGAAGATGCTGATCCCGGCGAACCAGTCGAAGCCGACCACGCGGACCCACGACGGCTACGAGTGGCTCTACGTCCTGACCGGCAAGATGCGGCTGATCCTGGGCGACCAGGATCTCGTCCTCGGCGTCGGTGAGGCCGCTGAGTTCGACACCCAGGTGCCGCACTGGTTCGGCAGCACCGGCGAGGGCCCGGCCGAGGTGCTGAGCATCTTCGGGCGACCCGGTGAGCGGATGCATGTCCGCGCCGCGAAGCAGGCGTGATCAGGTGCGCAGCACGTAGATGTGCGTCTCCACGTCTCCGCCCGCGCGGAGCGTCGCGGTGGTCAGCATCCGCTCGTACCCGTCGCCCTCGAACTCGTCGAGCCGTTCCCAGTGCTCGCCCAGCTCGTCCGAGCTGAACACGAAGCCCGCGACCTCGGGTCCGTCCTCACCCAGGACGATGGCGGGATAACCCACCGCCGCGCCCCAGCCCTGGGGTAGCAGCTCGCCCCTGACCGTGGCCGGCTCCCACGTGCCCGGGACACCGGCCAGCACGTGCTCGTTGGGCCGGCCAGGGGCGAGGGTCCCGTAGACGAAGAGTCGGTGGGTCATCGGAAGCGACCCTAGGCGCACCACCGGATCGACTCGCTCGCCTGGTCGGCAGCGGGCAGCAGACCCGCGAGCTCGGGCCGGCGACGCAACAGATCGTCGAGGGCCCGCGCGCGCTTGGCCTCGCGACGCTCGCGGGCGGCGACCTCCGCCAGCTCCGGCAGCTCCGGCGACTCGTCCCGTTCGGGGGTCGCAGTCATGGCGTCGCCCGCCGGACGATCCACCAGGCCGCGGCGTACGCCGCCAGCACGGGCGGGAGCAGCCGATAGGTCTCGCCGAACACGACGGCACCGATGTGGGCGGTCGCCACGATCCCCAGCAGGAGGCGCGCGGGATCCACCGAACGCGGTGGAACCTGCTGCTCGACCATAGTGATCTAACTATAGCAACTTGCTCCTATTAATGGGGACCAACACACACGGGCGGGTCGCGGCGAGGGGCCCGGCCCTCAGAGCTCCTGGGTCCCCCAGGGCGAGCCGTAGGCGGTCAGCAGGTCGAGGAACGGTACGGCGTCGAACGCCTCCGGCCCCAGCACGCCGGCGCCCTTCCAGGTGCCCGCGGCGAGGAGCTCCAGCGCCACGACCGGGTTGACCGCTGTCTGCCAGACCACGCACTGGTGGCCGTACTCCTGCATCGTCCACTCGTTGTCGACCACGTGGTAGAGGTACGTCGACCGCGGTTGGCCGTCCTTCCCCTTGCCGGTCACCCACAGGCCGGCGCAGGTCTTGCCCTTCATCCGCGGGCCGACGGTCGCCGGGTCGGGGAGCACCGCGGCCACGACGTCACGCGGCGACACCTCGACTCCCTTGACGCGTACCTTCTCGGTGCTGTCGAGGCCGAGGGTGTGCAAGACCTTGAGGATGTTGATGAACTCGTCGCCGAGACCGTACTTGAACGTCGCCCGCTTGCACTCGACCCAGCGCGGCATCAGGAGCACCTCCTCGTGCTCCACGTTCACGCACTCCACCGGCCCGATCCCCTCGGGGAAGTCGAAGACCTCCGGCTCGCTGAACGGCGGCGTCGTGAACCACTCGCCGTCCTGCCAGATGACTGGCGGGTTGAGGCACTCCTCGATCGTGGTCCACATCGAGAACGAGGGCGCGAAGATCTCGTTGCCGTCGTCGTCGGTGACCACGAGGTTGGCGCCGTCGCGGGTGCCGAGCTCGTCGATCTCGGAGAACAGGTGGTCGGCGGCGTACCGCGCGAACACGTCGGACAGCCCCGGCTCCACGCCGATCCCGACCAGCGCCAGCCGCCCGGCCGACTCCCACTCACCGGCGACCGCGAACTGCTCGTCGCCGAGCTTCACACCACACTTCTCGTACGGCACCTCGGGGTGCGGCTTGCTGAGCGACATCGCCATGTCGAGATAGTCGGCACCGGCCTGGAAGGCGCCACCGAAGATCGACATGTTGAAGATCGGGTCGACCGCGTTCATCACGTGCGTGATGCCGTGCTCACGGCACAGCGCGGCGACAGCCTCGACCGACGAGGCGTCGATCTGCGCGGCGACGTACCGACTGTCGGTGGACGCCGCCTTCTCGGCCCGGGCCAGGTCGTAGTCGGCGATCACGATCGCCTCGTAGAAGTCGCGACGCGCGGCGATCGCCGCGAATGCGGCGCCCACGCCGCCCGCGCCCACCAACAGGATCCTCATCGGCTCGTCCTCTCGTTGGCGGGTGGTTTCGAGGCTCGCAGTGCAGCGAGCCTCG
>DASTDJ010000137.1:0-19053 GCA_035710425.1 Nocardioides sp.
ACCGGTTCGGCCAGCGCGCCGTCACGGATGATGAGCCCGTCGGCCCCGACCGAGAAGTCGCCGGTGACCGGGCTGGCCCCCGATCCGAGGCCGGTGATCGACTGCACGTACAGGCCGCCCTCGGCCCGCCGCAGCAGCTCCTCGAACGGCGTCGGCTCGGCGAACTCGTCGTCGACGGTGCGCCGGCGCCGGGCGGTGGGGTCCACCTTGCCCATCAGCGCGGCGAGCTCGCCGGCGGCCCGCTCGATCCGCTGGTCGAGGCCGGTGTCGCCGAAGTCGTCGGTGGCCGCGAAGACGCCGGTGGGCACCACGACCGCGTGCAGGTAGACGAACAGCGGGCGCAGCGCGTGCTCGAGGACCAGCGAGTGCCGGGCGGTGCCGGCGGTCGCGGCCACCAGCACGGGCGTGCCGTCCAGCACGCCCTCCTCCAGGACGTCGAAGAACGTCTTGAACAGCCCGGAGTACGACGCCGCGAACACCGGCGTGACCACGATCAGGCCGTCCGCGTCGCGCACGTTCGCGATCGCCTCGGCCAGCTCGGGGCCGGCGAACCCGGTGAGCAGGTGGTCGGTGAGCTGGTGAGCCACGTCGCGCAGCTCGATCACCTCGACGTCGACCTCGTCCAGCGCCTCCACCGCTGCGGCGGTCAGCCGGTCGGCGAGCAGACGGGTCGACGAAGGCACACTGAGGCCTGCGGAGACCACGACCAGGCGGGTCATGCCTGCACCTCCTCGGCGTCCTCGGCGCGGTGGCCGGTGGCGGCGTCGGCCTCGACGTACACCGTCGAGTCCTTCGCACCGCCCGCGGCCGCGACCAGCGACGCGTGGGTGGGGGCGTCCGGAACGTGCGCCGGCCGGCCCTCGGCGAAGCCGGCCCGCAGGTCGGGCAGGATCTCGCCGAGCAGGTCGAGCTGCTCGAGCACGGTCTTCAGGGGCAGCCCGGCGTGGTCGACGAGGAACAGCTGGCGCTGGTAGTCGCCGACGTACTCCCGGAAGCCGAGGGTCCGCTCGAGCACCTGCTGCGGCGACCCGACGGTCAGCGGCGTGGCCTCGGTGAAGTCCTCCAGCGACGGGCCGTGGCCGTAGACCGGAGCGTTGTCGAAGTACGGCCGGAACTCCTTCACCGCGGCCTGGCTGTCACGCCGCATGAAGAACTGCCCGCCCAGGCCGACGATCGCCTGGTCGGCAGCACCGTGGCCGTAGTGCTCGAACCGGCGCCGGTAGAGGTCGACCATCTGCTGGGTGTGCGAGACCGGCCAGAAGATGTGGTTGTGGAAGAAGCCGTCGCCGTAGTACGCCGCCTGCTCGGCGATCTCCGGGCTGCGGATCGAGCCGTGCCAGACGAACGGCGCGACGCCGTCCAGCGGGCGCGGTGTGGAGGTGAAGCCCTGCAGCGGAGTGCGGAAGCGGCCCTCCCAGTCGACGACGTCCTCGGTCCACAGGCGGTGCAGCAGCGCGTAGTTCTCGATCGCGAGGTTGATGCCCTGGCGGATGTCCTTGCCGAACCACGGGTAGACGGGGCCGGTGTTGCCGCGGCCCATCATCAGGTCGACCCGGCCGTCGGTGAGGTGCTGCAGCTTCGCGTAGTTCTCCGCGATCAGCACCGGGTCGGTGGTGGTGATCAGCGTCGTCGCGGTGGACAGGATGATCCGCTCGGTCTGCGCCCCGATGTAGGCGAGCGTGGTCGTCGGCGCCGAGGCGATGAACGGCGGGTTGTGGTGCTCACCCGTCGCGAAGACGTCGAGGCCGATGTCCTCGGCCTTCTTGGCGATCTCGATGGTCGCCTTGATCCGCTCGTGCTCCGTCGGCGCCCGGCCCGTGGTGGGGTCCGGTGTGACGTCTCCGACGGTGAAGATCCCGAACTGCATGCCGTCCTCCGGCGATAGTTGAATTCTCGACTACGAGTCCAACCCCGTGGACGCCGCGGGTATTCCGTTGTCCGCCCGCACCGGTCCGCTCCGGCTCAGGATGAGTACGGCGCGGTCGTCGCCGGCGTTCGCCACCCGCCGGATGATCCGCTGCGCCGCGCCGCCGAAGCCGTTCTCGACCGCGGCACGCGCGGTCTCCCGT
Source organism: Nocardioides sp. (assembly GCA_035710425.1). Classification (GTDB taxonomy): domain Bacteria; phylum Actinomycetota; class Actinomycetes; order Propionibacteriales; family Nocardioidaceae; genus Nocardioides. The sequence goes on from DASTDJ010000137.1 coordinate 2,070, forward strand.
AGCCAGGCGATGCCCTCGTCGATGTCGCTCGAACGGGACTCGACCACGCCGTCGGTGTAGAAGAGCAGCCCCTCGCCGGGTGCCAGTGTCCCCTCGCTCGCGTGCAGGTCGGGGTCGTGCATGATCCCGAGGGCGGTGCCCCGCGCGTTGTCGATCGCCCACTCACCTTCGGCGGTCTCCCAGCGCAGCGCCGGCGGATGACCGGCACTGGTGATCGTGTAGTCGCCGGTGACCAGGTCGACGCGCAGGTGCACGGCGGTCGAGAACGACTCGTCCGCGCTCTGGCGGAGCAGGAACCGGTTGGCTGCCAGCATCAGCTTCCGCGGCGGCAGCGAGCCCAGCAGCCCGCCGAGGGCGCCGGCGAACTGGAGCGCCTGCGGCCCGACGGCGACGCCCTTGCCACAGACGTCGACGAGCACCATCTCGAGCCGTCGCCCCTCGATCAGGTCGGCGACGAAGAAGTCTCCGGCGTACCCGGCGCCCGCGGAGGAGCGCATCGCCGACTGGGCCGCCCACCCGTCCGGGAGCGCGGGGATCACGCTCTGCTGCTGCAGCCGGTCGCGCAGCTCGGCCAGCATGGCCTCGCTGAGCGGGACCGGGAGCCCGCTGCGCTGGCGGCTGGACTGGTAGAGGATCAGCCAGATCACGACCACCAGACTGATGACGGCCACCGTGCGCGGCCCGGTGATCTCGCCGTAGTGCCGCATGGACACGATCGCGGCGACGAAGACGACCCCGGAGAGCACGCACAGGGGCACGAACCGCAGCAGCAGCATCCCGATCAGGAGCCAGATGAAGTACGTCGGGAACGGCATCCACTCGTAGGCGTACCAGGACACGATGAAGGCCACGCCAACGCATCCCAGGAGGATGAGCAGGACGCTGACCTGCCCCTCCTGGGACCCTGACTGCCAGCTGCGCACCCGGTCGCCGATGTACGCTCCCGAACGCCCCAGAAGGCCCCGCCGCGATCTGGACACGAGGGCAGGGTACGCGTCAGCCTCCGCTGAGGGGCGCGGAAAGCGAGACTGTTATGTCGTGCCGGTCACCGGCGACATCCACCTCGAAGCCGCCGCGCTCCAGGTCGGCGGACGTCACCGGATCGTTACTTCTCAGCAGGGCCAGGCCGACCGAGGCGCCGACGGTCTCGCCCCACGCGGCGCTGGTGACCTGGCCGTACGGCGCGCCGTCGCGGAGCACCAGCTCGCCTCCCCAGAGCATCGGGCCCGGGTCGTCGAGCACGAACGACGCCACCCGCCGCCGGGGGCCGCCCTGGGCGAGCCGCTCGCGGTGCGCCTCCAGCGCCTCCCGTCCCAGGAAGTCCTTGTCGCCCTTCAGCGCGGTGGCGAACACCAGGCCCGCCTCGACCGGCGTCAGGTCGGGCGTGAGCTCGCGCCCGAAGGCCCGGTAGCCCTTCTCCAGGCGCAGCGAGTCGATCGTGTAGTAGCCGGCGTTGACCGCGCCGCCGCCGGTGATGGCGGCATGCGCCGCGGGGGCGTCGGCGACCGGGACCATCAGCTCCCAGCCGAGCTCGCCGACGTACGTCATCCGGGTGGCGCGCAGCGCGACGCCGGCGACCGTGACCTCACGGCTGGTGGCGAAGGGGAAGTCCTCCTCCCCCATGCCCTCTGCCCCCAGGCCGGAGAGCAGGTCGCGCGACGCCGGCCCCATCACGCCGAGCACGGCGTGCTCGTCGGTGATGTCGCGCAGCTCCACCTCCAGGCCGGCCGGCTTCTGGCGGCGCAGCCAGTCGAGGTCGCGGATCGTGGTGGCCGAGCTGGAGACGATCAGGAACCCGTCATCGGCAGTCCGGGTGACGGTGAGGTCGGCCTCGTACGTCGCCCGCGCGTTGAGGAACGGCGTGTAGACGCACGACCCGACCGGTACGTCCACGTCAGCGGCGCAGATCCACTGCAAGGCCTCGAGAGCGCCGGTTCCGCGGACGACGTACTTGCTGAAGGAGGTCTGGTCGAAGACCGCCACCTGGCTGCGGGTGGCCCGCTGCTCCGCAGCCGACGCCGCCAGCCAGGAGGGCTTGCCCCAGGTGTAGTCGAGGCCGCCGGGGTGGAACACGTTGGGACGCTCCCAGCCCATCTTGGTGCCGAACACCGCCCCCGCCTCGGCCAGCGTGTCGTGCAGCGGGGAGACCCGCTGCGGGCGCCCGGACTCGACCTCCCGGTTGGGCCACGGGATCGCGTAGTGCAGCCCCAGCACCTCCGCCACCCGGGAGCGCAGCCAGGCGTTGTCTCCCTGGAAGGGCGCGAACCGTCGGATGTCGACGCCGACCAGGTCCATGGTGGGCTCGCCCTCGACGATCCACTCCGCCAGGGCCCGGCCGGCCCCGCCCGCCGAGGCGATGCCGACCGAGTTGAACCCGGCCCCGACGAAGTAGCCGTCGAGCTCCGGTGCCGCGCCGAGCAGGAACTGGTTGTCGGGGGTGAACGACTCCGGTCCGTTGTAGAACTTGCGGATGCCGGTCTCGGCCAGCGCCGGCACGCGGACCAGGGCCTCGTCCATGAGCAGCGAGAAGTGCTCCCAGTCCTCCGCCAGCAGCTGGAACTCGAACGGGTGCGGCAGGTCGTCGGGCGACCGCCACGGCTTCGCGTCGGGCTCGAAGCCGCCGACCACGAGGCCACCGACCTCCTCCTTGAAGTAGGTCCACCCGTCGGGGTCGCGCATGATCGGGAGATCCGGGTGGCAACCCTCCACCGCCTCGGTGACGACGTAGAAGTGCTCGGCCGAGTGGAGCGGGACGGTGACGCCGACCTGGTCGCCGAGGGCTTTCGCCCACTGGCCGGCGCAGTTCACGACGATCTCCGTCTCGATCCGGTGCTCGCCGCCGTCCTGGTCGGTCCGGACCGCCCGCACCCGTCGGCCGGCCGCCGACTCCTCGACCTCGACGTCGAGCACCCGCACCTTCTCGGCGATCGTGACGCCCCGCATCCGGGCACCCTTCGCGAGCGACTGGGTGACGTCGGTCGGGTTCACCTTCCCGTCGCCAGGGAGCCACAGCGCCCCGCGCAGGTCGTCGACCCGCATCGCGGGCCACAGCTCCTGGGCGCGGTCCGGGCCGACCAGCTCGCACTCCATGTCGTAGGCCACCGCGTTCGCGGCAGTGCGACGCAGCTGGACCATCCGGTCCTCGGTCCGCGCCACGATCACGCCGCCGACGCCTCTGTAGCCCGTCGCCATCCCGGTCTCGCCCTCGAGCGCGGCGTACAGCTCGGCGGAGTACTGCACCAGCTGGGTGCCGGCCTCGGTGGCCCGTAGCGGCCCCACGAGCCCGGCGGCGTGCCAGGTGGAGCCGCCCGAGAGGTGCCCCTGCTCCAGCAGCAGCACGTCGGTCCAGCCGAGCTTCGCGAGGTGGTAGGCCACGGAGCAGCCGACGATGCCGCCACCGATGACGACGACCCGGGCGCGTGCGGGCGGCTCCGTCACGCGGCGACGTCCTCGAGCAGCCCGGCGAAGTCGGGCCCGCGGAACACGGCCACCGCCTTCTCGTAGCGCTCCATGCCCCAGGAGTGGAAGTCGAAGTCCAGAGGGCTGGACGCCGCCTGGATGAAGCCCCACAGCGACCAGCCGTAGGCGCTGCACAACGCCCCGAGCCGCACCCGGGCCAGGTCGGCCCGGCTCGGGCTGCCGAAGTACGCCGCGGTCCAGGCCTCGACCTGCTCGGGCGTGAAGTCGCACTCGGTCGCTGTGTTACCGAGCTCGAAGGTGGCCTCGTTGTTGCCGGAGTACTCGTAGTCGATCAGCCAGACCCGCTCGCCGTCGTCGATGTAGTTGGCCGCCAGCAGGTCGTTGTTGCAGGGCACGGTCGGTCGCGGCCGGGCAGCGAGGGCCTTGCGCACCTGCTCCCAGGCATCGGCGTGGTCGTCGTACCCCTCGGGCAGCGGGAAGTCGCGCTCCGCCACCGTCCGGCGGTACGTCGCCTGGCGCTGGAACATGTCGAACTCACCCGTGAACCGAGGACCGGCGTGCAGCCGTCGGCAGGCGTCGGCCCCGCGGGTGAGCACACCGGGGTCGGCGAAGTCGGCGTTCTCCAGCGCGCGGCCCTCGAGGAAGCCGATGGCGAGCATGTGCAGGTCCGGGCGGTACTCCACGACTTCCGCGCCGACGCCCGCCTCCGCCGCAGCAGCGGTGTTGAGGTGCTCGTGATCGCGGTCGATGCCGAGCAGGCCGGCATCGCTCTGGGAGCACCTGACCACGATGTCGATCGGGGGGCCGTCGTCGGTCGAGGTCACCCGCACGTTGTGGTTGGTCAGGCCGCCCGGGAGATCGGCGACGACCCAGGACCGCCCCGCCAGCACGGCGAGGCGGTCCAGGCCCACGACCGCGTCCCCCAACTCAGTCGTCGAATGCCTCGACCACGCCCGGGTCGATGTTGTGGATGGGCCCGGTGAACCACTTCTTGGCGGACACGTTCCACCACAGGGTGAGGAGCAGCAGCGCCCCCAACGTCACGATCGGCGCGTAGTTCACGAACTTCCACTCGAACTCGTCGCGGAACGGGTTCGCAGCCGGGGTCGTCGGCATCATCAAGTACAGGGACACGACCACGATCTCGATCACCGCGATCAGGTTCATCCACTTGTACTTCTTGCCGTTGGTCCACTCACCGGCCTCGAAGGCGTCGCCCATCCGCCAGCGCAGCCAGATCGGGATCGCGAAAGCCAGGTAGAGGCCGATCACCGCGATCGACGTGACCGCGTAGAACGCCAGCGGCACGGGTGTGCCGGCGACGTCTACCTCGATCAGCGCCGGAAGAGTCAGGATCGCGGCGGAGACACCCACCATGGCCACGGCGTTCGCCGGGACACGAGCGGAGGTGAGCCTCTGCCAGATCTTGGATCCCGGGATCGCGCCGTCGCGGCTGAAGGCGAACGTCATCCGCGACGCCGACGTCATGCACGACGTGGCGCAGAAGAACTGTGCGGACGCCGAGATGAACAGCACGACGGTCGCCCAGTTCGTGCCCAGCGCCTCCACGAAGATCCCAGCGACTCCGGCACCGGCCAATGCGTTGTCCGGTTCGCCCTGGGCGTTGTCCGGGATCGCGAACACCACGCAGAGCAGCAGGATGTAGCCACCGATCACCGAGTAGAAGATCGAGCGCCAGATGCCCTTCGCCGCTCCGGTCGAGGCGGACGTCGTCTCCTCGGAGAGGTGGGCGCAGGCGTCGAAGCCAGTGATCGTGTACTGCGTCAGCAGGAACCCGAAGGGCACGATCGCGAACCAGAACGCCAGCGTGGTGGTGCTGCCGTCGGCGTACCCCGAGTTGTTGAAGCGTTCGGTGAAGACGTAGTTGAAGCTCTGGTGCTGGTCGGGCACGAAGATCAGGATCAGCACGATCGCGGACGCGCCGATCACGTGCCACCACACTGAGACGTTGTTCATGATCGCCATCAGGTGGCCGCTGAAGATGTTCAGGATCGACGCGAGGGCCAGCACGATTACGAAGATGATGAACACCCGGGTGAGCGAGTAGTCCGCGGCGAACGAGTCGGAGTAGGTGCTGATCGTGAGGTCGATGAACGTCGCGCACCCGTAGGACACACCCGCGGTGACAGCCACGAGCCCGATCAGGTTCAGCCAGCCGGTGAAGAACCCCGCGGCCGGCCCGCCGAGCTTCGAGGCCCACCAGTAGATGCCGCCGGACGTCGGATAGGCCGACACCAGCTCGGACATCGTGAAGCCGATGATCAGGATGAAGACACCCAGGATCGGCCACGACCACGAGATGGAGATCGGGCCGCCGTTGTTGAAGCCCGCGCCGAAGTTCGTGAAGCAGCCGGCCAGGATCGAGATGATCGAGAACGAGATCGCGAAGTTCGAGAATCCCGACCAGGAGCGGTTGAGGTCTTGCTTGTACCCGAGCTTTGCGAGAAGAGCCTCGTCTTCGTTGTGGATCTGGTCCGTCATGTGACCTACCTCGGGGTGAGAGCGAGAAGTGCGGTCGTCATCAGGGAAAGTAGTCCCGCCCCTAGCAGGGTGTAAACAGGTGCGCGTAAATTGGTATGAACTCAGACCTTTACCCAGACCGGCGCGATTGACAGTCCACTTCCCCACTCCTGAGGATGACGCCTATGACCGGGACCCGAGCCCAGCACCTCCCCGAGGTGGTGCTGCGGCCGGTGCGAGGTCACCACGCGTTCGAGGCGTGCGTCGAGCAACTGGCCACCGCGATCCGGCTCGGCGTCTACCCACGTGGCACCACGCTGCCGTCGGAGCGCGAGCTGGCAGAACGCCTGAACGTCTCGAGGGCCACGCTCCGCGAGGCGATGGCGGCGCTTCGCCAGGCGGGCCTGGTCGAGACCACCCGGGGCCGCTCCGGCGGCACCGTCGTGACCCTCAAGCCCCGTACGCCGTCCGGCCGGGCGGCGGCGCGGATCACCCCCGCGAAGCGGCGCAACTGGCTCGACGCGCTGGAGTTCCGCCGGGTCGTCGAGCCGGGGGCCGCCCAGCTGGCCGCTCTGCTCCGGCCCACCGGCGTACGCCGGGAGCAGCTGGAGCAGGCGCACTCCGATGTGGCGGAGGCCCGCAAGCCGGCGGCGCACCGGCAGGCGGACTCCAGGTTCCACCTGACCGTGGCGGCGCTCAGCGACTCACCACGCCTGGTCGAGGCCGTCACGTCCGTGCAGGCGGTCCTGCACGAGATGCTCCTGGCGATCCCGGTCCTCGACGCCAACATCGCCCACTCCGACCGCCAGCACGCGCGTGTGGTGAGCGCGATCCTGGCCGGCCGACCCGATCGTGCCCGACGCGCGATGGAGGAACACTGCGACGACACGGCCGCGCTGCTGCGCGGTCTCGTGGGATAGGAACCCCGTGACACTTCGCAACGACCGGCACCTGACCATGGAGGGCCTGGTGGCCCGGATCGACGACGGGAGCATCGACACCGTCATCGTCGCGTTCACCGACATGCAGGGGCGGCTCCAGGGCAAACGCCTGCACGGCCGCTACTTCGTCGACCACGTGGCCGAGCACGGCACCGAGGGCTGCAACTACCTGCTCGCGGTCGACGTCGACATGAACACGGTCGACGGCTACGCCATCTCCTCGTGGGACCGCGGGTACGGCGACATGGAGTTCGTACTCGACGACCGGACCATCCGGATACTCACCCACCTCCCGGCCACGGCGATGATCCAGTGCGACCTGGTCTGGATGGACCACTCCCCCGTCGCCCAGTCCCCGCGGGCCATCCTCCAGCGCCAGCTGGACCGGTGCGCCGACCGCGGCTGGGCAGCCCTGGCCGGCACCGAGCTCGAGTTCATCGCGTTCGACACGTCGTACGAGCAGGCGTCGCTCGACCACTACCGCGACCTCACCCCGGTCAACCAGTACAACGTCGACTACTCGATCGTCGGGACCACCCGAGCCGAACCGCTGCTCCGCGCGATCCGCAACCACATGTACGACGCCGGCCTCGACGTCGAGGGCGCCAAGGGAGAGTGCAACTTCGGCCAGCACGAGATCGGGTTCCTCTACGCCGACGCCCTCACCACCGCCGACAACCACTCGGTCTACAAGACCGCCGCCAAGGAGATCGCTGCCCAGCAGGGCAAGGCGATCACGTTCATGGCGAAGTACAACCAGCGCGAGGGCAGCTCCTGCCACATCCACCTGTCCCTGCGGGGCACCGACGGCTCCCTTGTGTTCTGGGACGACGACGCCGGGCAACGGACCCCGCTCTACGACCATTTCGTCGCGGGGGTGCTGGCCACGGCCGCCGATTTCACGCTCTTCTACGCGCCGAACATCAACTCCTACAAGCGCTTCGCCGACGGCTCCTTCGCGCCGACGACGGTCGCCTGGGGCCTGGACAACCGCACCTGCGCGGTCCGGCTCGTCGGCCGCGGAGCGGGAGCGCGGATGGAGAACAGGCTGCCGGGCGCCGATGTGAACCCCTACCTGGCGCTGGCGGCGATGCTCGCCGGTGGCCTGCACGGCATCGAGAACGAGCTGCCGCTGGAGGAGGAGCTCGTCGGCAATGCCTACGCCTCCGACCGTCCGCGGGTGCCCGCCACCATGACCGAGGCCCGCGATCGGTTCGCGGGGTCCGAGCTGGCCAGGAAGGCCATGAGCGACGAGGTCGTCGACCACTACGTCAACATGGCCGACGTCGAGCTCGCCGCCTACAACGCCACCGTCACCGACTGGGAGCTGCGCCGCGGCTTCGAAAGGCTCTGATGTCCGAGACCTACACCGTCATCAACCCGGCGACCGCCGCGCCGGTGACCGACGTCCTCGAGGCCTCCCTCGCGGAGACGGACCAGGGGATCGAACGTGCACACGAGGCGTTCCTCACCTGGCGCGAGATGGCACCCGGGGAGCGGGCGACGCTCCTGCGCCGGTTCGCCGCGGTGGTCGACGACCACATCGACGAGCTCGCCGGGCTGGAGGTGCGCAACGCCGGGCACACCTGGGGCAACGCGCGCTGGGAGGCAGGCAACGTGCGCGACTGCCTCAACTACTACGCCGGCGCGCCCGAGCGGCTGTTCGGGCGGCAGATCCCGGTCGCCGGCGGCACCGACCTGACGTTCCACGAGCCGCTGGGCGTCGTGGGCGTCATCGTCCCCTGGAACTTCCCGATGCCGATCGCCGGCTGGGGGTTCGCGCCCGCCCTCGCCGCCGGCAACACAGTGGTGCTCAAGCCCGCGGAGCTGACGCCGCTGACGGCGATCCGGATCGGCGAGCTCGCGCTCGAGGCCGGCCTGCCCGAGCACGTGCTCACCGTGATCCCCGGCAAGGGGTCGATCGTGGGCGAGCGCTTCGTGACCCACCCGCTCGTCCGCAAGGTCTGCTTCACCGGCTCCACCGAGGTGGGCAAGCGGATCATGGCCGGCTGCGCGGAGCAGGTGAAGCGGGTGACGCTCGAGCTGGGCGGCAAGAGCGCCAACATCGTGTTCGCCGACGCCGACATCTCCGCGGCTGCGGCTTCGGCGCCGTACGCCGTCTTCGACAACGCGGGCCAGGACTGCTGCGCGCGCTCGCGCATCCTGGTCGAGCGCTCGGCGTACGACGAGTTCGTGTCCCGCCTCGAACCGGCGGTCACCGGGCTCCGGGTGCTCGACCCGAGTGACGAGGCCAGCGAGATGGGCCCGCTGATCTCTGCGCAGCAGAAGGGCTCGGTCGAGGCGTACCTCGACGAGGTCGAGGTCGCGTTCGCGGGGTCGACCCCGGGCGGTGACGGCTTCTGGGTGCCGCCCAGCGTGGTCGCCACCGAGGACCCGGCGGCGCGGATCTGGCGCGAGGAGGTCTTCGGGCCGGTGGTGGCCGTGATGCCCTTCGACGACGAGGCGCACGCGGTGGAGCTCGCCAACGACACCGAGTACGGACTGTCCGGCTCCATCTACACCAGCGACCTGGGCCGCGGCCTGCGGGTCGCCCGCGCCGTCGAGGCCGGCAACCTCAGCGTGAACTCGCACGCGTCGGTGCGGTACTGGACGCCGTTCGGCGGCTACAAGCAGTCCGGCCTCGGCCGAGAGCTCGGACCGGACGCCCCGATGGCGTTCACCGAGGAGAAGAACGTCTTCATCGCTCACTGACGCCCCGCGGGGGCTGCGAAAGGAATCTCATGGGAGGACGCATCCAGGACCGGGTCGCGGTCGTGACCGGTGGCTGCTCGGGCATCGGCCTGGCGACCGTTGAGCGGTTCGTTGCGGAGGGCGCGAAGGTGGTCATCGGCGACATCGACGACGACCGCGGCGAGGCGCTGGCCAAGGAGCTCGGCGGCGAGCAGACGGCCGTCTACCAGCACGTCGACGTGACCGACAAGGAAGAGGTCGACGCGCTGTTCCGGACGGCGAAGGACACCTACGGCTCGGTCGACATCGCGTTCAACAACGCCGGCATCTCGCCGCCCGACGACGACTCGATCCTCGACACCGATCTCGAGGCCTGGCGCAGGGTCCAGGAGGTCAACCTGACCTCGGTCTACCTGTGCTGCAAGGCCGCGCTCCCCCACATGCTCGAGCAGCAGCGCGGGTCGATCATCAACACCGCGTCGTTCGTCGCCGTGATGGGTGCGGCCACCTCGCAGATCTCCTACTCCGCCTCCAAGGGCGGCGTCCTCTCGATGACACGCGAGCTCGGCGTGCAGTTCGCCCGGAACGGTATCCGCGTCAACGCGCTCTGCCCCGGCCCGGTGAACACGCCGCTGCTCAAGGAGCTGTTCGCCAAGGACGAGGAGCGCGCCCGGCGCCGCCTGGTGCACGTCCCGATGGGTCGTTTCGGCGAGCCCGAGGAGATGGCGTCCGCCGTGCTGTTCCTGGCCTCCGATGACTCGTCGTTCATGACGGCCAGCACGTTCCTGGTCGATGGCGGCATCTCGGGCGCCTACGTCACGCCGATCTGATGGCCGCACCCGTCATCGGCCTCACGACGTACCGGGAGCGTGCGGCGTACGGCGTGTGGAACCAGCGCGCCGACCTGCTGCCGAGCGAGTACGCCGAGGCGGTCACCAGCACCGGCGGGATCCCGGTCCTGCTCCCGCCCGTCGATGAGCCCGGTGCCGCCGATGTCGTGGTCGCTCGTCTGGACGGCCTCGTCATCAGCGGCGGGGCCGACATCGACCCGTCGGCGTACGGCGCCGAGCCGCACGAGCGCACCGCCGACTGGCGACCCGACCGGGACGCCTGGGAGGCCGCGCTGCTCACGGCGGCAGAGGCTCGGGGGATCCCCGTGCTCGGCGTCTGCCGTGGCATGCAGCTGATGGCGGTGCACGCCGGCGGCGTCCTCGACCAGCACACGCCCGACCTGGTCGGCCACGACGATCACAACCCCGGCGGCGACGTCTACGGGGCGGTCAAGGTCTCCACCGAGCCCGGCTCCCGGGTCGCCGGCCTGGTCGGCGACACCCTCGAGGTCAGCTGCCACCACCACCAGTCCGTGCGCACCCACCCCGGGTTCGAGGCGTCCGCGTGGGCGGCCGACGGGACGCTGGAGGCCATGGAGGCCACCGGTGACCGGTTCTGCGTGGCGGTGCAGTGGCACCCCGAGACGGCCTCGGACGTGGGCCTGCTCGCCGGACTGGTCCGGGCCGCGGCGGGAGAGGCTGAAAGACTGGCCGAATGACGTCCACCGCCACCGTCGACGTGCTCGGCGAGCCGTGGATGGCCGAGACGATCGGGCTGCCGCCCGACGACGAGGGACCGGTCGTCGCGACGCTGGTCAGCCGGCGGGCGGAGCAGCCCACCTCGCGCGCCGTGCTGCACGTGCACGGGTTCGCGGACTACTTCTTCCAGACCGAGTACGCCCAATGGTGGCTGGACCGCGGCTACGACTTCTACGCGCTCGACCTGCGCAAGTACGGCCGCTCCATCCGGCCGCACCAGACCCCGACGTACGTCTCCGACCTGCACGAGTACTTCGCTGAGATCGACCTGGCGATGTGGCGGATCGTCGAGCGCGACGGCCACGACCACGTGATCGCCTCGGCGCACTCCACCGGGGGGCTCACGCTTCCGCTGTGGGCCGACGAGCGGCAGCCGCCGCAGCTCGGCGGCATGGTGCTCAACTCCCCGTGGTTCGACCTGCACGGCACGCCCTGGCTGCGCACACCGGCGGCGACCGCGGTGATCGATCGGGTGGGGCGACGACAGCCGATGCGCGAGGTGCCTCGCGACGTCACCGGCTTCTACACGCGCAGCCTGCACCGCGACCATGAGGGCGAGTGGGAGTTCGACCTCACCTGGAAGCCCGTGGAGTCGTTCCCGGTCCGGTTCGGCTGGCTCAGGGCCATCAGGCTCGGTCACCAGCAGCTCCACCGCGGCCTGTCTGTCTCCTGCCCGGTGCTCGTCCTCTCCTCCGGCGCCACGAAGCGGCCCGCAGAGATGGGTGACGACGTCCACTCCCACGACGTGGTGCTCGACGTGCCCCAGATCAGGCAGTGGTCCCCCGCCGTGGGCCCGCACGTCACGTACGTCGCGGTCGAGGGCGCCCGCCACGACGTCGTCCTGTCGCTGCCCGAGCCGAAGGCGAAGGTCTACGACGAGCTGGACAGGTGGCACACGGCGTACGTCGCCAGCCGCTAACCTCACCGCCATGAACCCCGTCACCCTGCTCTCGCTCGGCCGCATCGCGGTCGGTGTCGCCTCGATCTCCAAGCCCGACCTCGTCGCCAAGCAGATGGTCGGGCAGGCCGAGGACCCGCCGGTGCTCACCCAGTGGTTCGGCAACCGCGAGATCGCGCTCGGCCTGGTCACGTTGCTCGCCCGGGGCGGCCACCGGCGCACGCTGGTGCTGGCCGGGATGGCCGTCGATGCGGCGGACGCCGGGACGGCCTACTCCGCGATGCAGAACGGCTCCCTGCAGAAGAAGCTGGCCGTCCCCGCGATCGGTGTGGCGACGTTCGCGGTGGTCTCCGGGCTGCTCGGGCTGGGCGGCAGGAAGAAGAGCAAGAAGGTCGCGCCGGCGCAATAGTTAGTTGGGGCTCTTGTGGCCACGGGTGCTCTTCCCCGAGGCTGTGCCCCATGAGTGAACAACCTCCGCAGCCCCCGCCGCCGGCTCCCGGCCCCGCGGGGGGTCAACCCGTCCCTGGCGTGCCGCGTCCCGGTGAGCTCCTCGACCGGTTCCTGGCCCGCTTGATCGACGGCATCCTGCTGGGCGTCGTGTTCGGAATCCTGAGTGCGATCTTCTCCGGCATCTTCCTGACCGGCCTGACCTACTCGACGGGCGAGTGGCTGCTCTACTGGCTGTTCGTCTCGGTCATCACCGTGGTGATCACGATGGCGTACTTCGCCTTCATGGAGTCGAACAACGGGGCCTCGCTCGGCAAGCAGGTGCTCAAGCTGAAGGTCGTCGGCCCGGACGGCGTCAGCAACCCCACGATGGAGCAGGCGATCCGCCGCAACGCGTTCTACGCCATCCAGCTCGCCTACATCGTGCCGATCGTCGGCGCGATCTTCGGCGGACTCGCGATGCTCGCCGCGGTGATCATGATCGCGGTCACCATCAACAACGACACGGTCAACCGCCAGGGCTGGCACGACAGGTTCGCCGGCGGCACCCGGGTCCTCAAGATCGGCTGAGACCGACTACCTCAACAAGAACACCGTCAGGGCGACGACGCCCACCACCACGATCACGACCCGCAGCACCAGTGGTGGGAGTCGTCGCCCGACGCTTGCCCCCAGCAGGCCCCCGATGACGGCCCCGATGCCGATCAGCCCGGCGACCGCCCAGTCGACGTCGGCCACCAGCGCGAACAGCAGTCCGGCCACTCCGTTGACGAACGCCGCGAGCACGTTCTTGACGGCGTTCGACCGCTGCAGGGTCTCCGCCACGCCGATGCCGAGGATGCCCATCAGCAGCACGCCCTGCGCGGCGCCGAAGTAGCCGCCGTACACACCTGCGAGCAGCACCGCCGGCCACACCCACCACGCGCCGTGATGGTCGAGCGTGGTGCCACGCCGTTCGGCCCGGCGGGCCACCCACGCCGACAGCCGTGGCTGGAAGATCACCAGCATCACGCCGAGCAGGATCAGGACCGGGACGATCGCCTCGAAGGCGCCGGCAGGCAGGGTCAGGAGGAGCACGCCGCCGGTGAACGCGCCGATGGCCGAGGCACTGACCAGGCGCAGCACCCGCGACCGCTGTCCCGCGAGCTCGCGACGGTAGCCCCACGCCCCGGCGATCGAACCCGGCACCAGACCCAGGTTGTTGGAGACGTTGGCGGTCACCGGTGGGACGCCGAACGCCAGCAGCGTCGGGAACGTGATCAGCGTCCCCGAGCCGACGACCGTGTTGATCGTGCCGGCCGCCATCCCGGCGATCAGGATCGCGGCGATCTCCCAGGGCGACACCCGCTACTGGGTCGGCGGCTCTGCCGGCGGCGGCTCGGTCGGCGGCTCCGCCTCGCCCCCGGTGGGCGCCGCCGGCGGCCTGCTGGTCCCGCTACCCATCTCAGCGCTGGCCGCCTCCGCGATGGCCGCCTCCACGGCCGCCTGCGCGCTCGACAGCGCCGGGTCGCTGGCTCCCTGGGTCTGCGGCTCGCTCGGGCCCATGTCGACCCGCTTGCGCGGCCCGTCGGACTTCTGCGGGATGCCGGCGATCTCGTGGATGGACGAGCCGAGACCCTCGAGCGCCTTGGTGATCTCCGAGGGGATCACCCACACCTTGTTGGCGTCGCCCTCGGCGATCCGCGGCATCATCTGGAGGTACTGGTAGGCCAGCAGCGACTGGTCGGGCTGACCGTCGTGGATCGCCTGGAAGACCGTCTGGATCGCCTGACCCTCACCCTGGGCGCGCAGGATCTGCGACTCCCTGTCGGCCTGGGCACGCAGGATCAGCGCCTCCCGGTCACCCTCGGCGTTCAGGATCGCCGACTGCTTGTTGCCCTCCGCGGTGAGGATGGCCGACTGGCGCTGGCCCTCGGCGGTGAGGATCAGCGCACGCTTGTCACGGTCGGCGCGCATCTGCTTCTCCATCGCGTCCTTGATCGACGGCGGCGGGTCGATGCCCTTGATCTCGACCCGGTTGACGCGGATGCCCCACTTGCCGGTGGCCTCGTCGAGGACGCCGCGCAGGCCGTTGTTGATCTCCTCGCGGCTGGTCAGGGTCTGCTCGAGGTCCATGCCACCGACGATGTTGCGCAGCGTGGTCATGGTGAGCTGCTCGACGGCCTGGATGTAGTTGGCGATCTCGTACGTAGCGGCGATCGGGTCGGTGACCTGGAAGTAGATGACCGTGTCGATCGAGACGACCAGGTTGTCCTCGGTGATCACGGGCTGCGGCGGGAAGCTGACGACCTGCTCGCGCAGGTCGATCAGGTAGCGCACCTTGTCGATGAACGGCACCACGATGTTGAGGCCGGCCGGCAGGGTCTGCTTGTACTTCCCGAACCGCTCCACGATCCCGGCCCGCGCCTGCGGGACGATCCGCACCGTCTTCGCGAGGAGCACGATCACGAACAGGAACAGCAGGCCGAGCAGGATGAGCACGATCATCGGCGAGTCTCTCTTCTAGGAGTTCTAGGCCTCGAGGCGGGGAACGGGGTGGACGTAGGCCGTGGCGCCCTTGATCTGGAGCACCTCCACGGTCTCGCCGGGAGTGATGGTGACGTTCTCGTCGTACGGCGCGGCCGACCAGATCTCGCCCGCCAGCTTGATCCTGCCGTGGTGGTGGTCGGTGATCTCCTCGGTGACCACTCCGCGCTGACCGACCAGCTTGCCGTGGCCGAGGTTGAGCTCGGGGCCGCCGTGGAGCCGCTTGGCGAGGGTCGGGCGCACCAGCCCCAGCATGGCGACGGACACACCCGCCGCCACCAGGACCTGTACGGCGAACGGGGCGCCGACGAGCGCCAGCACCATGCCGGCGACCGCGCCCACGGCGATCATGATGAGGACCAGGTCGAGGCTGAGCATCTCGGCCACGCCCAGCAGCACCGCGGCGCCGGCCCAGGCAGCCCACAGGTTGTCCCCAAGCCAGTCCATGCGACCAGCCTATCTATCGGGTGTGCCGATGGCGGCGGCGCGCGGCCCAGCGACCGTCTTCGTGTTGCAGCATCAGCGGCATCCCGAACGTCGCGGAGAGCGACTCGCGCGTGAGCACCTCGTCGAGGACCCCTTGGGTCACGACCCTGCCGTCGCGCATCAGCAGCGCGTGCGTGAACCCCGGCGGGATCTCCTCCACGTGGTGCGACACCAGCACCGTCGCGGGCGAGTCGGCGTCGGCAGCGAGGACCGACAGCGTCGAGACCAGGTCTTCGCGGCCGCCCAGGTCGAGACCGGCGGCCGGCTCGTCGAGCAGCAACAGCTCGGGGTCGACCATCAGGGCCCGGGCGATCTGGACCCGCTTGCGCTCCCCCTCGCTGAGGGTGCCGAAGGTGCGGTCGGCGAGGTGCTTCACGCCGACCTCGATCAGCAGGTCGCGGGCGCGCTCGTGGTCGAGGTCGTCGTAGACCTCGCGCCAGCGGCCCACCACGCCGTAGGACGCCGAGACGACGACGTCGTGGACCTTCTCGTGCCGCGGGATCCGCTCCGCGAGCGCCGCACTCGTCAGCCCGATCCGGGGCCGGAGGTCGAACACATCGACGGTGCCCAGGACCTCGTCGAGGATCCCCGCGACTCCTGACGTGGGATGCAGCTGCGCGGCGGCCACCTGCAACAGGGTGGTCTTGCCGGCGCCGTTGGGTCCGAGGATCACCCAGCGGTCGTCCTCCTCGACGGTCCAGCTGATCCGGTCGAGCAGGATCGCCTCGCCTCGCCGCACGGAGACCTCAGCGAAGTCCAGCACGGCCGACATGGCGCCACCATACTGACCGCTCCACACGCCCGTGCGCGTATCCTCGGCCGCCGTGACCAGCGCACTGCCCGTGAGCGCCCGGCTGGCGTGGTGGGCGACGGCATGGCTCCGCGGACAGGTGTCTCCCGACGACCTGCTCGACGCGGTGCTGGACGGCGACGTCGCGCACCTCGTGGGCGGCCAGCCAGTGCTGACGGCACTCGCCGAGCTGCGTGCCGCGGGCGCGACCGGGTTCGGCGCGGCGTTCCCGCGGGAGGGCGCCCCGGTGGGCCTCGGCGGGCCGGCCGACTTCAACGCGGCGGCGATCGAGAACGGTGAGGCGATCGTGGCGGTGGGCGCCGAGCGAGGGTGGGTCCCGCGTCGGGTGGGGCCGACGGTCGAGTGGGGGGCGTACCCCGCTGCGCGCCGGCAGGTGCCGGACGTCGGCGAGGCCGACCGCGAGCTCCGCGCCACGCTGCTGGCCGCCAGCAACGAGCTCGCCGACCTCGACGTCGCCAAGTGGCGACCCGAGGTCGCGGACGAGCTCATGGACCTGCGCCACCGCAGGGTGCCGGCCGCCCCGCCCGGGGTGCCCGCTCGCTGTGCGGAGCTGGCTGCGCGCGGCCTGCAGGCACTCGGGATCGCGGAGCTCGCCCTCGCCGACGACGGCGGCGCGCTGACCGCCTCGATGGCCGAGCAGCGCCGCGCGGCGATCGCTCCCCTCGACCTGGCCGCACGTCGCGCGCTCGTCGCC
>DASTDJ010000138.1:0-21554 GCA_035710425.1 Nocardioides sp.
CACGTCCAGGTCCGTGAGTACGTCCGGGCCCTCGTCGCCGGAAATGCCCCCGGTTCGCCCGCCCCTTCCGAGCGGGAGCTGGTGCACCGATTCGGTGTCGCGCGGATGACCGTACGCCAGGCGCTGGACGCCCTGGTCGTCGAGGGGCTGCTCGAGCGGATCCCCGGGCGCGGGACGTTCGTGGCCCGGCCGCGCCGGGTCGCCACCCGCATCACCGGCTACACCGAGGAGATGAACCGCCGCGGCATGCTCGCGGAGTCGCAGACCTTGCTGGCGCGCAGGGAGCAGGCCGGCCCCGGTGTGGCTCGGGCCCTCAACCTGACCGAGGGTGACGCCGTCATCCACTGGCGCCGGCTGCGCCGCGGCGATGGCGCGCCGGTGTGCATCGAGGACGCCTACCTCAACGAGGTGCTCCTCCCGGGCTTCCTGCAGACAGGGATGCCCACCAGCCTCTACGAGGCGCTCAGCACGCGAGGACTCCGCCCTACCTGGGTCGAGGACTCGATCAGCGCCGACGCGGCTGGCCCCGAGGAGGCCGACCTCCTCGAGATCGAGCCGGGCGCGGCCGTGCTTCGCCACTCTCGGCGCGCGCTGTCCGAGGACAAGATCGTCGAGGTCTCCCGCAGCGTCTACCGGGCGGACCGGTTCACCATGTGGGTCCAGCTCGGCGGCGACTGAGCCACCGCTCAGCAGCACCCCGCAACGCCGACTTGTCCGGCGTTCCCTCTGCTTGTCGGGCGTTGCAACACCGGACATGTAGAGGAATCGCCGGTCAACCGGTGATCCCTCTCGACCCCGACCCCAAGAAGCCCAGCGGCGCGGCGATCTCACCGGTCTCCTCGCACACCCACACCGGGTCAGGTCCGCCGAGGTCGGGCTGGATGTAGAGCGAGTGCACGGGACCGTCGTCGCACTCCAGGCACATCGGCCAGCGCCCGACCTTCTCGAACAGTGCGTCCTGCACGTCCTGGGCGACCAGCCCGGCGACGTACGCCGCGCCCTCGGGCCACTGCTCGGCCCACCACTGCCTCGATGCGCAGGCGTCCTCCAGCGCGGAGACCGCGACCGCGTTCGCCTGGTGTCGGGCCTCGAGATCGGCGAGCACGAGCGCACGCGCCTCGAACAGCAGGCTGTTGTCCACAGTCCCATTGTGCGCACGTTTCAAGCCCACGTTCAGCAGGGCAACGGCTGAGGACCGGATCCCCGAGCGAGAGGTGGCACTAATGGAGCAGACGATCGAGGTGACCACATGGGTCGAGCTGCGGGAGCTGCCGGCGGCGATGGACCGCTTCGCGGAGCAGCTCGGCCACATCACCCACCACGCCGTCACCTTCGTGTGCCGGCGCGACGGGTTCGAGCCGAGCCCGACGTGCGTGCTGCGGCCGCTGGCCGAGGCGATGGACCCGCTGCGGGCGGGCTGCGAGACGGTCGGCCGCTGGTTCGCCGACGACTGGGCCGACCTCCGAGCCGGGGTGGCGGCCGCGGTGGAGGATCTCGGTGCGACCGACGACCGGGTGGCCGCGGCCTTCCCCGTGGTGGCCTGATGGCCCTCCCCGCCCCGCTGCCCGTCGACCTGTCGCCGCCCGACGGCGGCGGGCCCGAGCGCAGCCACGACCCCACGTTCGGCGCGTGGGATCGCGGCTTCTCCGCACTCCGCGACACCATCAACCTCGGCATCCGTGTGCTGAACGACGTCGGCGCCGGCCTGCGCGAGCTCCCCGACGGCAGCCTCGAGGAGCTCCTGGTGGTGCCGCTCGCCGGCGACCACGTCACGATCCGCGGCAACGCCGTCGCCTGCCACCAGGTCGAGGACGCACTGGCCGGCTACGCCGCCGGCTGCACCGCGCTCTCGGTCGCCGTGGTCTCGCGGTGGCGGGGTCGGGCGAGCGCGGCCTTCCTCGTGCGCCTGAACGCGCACGCCCTGGCCACGCGCGCTCTCGGCGACCTGATCGGGGAGGGCGCGGTCGTCCTCGACGAGGTCGCCGACTTCTGCGAGGACCTCGCGGTGCGGGTGGAGGGGCTGGTCGTCGAGCTCGGCGAGGCGATGGGTCGGCTGGCCCGCACGCTGCTCACCCGGGTGACAGGCCCCGCGGGCTGGGCGGCGTTCGGCGTCGAGGTCGCGTTGAAAGGGCTCGACGCCTTCACCGACATCGTCGACGACGTCCGACGGGTGCTCGCGACCATCGACGAGCTGCTCGAGCTGCAGGCGACCGTGGGTGCGTGGGCCGAGGAGCAGCGCGACCGGCTGGACCTGCTGCTCGACATCCACGGTTTGCTGCCCGTCGCCGCCTAGCCTGTTGCCATGGCCGAAGCGCTGCTCGAGGTCGCCGTCCACCACGCGCGCGACGTACCGGGCTGCACCGACGGCGGAGCCGACCGGCTGGCGCTGCAGGTCGCCGACGACACGGTCGGCCGTTCGCCGGACCTGGCGGCCGCCGCGGCGGTGATCCGCTCGACCGAGCTGCCGGTGCGGGTGCTGCTGCGCCTCAACGACTCCTTCACCACCAGTGGCGGCGAGATGGTGCGGCTGGTCGGGCTCGCGGAGGAGTACCTCGCCCTCGGTGCCGAGGGGGTGGGCTTCGGGTTCCTCGACGCCGACCTGGAGGTCGACGAGGAGACCTGCGCGGCGCTGGCCGAGAAGCTCCCCGGTGTGCCGTGGACCTTCCACCGCGGCTTCGACGCGGCGCTCGACGCCGGCCGCTCCTGGCGCCGGGTGCGCCGCCTGCCCCACCTGACCGCGGTCTGCTCCGGCGGGTCGATGAGCGGGCTCGAGCGTGGCTATGACGAGCTGCTCGCCCGCGCGGAGTCCGACCCGGAGATCGCTCGGCTGCTCATGCCGGGCAGCGGCCTCCAGCCGGAGCAGGTCCCGTGGTTCGCGCGTGCCGGCGTCACGCAGTTCCACGTCGCAGAGCAGGTGCGTCCCGGCGGCACCTCGAAGGCGTACGTCGACGCCGACTACGTGCGGTCGTGGCGCCGGATGATCGACGCCTCCGTGGCCCGGGGTGCTGCGAGCGCGTGATCCTCATCGATCCACCCAACGCCGCGGGCCACGGGCGGCTGTGGTCCCACCTGGCCAGCGACGAGTCCTACGACGAGCTGCACGCCTTCGCGCGCGACCTCGGCATCCCCGAGCGCGGCTTCGACCACGACCACTACGACGTGCCGGCCGAGTGGTACGACCGGGTGGTGGCGCTCGGGGCCGAGCCGGTCACCTCGCGTGAGCTGGTCCGCCGCCTGCACGAAGCGGGCCTCCGCCGCCGTCAGTCAGAGCGTCGCTAGCTCGGCCTCGACGTGGGCGCGCGCGGCGTCCTCCCAGGCCTCTCGGCCGTACGCCGTGTGGAACAGCACCGGTTTGCCGAGCAGGTCGGTGAGCACGTCGCGGCGGCCCTTGGCGAACACCTCGTCGGGCAGGTGGGCGTACTCCGCGCGCACGGCGGCGACGTACTCGGCGTAGCGGTCGTCCGGCGCCGCCAGGATGCCCAGGTCGGCGTCGGACAGGGCGCAGCCGTTGGCGTCGTCGTCAGCGGGCCGGTGCGTCTCGGTGAGGCGCACCAACCGGGCGGTCTCGGCCACCGTGGCCGGGTCGGCGTGGCCAGGCAGCGCCTCCTCCGCCCAGGCGGCCGACCGCTCCTCGGCGTCCCGCTCGCCGTCGTAGACCGCGTCGTGGAACCAGGCGGCGAGCAGCACCGGCGTCCGGTCGAACGCGGTGCCGTGGTCGGCGAGCTCGCCGAGGCGGCTGAGCACCTCGGTCAGGTGACGGGTGTCGTGGTAGCCGCGGGCGGGATCGCCGTAGGCCCGCAGCAGGTCGTCGCGGACGTCATCGCCCGTGGTCAGAGGCCAATGATCGGCGGGACTACCCATCGAGCCATTGAACCCCACCGGAGAAGTGTCATGCCATGGGGCAGAGCGGGTACCGGCCCACATGGCTCGGCACTTGCTGCACAAGCACGACACCCACGACGCGGACCCGAGGGACGAGCAGGAGACGTTCCACGAGGACAAGCTCACGATCGGCCACGAGGCGGCCCGCCGCAAGTTCGGCGGGATCAACGCCGGCGCGGCGTTCTTCGGCTGGCTGGTAGCGATCGGCGTGGCCATCCTGCTCTCGGGGATCGTGGGGGCCGCCGCCGCGGCTCTCGGCGAGACGGCCGACCTCACCCGCGACGACCTCGAGGGGCAGGCCGGCGATCTCGGCATGGGCGCCGTGGTGGCGCTGATGGTGGTGCTGTTCATCGGCTACTGCGCCGGTGGGTACGTCGCCGGCCGGATGTCCCGCTTCGACGGCGCCCGCCAGGGCCTGGCGGTGTGGGTGCTCGGATTGGTGGTCACGTTGATCGCGGTCGGGCTGGGTGCGATCTTCGGAACGCAGTACGACGTGCTCGATCGCGTCGACCTGCCGCGGATCCCGTTCTCCGACGGGGAGCTGACCGCCGGCGGCGTCGTAGCCGGTCTGGTGGTCCTCGTGGTCACCCTGATCGGATCCCTCCTAGGCGGCGCCGTCGGCCACCGCTACCACGACCGCGTCGACAAGGTCGCCTACCCGGCCTGACGGCGATCTGCTCGAACTCCTGCGGCGGTGACGCGGCTGCGGCACACTTCGTGCGCCCGAGCGACGGTCATCGGACCGTCCGTGCGAGGAGGTCCGGATGCCCAAGGTCGCCGAGCGGTACGCGATGCTCGATCCGCGTCAGTACCGCACCTGGGGCCAGCGTGCCTTCGCCGTCCTCGCGGTGGTCTGCCTGCTGGCCGCGATCGGTCTGGTGGTGTTCGGCCAGCAGCTCCAGCAGGGCCGCTGGGACGACGCGGCCGTGTGCTCCGACGAGGTCACCTCCGACTGCCTGACCCGGCAGGAGGGACACCTCGAGACCCGCGGCACCGGTGACGAGCGGACCTACTACTTCGAGTCGGACGACGGTGACCGCACCGAGCTCGGCACCAGCAGCAGCTTCGGCAGACAGGTCGACAGCGGGCTGTACGACGGCGACGACCTGGTCGCGGTGGAGGACTTCGACGGCGACCGACGCTACGTCGGGGGACTGCTCTCGTCGTCACCGCTGTTCCTCGGCGGCGCGATCGGCGCACTGCTGCTCAGCGCGGGGTGCATGTTCCTGCTGCGTCGTTCGCTGCGCTGACCTACGCGGGCAGGTCCTCGGCGTCGAGGATCCGGTAGGAGTAGCCCTGCTCGGCCAGGAACCGCTGCCGGTTCTGCGCGAACTCCGCGTCGATCGTGTCCCGCGAGACCACCGTGTAGAACCGCGCGGTCCGGCCGTCCGTCTTCGGGCGGAGCAGGCGGCCGAGTCGCTGCGCCTCCTCCTGCCGGGAGCCGAACGAGCCGGACACCTGGATCGCCACCTCCGCCGTGGGCAGGTCGATGGAGAAGTTGGCGACCTTGCTCACCACGAGCAGGTCGAGCCGGCCGGAGCGGAACTCCTCGTAGAGCCGCTGCCGCTCCTTCACCGGCGTCTCGCCCTTGATGACAGGCGCGTCGAGCAGCTCGGCCAGCTCGTCGATCTGCTCGATGTACTGCCCGATCACCAACGTCGGCTGGCCCTGGTGCTGGGCGACCAGGTCGCGCACCACATCGACCTTGTGGTGGGTGCACGAGGCGAGCCGGTAGCGCTCCTCGGGCTCCGCGGTCGCGTAGACCAGGCGCTCGGAGGCCGGCAGGGTCACCCGAACCTCGACGCAGTCGGCCGGCGCGATCCAGCCCTGCGCCTCGATGTCCTTCCAAGGGGCGTCGTACCGCTTCGGCCCGATCAGCGAGAAGACGTCGCCCTCGCGGCCGTCCTCGCGCACCAGCGTCGCGGTCAGCCCGATCCGGCGCCGGGCCTGGAGGTCGGCGGTCATCCGGAAGATCGGCGCCGGCAGCAGGTGCACCTCGTCGTAGACGATCAGGCCCCAGTCGCGGGCGTCCAGCAGCTCCAGGTGGGTGTAGACGCCCTTCCGGCGCGTCGTCATCACCTGGTACGTCGCGATGGTGACCGGCCGGATCTCCTTGACCGCGCCGGAGTACTCACCGATCTCGTCCGCGGTCAGCGACGTACGCCGGACCAGCTCGTCCTTCCACTGCCGGGCGCTCACCGTGTTGGTCACCAGGATCAGCGTGGTCGCCTGGGCCCGGGCCATCGCGGCCGCGCCCACCAGGGTCTTGCCAGCGCCGCACGGGAGCACCACGACCCCCGAGCCGCCGTGCCAGAACGACTCGGCCGCCTCGCGCTGGTAGTCACGGAGATGCCACTCGGTCTCGTCGAGGGCGATCTCGTGCGCCTCGCCGTCGACGTACCCGGCGTAGTCCTCGGCCGGCCAGCCCAGCTTGAGCAGCGCCTGCTTGAGGTTGCCCCGCTCCGACGCGTGCACGACCACGCTGTCGTCGTCGATGCGGTTGCCGAGCATCCCGGCGATCTTCTTGGCGCGGACGACCTCCTCCAGCACCGGCCGGTCGGTGCTGACCAGCACGAGCCCGTGGGTGGGGTGCTTCTCCAGCCGGAGCCGCCCGTAGCGTGCCATCGTCTCGGCGACGTCGACGAGCAGCGCGTGCGGCACGGCGTAGCGGCTGTAGGTGAGCAGGGTGTCGACCACCTGCTCCGCGTCGTGGCCCGCGGCCCGGGCGTTCCAGAGCGCCAGCGGCGTCAGCCGGTAGGTGTGGATGTGCTCCGGCGACCGCTCCAGCTCCGCGAACGGCGCGATCGCCTTGCGGCAGTCGGCCGCCATCTCGTGGTCGACCTCGAGCAGCAGCGTCTTGTCCGACTGCACGATGAGGGGTCCGTCGTTCACCTGCCGATCC
Organism: Nocardioides sp.; assembly: GCA_035710425.1. Lineage (GTDB taxonomy): Bacteria > Actinomycetota > Actinomycetes > Propionibacteriales > Nocardioidaceae > Nocardioides. The sequence goes on from DASTDJ010000138.1 coordinate 6,785, forward strand.
TACGGACCGCGTCGAAAGGGGCCACGACCCCCGAGTCGACTAGGGGGTGGACTCCAGGGGGCGGACGGTGGTGATCCGGTGGATGGCGAACCGTCGTACGTCGTCGGCGCGGTGGTCGTGGGCGGTGAGCTCGCCGCCCTCGACCGACAGCGGGTCGACAACGCGGTCGGTGGCGGTGCCGTGGTTGTCGACGTAGCCGATCAGGACCGCGGTGCCGGTCTCGATCGCATCCCGCAGTGCGGCCAGGGAGCCGCTCGGGCTCAGCGGGGTCGCGGCTGCAGGGCGGGCCGCGGCCGCGCGCTCGCCGGAGCGGATCGCGGTGACCGCCGCGGCGATCCGGACGGACTCACGGGCGGCCTCGGGGGCGGTGCGGCGCGGCTTGGGGCCGCGGGCGCGGAGCACGTCGGGGCGGAGCACGCGGACGGTGCCGTCGGCGGCCTCCACCACCGGCGCGGCGCCGAGCTCACGCAGCCGGGGGAGCAGTACGTCGAGCGGCAGCGTGCTGACCAGCACGGTCGGCGCGATCCGGCGCAGCCCGAGCGTGCCGGACTGCGGGTGGTGCAGCAGCTCGGCCAGGGCGGTCTCGTCGTCGGAGCGCAGGAACGCCTCGGCGTGGCCGACCCGGATGGTGCCGAACTTCCGGACCGTGTCGTCGACGAGGTAGCTGAGCGGCTGCGGGACCGGGGTGCGCGAGACCGAGTCGAGGAAGCCGTGCAGCTCGGCCGCGGACCAGCCGACGTCGAGGGCGCGGCGTACTGACCCGGGGGTGAACCGGTAGACGGTGGCGCCGCCGCGCGACTCCACGTCGGCCACGAGCTGGAGCTGCCGGGCCAGCGCCGACTCGAGCGGCCCCGGCGCGACGGCGGTCAGGTCGGCCTGGATCAGTACGTGGTCGACCGGCTCGGGCAGCAGCCCGGCGAGGGCGGAGGTGGGATCGTCGCCGTCCAGCAGCACGCGTGCGTACGACGCGAGCCCGCCCAGCCCGGTGACGCCGAGAACGGCGCTCTCGGAAGCGGTCCAGGCGACCTGCTCGTCGCGGATCCGTGGCCGGCGGGGCCGCTGCCACGAGACCCGGGCCACCAGCGACGGCACGCCGGTGCCCGCGGCGAGGACCTCACCGGCCGGCAGCTCGGCAAGGATCGCGAGCGTCATCCGGCGGGTCTCGACCATGGTCGGGCCGGCGAGGTCGGACGCCAGCGCGTTGCGGGACTTGCCGTTGCTGTCGCGGGTGCCGACCAGGGCGGGCATCCGGGGGTTCTCGAGCCAGCCGCGCACCAGCGCCAGCCATCGCTCGGCCAGCTCCCGGCCGCTCCACGCGTCGAAGCCGTCGGTGGGCACCCACACGGGGTTGCCGTCGGTGTCGGCCCGCTCGGCCAGGAGGCCCGCCGCCGCGGCTGTCTCCACCACGAGGGCTGCGGTCGTCTCGTCGACGTGCAGGTGCGTCGCCGCGGCGCGCAGCTCGCGCACCGCCAGCCCGCCGCCGCGGAGCACACCCGGGGGCTCGCCGCCCCAGTGGTCGAGGAGCAGCTCGGTACGACGTACCAGCTCGAACGCCGCGCCCGCCGCGGCCCGGTCGACCAGCGCGGCGTCCCGCTCCGCCGTCGCCACGACGGGCGGGACGTCAGCGCGCTCGACGGTCGTCCGTCCCCCGCGCAGGGCGAGCCCGACCTCGCCGGGCACGACGACGACCCCGCCGGAGCGGGGCACCAGCAGACGACGGGAGAGCAGCTCCTCGGCGGGGGTGGCGGCGTCCTCGGGGAGCACGGTGTGCCGCGACGTGCCGGTCGTGGCCTCGCCGCCCTGCTCGACGACGTGCTCCAGCAGCGTGCGCGCCTCCGGACCCAGCTCGTCGAGCCGCTGCTGCACTTCCTCCGGGGTCGAGAGCTCCGGCGAGCGCGGGTGCAGACCGCTGGTGCCGGTGCCGCGTGCCGCGGCCAGTCCGTCCGCCACTCCACTGAGCGCACGCAGTCCGCCGGTCGCCTCCCAGGCCAGCGCGAGGTCGACCAGCCGGTCGAGCGCGGCGTCGGTCGCGTCGGGTTCGGCGTGGATGGTGCGGCGGAGTTCGGGGCGTGTGGTTTGACCGAGGACCACCAGGGCATCTAGGACTAGGAGCTCGAGTCGGGTGAGGATGTCCAGTGCACGGGCGATCGATGCGCGAACGGTGGCTCGTGACGCAAGTTGGCCGAAGTCGTGAGGGGCGGGAGTGGCGAGGTCGGGACGCTCGGTGAGCAACCGGGACAGCCGGTCGTCCGACCAGCCGCGCAGCTGGTCGGCGAGGGACCGGAAGCCGCTCGCTCCGGAGTCGCCAGTGCTCATCCGACCAACGTTAGGCCGTGCCCGCTCATCCCGGACCTGCCACGCGCCGCGCTGGACGCACGCTGGCGGCGTTGCACCCCCATCGCGGCGCTCGCGACGACCCGCGACAGGCGGGCACGACCTATCCTTCCGGTCCGGAGGATCATGCGGACGATGACGGGAGTGGAGCTGCATCACGGTGCGGCCACCGACGTGGGGGTGGTCCGCGAGGTCAACGAGGACGCCTACCTCGCCGAGCCTCCCGTGTTCGTCGTCGCCGACGGCATGGGCGGTCACGACCGCGGCGACGTCGCGAGCAAGATCGTGGTGGAGGAGTTCGCCCGGCTCGCCGACCAGGGCTACGACCCGCGGCGCGGACCCGACGTGATCGCGACGACGCTGCGCACCTGCCAGGCCCGGATCGGCGAGTACGACGCCCAGCAGCGGGCTCGCGGCGACCGCGACTTCCAGGCCGGCACCACCGCGGTGGTGGCGCTGCTGATCGAGCAGAACGGCGAGCCCAAGTGGCTGCTCGCCAACGTCGGCGACTCCCGGATCTACCGCTTCAACCACGGTCAGCTCGAGCAGGTCAGCGTCGACCACAGCGTCGTACAGGAGCTGGTGGAGGCCGGGATGATCACCGAGCAGGAGGTGGCCAGCCACCCGGAGCGGCACATCATCACCCGCGCGCTCGGCGGCCGGGGCGCCGTCGAGGCCGACTACTACGTGCTGCCGCTGTCCGCGGCCGAGCGGCTGATCCTTTGCTCCGACGGGGTCAGCGGCATGATCGACGACGCCATGATCGGCTGGATCATGGGTGAGACCGACGACCCCCGCGACGCCGCCGACAAGGTCGTCGCGGCCGCGGTGGAGGCCGGTGGGCGTGACAACGCGACCGCGGTGGTCGTCGATGTGGTGGGATTGGCCGAAGACACGCCCTATGACTCCGAGCGACAGCGAATGAGTCTTGAGGAGAAGTTGGGAGCCCTCCCATGAACAACGGCATCATCGGAACCTGGTCCTACCGTGCAGGGGACTGGTACGCCGTGTTCGGCGCGAACACCACGCTGCTGCTTCCTGCGAGCGAGCGTGAGCGGGTGGCCACCCTCTGGGCGCTGGTCGACAGCGGCGCCGACTTCACCCAGGTCCTCGACGCCCTGCTCGCGTCGGGGCTGAGCACGCTCCAGGGGTTCGTGCTGGTCGGGGCCGACGTCGGGCCGACCCGGATCCTGCTGCGCGGCGACGGCGTACGCGCCTCGCTGACGACCAACGACGAGACCTTCGAGCTCGAGGGCGCGGGCACCACGACGTGGGTGGAGCGCACCGTCGACGACGTCACGACGCTGGTCGTCACCGTGGGAGACCCGGTCGAGGCGCCGGACTTCGCGATCGACGGCGGCCTGGTGCGGGTGTCCCGGATCGACCTGCCCCCGACCGGCCAGCAGATCATCGATGTCGAGGCCGAGACGGTCCTGCCGGCAGGGCTCGTGGTCGAGCCGGCGCCCGTGGTCGAGCCCGAGGCTGTCTTCGACGCCGAGCCCGTGGTCGGGACGGAGCCTGCCGTCGACACCGAGCCCGACATCGCGGCTGAGCCTGAGCCGGAGCCCGCCGCCGACGAGCCGTCGCCGATCATGGCGGAGGACATGGAGGAGGAGGCGACCGAACCTCCGGCGCAGCCCCCCGACTACCTGCAGCCGTGGCCGGAGCCGAGCGACCTGCCGCCCCCGCCGCCGTACCCCCCGGCGACGGAGGCGGAGACCGACCCGTCGACCGAGCCCATCCCGATGCCGCCGGCGCCGCCGACGTTCGGCGACATCCCGCCGCCACCTCCGCCGCAGCCCGGGCCGTGGGGCGACGGTGGCTTCGACGAGCCGGCGCCGTCGATGCCGCCGCCCCCACCTCCCCCTCCTCCGGACGCGGGCGACAGCGACCACGACGGGCTGACCCAGGCAGGGGTCAACACCGACGAGTTCGCTCGCGAGCAGCCGGGCATCCCGGGGCAGCCGATGGCTCCGAGCGTCACCCGGCCGGTGGCCAAGCTGATCATCTCCAACGGCGAGACCATCGACGTCGACCGCGTGGTGCTGATCGGCCGCGCGCCCGAGGCCCGGCGGTTCACGTCCACGGAGCAGCCGACCCTGATCACGGTCCCCAGCCCGATGCACGAGATCTCCTCGACCCACGTCGAGGTCCGTCCCGGGTCGGGAGCCGACCACGGCAGCGCCGTCGTCACCGACATGGGCTCCACCAACGGGACGGTGCTGGTCCAGCCCGGCCTGCCCCCCGAAGAGCTCAAGCCGGGCATCGCCGTCCAGCTGATCCCGGGCGCGATCATCAACCTCGGTGACGGCCTGACCATCCAGGTCGCCCGGCCCTGACTGACCCAGAGGGAGTCCGCCACTCGATGACCCAGGCCGTGCCGCGCCAGTCCTACCCGGCCGCCGAGCTCGACCGACGCTTCTACGCCTTCGCGATCGACAGGTTGCTGGCGTGGGGTGTCTACGCCGGCGCCGGCTACGCGGCGTACCGGTTCCTCATCGAGCCCGGTGACACCTGGGCCGGCATCGGCGTGATCGTAGGCGTCGTCCTCGTCGTCGGCCTGGCGTTCGCGATCGTGCTCGGGGTGGCCGGGGTGTCGCCCGGCAAGGCCATCGTCGGGCTGAGGGTCGTGCGTCACGAGGGCGGCCGACCGATCGGCGTGCCGGCGGCGGTGCTCCGCACGATCGTGCTCGGGGTGGCCGGGCTGCCGACGTTCGGACTGGGCGTCGCCACGCTGGCCTGGACCGCGGTGATGGACCCCAGCGGGCGCCGCCGCGGTGCGCACGACCGGATGAGCAAGGCGGTCGTCGTCGACGTCCGTCCCCCACCGCAGCCGGAGGAGGAGGTCGACGAGCGGCCGCGACAGATCGTCAACCTCACCGCCATGCGGCTGATGCCGTCACCCCAGGAGCAGTCGGTCGAGGCGCCCGCTCCCACATCGGTTCCCGCGCCCGCACCCGCACCCCAGCCCGCACCCTCACCCGCCCCCGAGCTTGTCGCCCCCGCCCCGGGCCGGCACGCCGCGCCGCCCGCAGCCGCTGCCCCGGCCCCTGCTCCGGCTCCGGCCGCGCAGCCCTCGGCCCGGCCGGTGCCCGACTACCCGCCCCCGCCACCCTCGGCCGGCCCCGGACAGCCCATCGCGACCCAACGGCGGGTCGACACGACCGCTCCGCCGGCCATCTGGCGGGTCAGCTTCGACACCGGCGAGTCGTTCGTGGTCGAGGGGCTGGCGCTCGTCGGCCGGCGCCCCGAGGCCCGCAGCGGTGAGCCGGTCCGTCACCTGGTGCCGCTCCGCTCCACCGACATGTCGCTGTCGAAGACCCACGCGCAGTTCCAGGTGGTGCCCGACGGCGCCCTGGTGGTGATGGACCGGGGCTCCACCAACGGGTCGGTCGTGATCCGCCGCGGGGTCTCCAAGCCGCTCACCGCCGGGCGTCCGGCCACCCTCCTCGACGGCGACACCGTCCGCTTCGGCGACCGCAGCATGTCGGTCAGTCGCGAGGGCTGACCAGCACTACGACGGGTCGGGCACGTCCTCGAACGCCTCCGGCGTGCTGATGAACCGGAAGTGGTTGAGCGGCCAGACGAGCGCGAACACCTTGCCCACGACCAGGTCGACCGGCACGTACGCCGCCTCCGGGTCGCAGCGCCGCTGGTCCTCGTTGCAGAGCCGCGCGGAGGAGTCCGCCGACGCACCGCGGTTGTCGCCCATCACGAACAGCTCACCCTCGGGCACCTCGGCCACCCAGTCGCGTCGGCAGCCGGAGGGCATCGGCCCGTCGCACTCGTTCTGCGGGGCGATGAAGTCGTCCTCGTCGATGGCGTACCCGTTGATCTCCAGGCGGCCCTCGGAGTCGCAGCACGTCACCGTGTCGCCGCCCACCCCGATCACGCGCTTCACCAAGTGACCGCCGGTCGGGAACAAACCCACCTTCGCGAGCAGCTGGGTGAGGTTGTTGGTGGGTCCGGCCTGCTCGCCGTCCAGCCAGCCGCCGGGGTCCTCGAACACGACGATCTCGCCCCGGTCCGGGCCGTCGTCGCCCCAGTACGACACCTTCTGCACCATGATCCGGTCGTTGATCACCAGGCCCGGTTTCATCGATCCGGACGGGATGTAGAAGGCCTGCACGAAGAACGTCTTGACCACGACGGCGAGCACGATCGCCAGCACCAGCAACACCACAGTCTCGAGCCAGAGCGGCAGCTTGCGACGGGTGGTCTCGGCCCTGTGCGCGTGGCCGTCGGAACTCACGACGTGACCCTACGTCAGCACTCCACGCCGCGACCTTCCAACGCGACACGTGGGCGACGTACGTTCGGGGCATGGAGTCGTACGCCGCCGGAGAGACCACGCCCGCGCTGCTCGAGGAGACGATCGGCGCCGACTTCGAGCGCACCGTGGCGGCCCATCCCGACCGGGAGGCGCTGGTCGAGGTCGCGAGCGGCCGGAGGTGGACCTGGGCAGAGCTGGACCGGGACGTCGACGCGCTCGCCGTCGGACTGGTCCGGGCCGGGATCGGCAGGGGCGACCGGGTCGGCATCTGGTCGCCCAACTGCGCCGAGTGGACGCTGACGCAGTTCGCCACCGCGAGGATCGGCGCCGTCCTGGTCAACATCAACCCGGCCTACCGGACCCACGAGCTCGAGTACGCGCTGAACCAGTCCGGCACGAGGCTGCTGATCTCGGCGACGGAGTTCAAGACCAGCGACTACCGCGCGATGGTGGACGAGGTGATCGACCGGACACCGGTCGAGAAGGTGCTCTTCCTCGGAACGCCGGAGTGGACCGACCACAACGTGCACGACCCCGGCATCACGCTCGCCGAGGTCCTCGACTACAGCCTGACCGACCTCTCACCGGACGACCCGATCAACATCCAGTACACCTCCGGCACGACCGGCTATCCCAAGGGTGCGACCCTCAGCCACCGCAACATCCTCAACAACGGGTTCTTCACGACCGAGCTGATCCACTTCACCGAGCAGGACCGGCTCTGCATCCCGGTGCCCTTCTACCACTGCTTCGGGATGGTCATGGGCAACCTCGGGTGCACCACCCACGGCGCGACGATGGTGATCCCGGCACCCGGCTTCGACCCCGAGATCACGCTGCGCACGATCGCGGAGGAGCGCTGCACCGGTGTGTACGGCGTGCCCACGATGTTCATCGCGATGCAGAACCACCCGTCGTTCGCCGAGCACGACCTGTCGACCCTGCGCACCGGGATCATGGCCGGCTCGATCTGTCCGGTCGAGGTGATGAAGCGCTGCGTCGACGACATGCACATGGCGGAGGTGGCGATCGCCTACGGCATGACGGAGACCTCGCCCGTCTCCTGCCAGACCCGCTCCGACGACGACCTCGAGCGCCGTACCGCCACGATCGGACGGGTGCACCCGCACGTCGAGATCAAGGTCGTCGACCCGGGGACCGGGGAGGTGCTGCCGCGCGGCGAGACGGGGGAGTTCTGCACCCGCGGCTACTCCGTGATGCTGGGCTACTGGGACGACGACGAGAAGACGGCCGAGGCGATCGACGCCGACGGCTGGATGCACACCGGCGACCTCGCCGAGATGCGCGAGGACGGCTACTGCACCATCGTCGGCCGGATCAAGGACATGGTCATCCGCGGCGGCGAGAACATCTACCCGCGCGAGATCGAGGAGTTCCTCTACCAGCACCCCGACGTCGAGGACGTCCAGGTGATCGGCGTCCCCGACGAGAAGTACGGCGAGGAGCTCTGCGCCTGGCTCAAGATGAAGGCGGACGCCACCCCGCTCGACGCCGACGCCGTCCGCGCCTACGCCTCGGGCCGCCTGGCCCACTACAAGATCCCCCGCTACGTGCTGGTCGTCGACGAGTTCCCGATGACCGTCACCGGCAAGATCCGCAAGGTGCAGATGCGCGAGGAGACGGCGGAGCAGCTCGGCCTCTCGTCAGACCGTGGTTGAGGTGCGAGGAGCGCCGGCGACGAGCCTCGAAACCACCGCAGAGAGCGTCTGACCTCAGCGCGAGATCTGTACCGGGATGCTGGTGACGGTGCCGGTCGCGCCGCGCCAGACCACGCGTCCGTCGTCGGAACGGGCGGCGGAGTCGCGCACCCTGATGACGAACGTCGCCGACTCGCCCGGGCCGAGCCGGACCGCCGCGGGTCGGACCGAGACGTCTCGCCGGAAGCCGACGGCGCTGGAGGAGAAGTAGCGGGCGCGGCCCAGGATGTTGGTGATGGTGCGGCGGGTGCGTCGCTCGCCGTCGACGAGGAGCACCGACGGGGTGTTGAGCTCGCGCCGCCGGCCCGACAGCCAGGAGCGGTAGTCGTCGGAGTCGATCTCGTAGACCAGGCCGGGGCGGACGGCGGCGTCGGGCCGGAGCCGGCCGGTGCCGGAATGCAGGACGTCGCCGGGCAGCGGCGCCGCGGTGGTGGCGAGCGCCGAGCGCACCGTGGTGGCCGGCCAGCCGGTGCGCGCGAGCAGAGTCGCCGCCGCGCCCGCCGTGTAGGCAGCCGCGGCGGAGGTTCCGGTGACGAAGTCCCACGCCTCCGGGCCGGGTACGGCGCCGAGCACGCCGGCGGCCGGGGCCACCACGTCGGGCTTGAGCACCCCGACGAGGGGGCTGCCGGGGCTCGACCAGCGCGCGACCGAGCGCGGCTCACGGATCACGCCGACCGGACGCAGGGCGACCCGCGCGGCGGGGTGACGAGCGGCCCACCGGCGCAGCGCCCGGCCCTGGTCGTCGGTGAGGTGGACGGTCGGCACGCCGTGGAAGTCGGCGCTGACCGAGCCGGGGGAGACGTTGACGAGGACCATGCCGGCGCCGTCGGCGAGCCGCACGGTCCGTGACTTGTCCACTCGGCCGACGCTGCCCCGCTGGCACAGCACGATGGCACCGGCCACCCGCCGGGCGTCGAGGCTGTCGGGTGCGCAGACCCGCGCCTCGTCACGGCTCGCACCCCTGGCCCGCACCCTCTCGCTCAGCACCAGCCGGGAGGGCCGCACCGTGCGGGTCGAGACCATCGCTCCTTCGAGCCGGGGACCTCCGGTGGCGACGACCCGACCCAGCCGCGGTCGCCCGGTGGTGCCGCCGACGGTGGTCACCCAGGGACTGGGGTGCGCGGCGTACGCACGGGTGCCGGCGTTGCCAGCAGCCGCCGCGACGACGATGTCGGCCTCGGCGGCGCCGAGCAGGGCGCGCTCGACCGTGTCGATCTCGGCCGGCCCGCCGACGGCCAGGCTGATCACGTCGACCCCGTCGCCGCTGGCGCGGTCGATCGCGGTGACGAGGTCGGCGGTGGCACAGCCGTCGTCGGCAGGGTCAGGGGCTCCCCAGCACGCCTTGTAGACGGCGATCCGGGCCTGCGGGGCCATCCCCCCGTAGCGCCCCATCGGTTCGCCGTTGACCCGCACCGGGACGCCGGCATTGCCGGCGGCGATCGAGGCTATCTGGGTGCCGTGGCCGTCGGAGTCGCGCGGGGACAGGTAGGCCGTGCTGCGCACGTTGTGCTCGCCGAAGCCTTCGACGAACCACCTGGCTCCCACGACCTTGTCGTCGCAGTCGTCGGCGTCCCAGCCGTCACCGGCCTCGCACGTCCCGGAGAAGTCGCGTGGCTCCTTGCCGAGCGGGACGGCGGCCGCGAAGAGGGGGTGCTCCGGCGCCAACCCGGTGTCGATCACGCCGACGACGGTGCCGGCGCCGCCTCGGCGGGGCCCTTTGAGACCGATCGCCGGCTCGGCCCGCTCGGCGCCGGCCACCCGGCGGATCTGGTTGGGCTCGACGAGGGCCACGTCGTCGGCCGACTCCAGCTCGAGCGCCTGCTGGTCGGTGAGGCGTACCGCGAACCCGTTGAGCGCTGTGGTCCAGCGGTAGGTCGGCTCGGGGGCATCGACGCGATCCAGCAGCCGTTCCTGGCGCAGCCGCATGCTGAGCGCCACCGAGGGCCTCGGGAGGATGCCGTGGTAGCCGGCCGTGCCGGCACCGTCGAGGGTGACGAGGTAGAGCCGCGAGTCCGGCTCCTGCGCATCCGGGGCGGCGCCCGCGCTCGGCAACGGCGCCAGGGCGCTCCCCACGAGCAGCACCCCGAGGATGCCTCCCAGGGCTCGCCGGGTCCGCCGCTGTCGCCTCATCGCCGCCTTCCGTCCGTTGCGCAAGTCGTCCATTCTGTCCCCCGACCCTCAACTGTGACAGCGGTATCCACACGCGCCCTACGCTGGGCGGGTGCCTGCACCGCTCGTCGTGGGGTTCGACCTCGACATGACACTCATCGACACGGTGCCCGGCTTCGGTGCCGTGCTCGAGGCGCTGGGCGAGGAGCTCGGGGTCTCGTTCCCGGTCGCGGAGATGACCGCGCGGCTCGGCCCGCCGCTGGAGTCGATGCTGGCCCCGCACCTCGCCGTCGACGCAGTGGCGGCCGCCGGCGACCGGTTCCGGGAGCTCTACCCGGAGTACGCGATCAACCGGGTGCCCGCACTGGCCGGGGCCGCCGAGGCGCTGGCCGCCGTACGCCGGCACGGCGGCCGGGTGGTCGTGGTCACCGGCAAGTACCCCGACAACGCGCGGCTGCACATCGACCACCTCGGGCTCGACGTCGACGTCCTCGAGGGTTGGGTGTGGGGTGTCGGCAAGGCCGACGTCCTGCGCAGGGAGGGCGCCACGATCTACGTCGGCGACCACATCCACGACGTCGAGGGGGCGCTCGCCGCCGGCACGACCAGCGTCTCGGTGCTCTCCGGCGGCTGCACCCGCGAGGAGCTGCTCGCCGCGGGCACCCACGTGGTGCTCGACGACCTGCGGGATTTCCCTTCGTGGTTGGACAGCCACGTCGTCTAGGCTTTGCGGTCGCGCTCGGAGTGGCCGGGCGGGTAGCTGGAAGGTTCGAGACCGTGCCCACTGGCAAGGTGAAGTGGTTCGACGCCGACAAGGGCTTCGGGTTCCTGTCCCAGGAGGACGGGCCCGATGTCTACGTGCGCTCCGAAGCACTGCCCGACGGCGTCTCGACGCTCAAGTCCGGCACCCGGGTCGAGTTCGGCATCGCCCAGGGGCGCCGGGGCGACCAGGCGCTCCAGGTGCGGGTGCTCGACGCCCCGGCCTCGGTCACGCGCAACAAGTCGGCCGCCCGCCGCAAGAAGCCCGACGAGATGGCGCCGATCGTCGAGGACCTGATCCGCCTGCTCGACAGCGTCGGTGAGACCTACCGCCACGGACGCCACCCGGAGGCGCGTACGGCGAAGCCGGCCGCCAAGCTGCTGCGCGCGCTGGCCGACGAGCTGGAGCTCTAGGAGACGGTCGGCACGACCGGCATCCCTCGGCCCTTGCGGGGCAGGGTGCCGAGCACGAACACCGTCCAGGCCACCAGCACGATGCCGGCGACGGACAGGCCGAGCCGGGGGATCAGCGGCATCGCGATGCCCACGAACCCGCCGATCACCCACGCCAGCTGCACCGTGGTGTCGCTGCGGGCGAAGGCGCTGGCCTGGATGTGGCGCGGGACGCCGTCCTGGATCGTCGCGTCGAGCGACAGCTTGGCCAGCGACTGCGCGAGCCCGGCCGCCAGCCCGAGCGCGACCAGCGTCAGCAGGGAGTAGAAGACGGCGGTGATGATCACCATCGCCGCGTCGAGGAGCAGCATCACGACCACGGTGATCGCCGGGTTGACCTTCTTGGCCATCGCGGCGAGGACCACGGCCAGCCCGTTGCCGGCGCCGGCCGCGCCGATCACCAGTCCGACGAGCAGCTCCGGCTTGTCCTCCCAGCCGTCCAGCGGGTGGTCGCGGAGCAGGAACGCGAGGAACAGGATCAGGAACCCGGACAGCCAGCGCGGTCCGCAGTTGGCGCGGAGCGCGAAGGCGACCGCCGGCGGGATCTGGGTGCCGCGGCGCTGACCGCCGTGCTCGGAACGCAGCGAGATCTGCTGCTCGCCGGCGCTGGAGTCGACCTTCTCCGGGAGCCGGATCGCCGCGATGGTGCCGAGGACGAACACCACGAACGCGTAGCGCAGCGCCCACTCCGAGCCCACGCTGGCGGCCAGGGCGGCGATCGGCGCGGAGATCGCCGCACCGACCATGCCGGCGAGCGAGACCCGGCCGTTGGCCTTGACCAGCGTGAACCCCTCCGGCAGCAGGCGGGGTACGGCGGCGGCGCGGGTCACGCCGTACGCCTTCGACGCGACGAGTACGCCGAGTGCCGCGGGATAGAGCAGCGCCGAGTCGTCGGCGACCGCGCCCGCGAGCACCCAGCACAGGAACGCGCGGATGGCGAAGGTCGCGCCGATCGCCCAGCGCCGGCCGTGGCTGAACTTGTCGAGGAACGGGCCGATCAGCGGCGCCACGATCGCGAACGGCAGCATCGTCAGGCCGAGGAACAGCGCCACCTGGCTGCGCGCCTCGCTGGTGGCACCGGCGAAGAAGACCGTGGTCGCCAGCGAGATGGCCACGGCCGCGTCGCCGGCCGCGTTGGCGGAGTGGAGGTAGATGAGCCGGTGCAGCCCGGACTGCTCTGCGCCCTGCGCACTCGCCGCGCGCTGCGCCTGGCGGACCGTGTAGCGACTGGCGCGGCCGGTCATCCTCGCCATCCCTCGCAGGCCGCGACCGGTCGCCTTCGCGCCGGTGCCGAGACCCTGCCCGACAGTGCGGGCCCGGTCGCCGGAGCCCGGGATCGGCTCGGTGGGACCGTCGGGCGCCGAGGGCATCTCAGGGCGCTCCGACGTCATGCGCCCATCCTGCCCGCTCGCGCCGACGTGGACACGCGCAACCCCCGACCTGACACGACCGTCGTTGATGAGTCATGCTTTCGTCCGTGAAGACCCTGACCCGCACCAAGGCCGACGCGGTCGCAGCAGCCGCCGTCGACGAGGCGCGCGCCGCTCTCCTCGAGGAGGTCGACGCCGCCGACGTCGGCGACCACCTCGGCCGCGAGGTCGACGGCGACCGGGTCGTCACGCATCTCTTCGAGTGCCGGCGGGCGGGCTACGTCGGCTGGCGCTGGGCGGTGACGCTCACGCGGGCGTCGCGGCAGAAGCGGGTCACGGTCGACGAGATCGTGCTGCTTCCCGGCGACGACGCGATCGTGGCGCCCGAGTGGGTGCCCTACCGCGAGCGCCTCAAGCCGGGCGACCTGTCACCGGGCGACCTGCTGCCGGTGGCCGACGACGACCCGCGGCTGGTGCCGACGTACTCCTTCGGCGACGACCCGCTCGACGCCGACGACAAGGCCCAGATCCGCGGCGTCGCCAAGGACCTCGGGCTGGGCCGGGTGCGGACCCTCTCGACCGAGGGCCGCGACCTCGCCGCGGAGCGCTGGTACGACGGCCCGGGCGGCCCCGACGCACAGCTGGCCAAGTCGGCCCCGGAGCCGTGCAGCACCTGCGGGTTCCTGGTCCGGATCGCCGGGCCGCTGTCCGAGACGTTCGGGGTGTGCGCCAACGGCGACGCCAACGACGACGGCCGCGTGGTGGCGTTCGGCCACGGTTGCGGCGCCCACTCGGAGGTCCGGCTCGCGAAGAAGCACACGCCGCAGCCGCTGCCCGAGCACGTCTTCGACACCATCACCCGGGACGAGTTCGAGGTCTTCTAGGGCGAGGGCTCCTCGCCCGCGAGCTCGGCGCGGTACGCGCGCCGCCGTCGGCAGTACTCCAGGCCGAACAGGCCCAGGCCCACGCCGCACAGGCACATCCACAGCCACCAGGTGTGCCCGTCCTCCTCGAGCCGGCCGTAGAACGGCAGCAGCGCCAGGAAGGCGACGAAGAACACCGCGGTCCCGACCTGCACCGTGCGCACGCCGTCGACGTCGAGGGGTTCGACGTCGGCCACGAAGTAGGTGCGGTCGCCGATCTCGTGCTTCATCGGCTGGTTGTCGCGGAGCTCCACGTCGCAAGGGTAGGCGAGGCGCCGACGCTCTGCCATGCTGCCGGGCGTGACTACCACCTCCCCCTCCCGGGCCGGCGGGATCGATGGCTTCTTCCGGATCAGCGAACGAGGGTCGACGGTCGCGCGCGAGCTGCGCGGCGGCCTCGTCACCTTCCTCACGATGGCCTACATCATCGTTCTCAACCCGATCATCCTGCTGCAGGGACTGGACGAGAACGGTGACCAGCTCGCGGGCGGCGACTTCGCGGCCGTCGCCGCGGCGACCGCGCTCGTCGCCGGCGTACTCACCATCCTGATGGGGGTCGTTGCCAACTACCCGCTTGCGCTCGCCACCGGCCTCGGGCTGAACGCCTTCGTGACGTTCTCCGTGGCCAGCCAGATGACTTGGGCCGACGCCATGGGCCTGGTCGTGATCGAGGGCCTGATCATCCTGGTGCTCGTGCTGACCGGGTTCCGCGAGGCGGTGTTCCGGGCCGTGCCCGCGCCGCTGAAGATCGCGATCTCGGTCGGGATCGGGCTCTTCCTGACGATCATCGGCCTGGTCGACGCTGGGTTCGTACGACGCACGGGTGCCGGG
>DASTDJ010000139.1:0-9114 GCA_035710425.1 Nocardioides sp.
CACATCTCCGAGCTGGCCGAGCGCCACGTGGAGATCCCGGAGCAGGTCGTCCAGGTCAACGACGACGTCATGGTCAAGATCATCGACATCGACCTCGAGCGTCGCCGGATCTCGCTGTCCCTCAAGCAGGCCAACGAGACCGCGACCGCCTCCGACGTCGAGGAGTTCGACCCGACGCTCTACGGCATGACCGCGACCTACGACGAGCAGGGCAACTACGTCTACCCCGAGGGCTTCGACCCCGAGACCGGCGAGTGGCTCGAGGGCTTCGACGAGCAGCGCGCCGCCTGGGAGGAGCAGTACGCCAAGGCGCACGCCCGCTGGGAGGCCCACGTCAAGCAGCAGGCCGACGCCAAGCAGGCCGACGTCGAGGCCGGCGAGGCCACGTCGTACTCCTCCGAGGGCGAGACGCCCGTCGAGGAGACCGGCGACGGCGGTTCGCTGGCGTCCGACGAGGCGCTGCAGGCGCTTCGCGAGAAGCTCACCGGGGGCAGCAACTGACCCGCTGACTCTTCAGCAGACGCCTCGACCCGGGCCCTTGTGATCCGTCACAACGGCCCGGGTCGGTGCCATTTCTGGTCGATCGCTATTTCGGCGTCGCGGCCCGCGCCTGGGTAGCATCTGCGGGTGCACTGGGGAGGGCGACGCGGCTGTGGCGCGCTCTCATTTTTCGTCGGCCTGGGACTGGTCGCGGTCGGGGCGGCGGTCCCGTCGGCAGCGCGTGAGGATGCCCCGGACCCGATGCGGATCCTGCTGGTGGGCGACTCCGTGACGCAGGGCTCTGCGGGCGACTGGACCTGGCGCTACCGCCTGTGGAAGCACTTCCAGGCAGCCGGGGTCGCGGTCGACTTCGTCGGGCCGCGCGACGACCTCTACGACAACGTCTCCGCCACGCTCGGCTCCCAGGCCTACGTCGACACCGCCTTCGACCGCGACCACGCCGCGCGCTGGGGGATGACCGTCGACGTCCCCGACGTGCCGATCGCGACCCTGGTCGAGGACTACCAGCCGGACGTGGTGGTGGAGATGCTCGGTGTCAACGACCTGGTGTTCGGCGCGCGGACGCCGGAGACGGTGGCCAACCGGATCGCGACCTTCGTCGACGAGGCCAGGTCGGCCGATCCCGGGGTGCCGATCGTCCTCGCCGAGGTGACCCAGACCTGGTTCGGGGGCGTGCCCGACCTCAACTCCCGGTTGCCCGCGGTGGCGGCGGCCGAGTCGGCCGTCGCGCCGGGCGTCGTGGTGGCCGACACCGATGCCGGCTACGACCATTTCACCCACACCTGGGACGGGTCGCACCCCAACGCGGTGGGGGAGGCGATGATCGCCGCGGCGGTCGCCGACGCGCTGTCCACGCTCGACGTCGGACCACCTGCTTCGCGCGCGTTCGCTCAGATCCCGCTCGGCCCCCGTGTCGCACCGCGGTTGGCCGCGACGCCCGCCGACGGTGGCGCGACCCTCTCGTGGACCGGACCGCCGGGCGCGACCGCGCAGTACGTCTGGCTGCGCGACGTCACCGCGGGTGAGGAGTGGCGACGGCTCCCGTTCCCCGTGCCCGGCTCGACGTGGCAGACCAGCCTGCTCGTCAACGGCCATCGGTACCGGTTCCGGCTGCAGCCCATGAAGGGCGACGAGGCCGCCGCCGGCGACGTCCGCTCCAACGTCGTCGAGGTGCTTCCGCAGCGGCCGCCGGCCGCCGCACCGACGCCGCGGCTGGAGCCTCGGTCGAAGGCCCTTCGGGTGAGCTGGCGCGCCGAGGCCGTGGCGACGTCGTACCGCGTCTCGTGGTGGCCGGTCGGCAGCCGTACGGCGGCTCGCACCCGCACGGTCGCCGGTACATCGACCCGGATCGGGTCGCTCTCGCCGCGCAAGCGGTACGCCGTCACGGTCGTCGCCGTCAACGGCACGGGGAACGGGCCGGTCTCGAAGCGGGCCGTCGCCCGGCCGCGTCCCTGAAAAAACCACTGACCCGTCACCAGCTCGGTGACGGGTCAGATGGTTGGGAGCTCAGATCCGGGCCGCGGGGGCACGGAACGTGGGGTCTTCGAAGTGCGACATCGGCGCCCTGCGGGGGCCTCCGTCATCGAAGAGGTCGCGGAAGGTGGCCACAACACCGGCGACGGCCAGGGCCACGAGGAGGATCAGTAGGAAGGTCATGGCAGTAATCATGCGCTGTTTCAGTTTCTGCCACCAGTGGCAGAAATGACACTCTCCATTGATTTTCTGCCAGAACCGTTGCAGACTGTCCGCCATGCGCAGAGTGGCCGTGGTGGTGCAGGACGGAGCGGAGCCTTTCGGGCTGGGATCTCTCGTGGAGGTGTGGGGCGAGCCCTACCACCCCGACGACGACAACCCGGTGTTCGACTTCAAGGTCTGCACTCCCAGGCCGGGCACGGTCAGAGGCCGGTCCGACTTCGACATCGTCGTCAAGCACGACCTCTCCGTCACCGAGACCGCTGACCTGATCTGCATCGCCCCTCGCGACAAGTTCGAGGACCACGACCCGGAGGTCATCGACGCCATCCGCGCGGCCTACGACCGCGGCGCGATCATCTACGCTCACTGCTCGGCGGTGTTCCACCTGGGTGCCGCCGGCCTGCTCGACGGCCGCGAGTGCACCACCCACTGGCGCTACACCGACCGGCTCGCTGACTCCTTCCCGGAGGCAACGGTCAAGCCCGACGTCCTCTACTGCCACGACGGCAACGTGCTGACCGGCGCCGGCTCGGCGGCCGGCATCGACGCGTCGCTTCAGCTGCTCCGCCAGGAGTACGGCGCCCGGGTCGCCGCAACC
Source organism: Nocardioides sp. (assembly GCA_035710425.1). GTDB lineage: Bacteria > Actinomycetota > Actinomycetes > Propionibacteriales > Nocardioidaceae > Nocardioides. The sequence continues at coordinate 2,795 of DASTDJ010000139.1, forward strand.
ACCGCGCGCCGGATGGTCGTGCCGCCGCACCGCGACGGGGGCCAGGCCCAGTTCATCTCCCGCCAGGTCGTCGACTGCCAGGCAGAGACCCTCGGCCCGCTGCTGTCGTGGATCCTGGAGAACCTCGACGGCGAGCTCGGCGTCGAGGAGCTGGCCCGCCGGGCGCACATGTCGCCGCGCACCTTCGCCCGCCGCTTCCGCGACGAGACCGGCACCACCCCGCACAGCTGGGTCACCTCCCGCCGGCTGGAGGTGGCCGAGGAGATGCTCGAGCGCACCGACGCCTCGGTCGACTGGATCGCCTCGGAGGTCGGCTTCGGCAACGCCGCCGCGCTCCGGCACCACTTCACCCGGGCCCGGGGCGTCAGCCCCCAGGCCTACCGGCGCCAGTTCGCCTGCTGAGCTGGTCCCGCCGCACCTTGCCGGTCAGGGTGCGGGGGAGTACGTCGTAGAAAGCCCACGTCTTCGGCCGTTTCGGCGGCGCGAGGTGATCGTGCGCGTACGCCGTCAGCTCGGCCTCCGACACGACCCCTACGACTGCTGCACACACCCGCTGCCCCCACTCGGGGTCGTCGACGGCGTACACCGCGACGTCGGTGATGCCCGGGTGCTCGCCCAGGATCTGCTCGACCTCGAGCGGGTAGACGTTGACGCCGCCGCTGATGATCAGGTCCTCGCGGCGTCCCTCGAGGAAGAGGTAGCCGTCGTCGTCGAGCCGCCCGACGTCGCCCACCGTGAACCTGTCGCCGCGCCAGGCGGTCGCGGTCTTCTCCGGGTCGCCGTAGTAGCTGAACCGCGCGTGCTCGGGGACCGCGCACCAGATCACGCCGTGGGCGTCCAGGGAGAGCCTGCGCCCCGGTCGGGCCCGCCCGACGGTGCCCGGCCGGGCCACCCACTCCTCGCTCGGGCAGGCGGTGAACTGGCCCTCGGTCGACCCGTAGAACTCCCAGGTGCTGCCGTCCGGGAACGCCTCGATCAGCCGCCGCTTGGTCTCCGACGGGCACGGCGCGCCGGCATGGGCCACCAGCCGGAAGCAGGAGAGGTCGGGCGCGCCCATCTCGTCCCAGTACGCGAAGAGCCGCTGCAGGTGGGTCGGCACGCAGAACATCGACGTCGGCCGCTCGGTCCTGATCGCCTCGGTGACCGCGGCGGGTTCGAACGGCCCCGGGACCACCACGCGACCCCCGGCGAGCACCGTCCCCATCGCGAACCGGAGCGGCGCGGAGTGGTAGAGCGGGCTGAGCACCAGGTTGACGTCGTCAGCCGCGAACCCCCACAGGTCGCGCTCCTCGGCGACCAGCGCCGCGGCGTTCTCCTCGTCCAGGAGTCCGCTGTAGACGCCCTTCGGCGTGCCGGTCGTTCCGCTGGTGACGTGCATCGGGCGGGCGCGGGGGAGTCCCTTGGTCCGCGGGAGCTCGGCCAGGGCCGACTCGTCGTCGACGACCACGTCCGGCTCGAGGTGAGCCAGGATCCGGTCTCGCTCGTACGCCGTCAGCCGCGGGTCCAACGGGATCGGGAACATCCCCTCCGCCAGCAGTCCCATCACGACGTCGAGGTAGGCGTGCGAGCCCGGGACCAGCAGCGCCACGCGCGACCCCTCCACCAGCTCCGGCACGGGGCGAGGCTAGCGGCGATCGCATGAGCAGGTGGTCAGGCTTGACGCATGCCGATATAGGCATATGATCTCGGCATGGCACGAGCAGCGACGACGTCGGACGTCTTCAACGCGATCGCCGAGCCGCAGCGGCGGGACATCCTGGTCCTGTTGCGGGAGGGCGAGCGGCCGGTGACCGAGCTGGCCCGAGAGCTGGGGATGACGCAGCCGGGAGCCTCCAAGCACCTGCGGGTGCTCCGGGAGGTCGGGCTGGTCCAGGACCGCAAGGCAGGCAAGCAGCGGTTGTACGGCCTCGACGCCCGCGGGCTACGGCCGGTCCACGAGTGGACCGGCGGGTTCGAGCGGTTCTGGAACGAGAGCTTCGACCGGCTGGATGCGTACGTGCAGGACCTCAAGCAGGCAAGGCAGGAGAAGTAGCTGATGAGCTCGACCGAACGAGGAGCGCCGGGGCAGTCCGCCACGGCGGACCGGGAGATCGTCATCTCCCGCGTCATCGACGCCCCGCGAGAGCTGGTGTTCGAGGCGTTCACCGAGGTGCGGCACCTGTCGCGGTGGTGGGGGCCGGAGGGGTTCACCACGACCACGCAGTCCTTCGCGTTCCGCGTCGGAGGGGAGTGGGAGTTCATGATGCACGGTCCGGACGGCACCGACTACGCCGAGTGGATCTCCTGGACCGAGATCGACCCGCCGAAACGGATCGCACTGCGCCACGGGGAGTCCCCCGACGACCCGAACGCCTTCGAGTCGGTGCTGACCTTCGAGCCCGACGGTGCGGCAACCCGAATCGAGATGCACACGGTCTTCCCCACCCAGCAGCTGCGCGACGAGGCGGTCGAGAAGTACCACGCGATCGAGGGCGGCCGGCAGACCCTCAGCAACCTGGCTGCCTACGTCACCGAGCTCGTTCGGAACGAGGTGCAGGCCTGATGGCCGGGAAGGTGTTCTTCAGCGTGTCGATGTCGCTGGACGGCTTCATCGCGCCCGAGTCCAGCGAGGAGCTGATGGGGCAGCAGTGGATGGAGCTGCAGCGGTGGGCCTTCCCGCTGCGGTTCTTCCGGGAGAACCTCAAGCTCGGCAGGGGCGGCGAGGAGGGGCGCGACAACGACATCGCCCGGGAGACGTTCGAGCGCACCGGCGCGAGTGTGATGGGCAAGCGCATGTTCGACGCGGGTGAGCAGATGTGGCCGGAGGAGGCGCCGTTCCACACGCCGGTCTTCGTCGTGACGCACGAGAAGCGCGACCCGTGGGAGCGACCTGGCGGGACCGTCTTCCACTTCGTCAACGAGGGCATCGAGCGCGCTCTCGACCAGGCCCGCGACGCGGCCGGCGACCGCGACGTCCGCATCGCGGGTGGTGGCGCGACCGTGCTCCAGTACGTGAACGCGGGGCTGGTCGACGAGTTCTCGATCGCGCTGTCACCCGTCCTGTTCGGCACCGGTGTACGTCTTTTCGAGGGCGTGGACGCGGGTCGCGTCGCCCTGAAGCAGGTCCGCGCGGAGCCTTCGCAAAGGGTGACCCACCTGACGTACGCCGTGCGGGAGCGGTAGCCGCACGGCGGTCGCGATCTCCCCGTCAGCGCAACCGGATGACCAGGACGTGCGCACCGGCGTGCGTGGTGGTGACCAGCTCGCGCCCGCGGGCCGTCCTGACGACGTGGGCATGGACCCGCTTGCCGTCGAGGCGGACCGAGCTCACCCTCGCACCCGCGGGAAGCACGTGGCCGATGGTGAGGCGGGTGCCCGGTCGTGCGAGACGGACCTCGGTGCGCAGCTCCTTCTTCGACTGGCGCGCAGTCACCGCTACCTGGCCGTCCTCACCGAGCAAGATGCGTCGACCCGAGACCTTCTTCTGACCCTCGGGCACCTGCGCGACCACCCTGACCCGGTCGCGACCCAGGTCGGGTGAGACGCCCAGCTGCTGCGCCACGACCGGCCACAGGTTGCCGTAGGCGCCCCACGCCTGCAGGACCATCGAGCGCTCGGTGAAGAGCCGGTCGATGTTGGGCGTGAAGTCGCCCTCGGGGGCGATCTCCGGCATCGCGCCGGGCATCTCCCAGACGTCCGGGTCGAGCTGGATCCGGGCGTTGCCGGTCGTGTAGTGCTGCTGCTGGTCCTCGCCGAGCCGACCGAAGTTGCCTTCGGCGACGGCCATGATCGCGGTGTTCAGCGAGAAGACGCTGCGCTCGCTCGGGACCGTCGACACCACGGAGTCGCAGCTCGCCCCCGGGTTGCCGGCCGGAGCGGACGTCGGCCCGGTGCCGGTGTGGTAGAGCCCGAACTCACCGGTGAAGCACTCGCGCTCGCGCTGCTCGAGCGCGGTGACGCCGTGGTCGTCGTCGGCGAGCGGGCGGGTCGGCTGGCCGGGGCGCACCAGCATCGCGTCCATCGGGGTGACCCCGATCCAGTGCCGCTGGAACACCTTGGTGTTGTCGGGGTTGGCGAGCGAGTCGGCGTACTGCCGAGCGTCGCCGCCGTACCACCAGGCCTGCTCGAAGTCCGCCTCCATCGAGGCTGCGATCTGCGACGCCCAGGTGGCGGTCGCGGTGTCACCCCTGCTGGTCGCCATGTCGGCGAGGTCGCGGAGCCCGCGGACCGTGTAGACGGTGTTGTCGAGCTTCTCCTCGCCCATGCCCGGGCGTTCGACGTTGCCGAGGCCCTCCGGCCAGCCGTCGCCGTCCTCGTCGAGCTGCTCGACGACGTACTCCATCCCGCGCTTGGAGAAGTCGTACAGCTCGTCGCGGAACGCATCGTCACCGGTCCAGCGCCAGATCAGGGCGACGGCGCTCGGGAACTTCGACGTCTCGTCGGTGTTGCCCGGATCCTGGTTGGCGCCGAAGTAGACCGCGCCGTCGGGCGTCACCTCGTGCACGACCTTGCCGGACCCGTCGTTGATGATCTCGCTGACGTCGCGGAGCGTCAGCAGGTGGGCCTTGATGTCGTCGAACTGGCCCATCGCCACCGACGCGAACGCCGTGTACTCACCGTCGGTGCCGAAGATCCACGGGTAGTCGGGCCAGCCCGCACCCAGCCATCGGGCCGTCGGCAGCGTGCCGACCGGCTCCGGGAACTGCTTGCCGGCGTCGACCCAGCGCAGCCGGAGGTCGTGGCTCTCCTGCACCGAGTCGGCGAGGTTCTGCTTGCTCCAGCGGATCGACCGCTCGAGCCGGCGGTCGCCCGGGATGTCCACCTGGGTACGCCGGTCGATCGCGCGCCGCGCGTGCACCTTGTCCGCCAAGAGAGCGCGGGGATCGGCGAGCGCCTCGTCGTAGGACGCACGCGCATCGGCCAGACCGTTGTCGGACCCCGCCACCGCGAACCACACCGTCACGGGCTTGTCGGCCGTCACCGGGACGTCGTACCGGAGCACGCCGCCGGTGCCCGCGCCGTACGCCGTGTCGTCGCAGCGTTCCGGCTGCGGGTCGGGGGTGCCCGAGGCCGGGCAGATGACCGCGGGGTCCTGAGGTCCTCGGTGGTTCGGTCCGAGCTCGGTGGACGTCGGCGTGAGGTCGCTCCCGACCACGGCCGCCCAGTCGTGCGCCCCGAGCGGGTGGTCCGCGCCGGCCTGCTCGCGGAACACCAGCGCGGAGTCGTCGACGCTGCCCGTGTCGTCCGCATTGACCGCCAGCTGGCTCGGCGTCGTCTCTCCCCACGGGTAGGTCGCCATCAGTTCTGAGTGCGCGGCCACCTCGAGAGGAACCGTCGTGTCGCTGTCGCTCCGCAGCGTCAGCCCGACCACTTGTGCGCGCGGCCCGTCCGGCACGAAGTCGGTCCGGGACACGCGTACGCCGTCACTGCCGGTGTAGTCCGTGCGCGTATAGCCCCAGCCCGAGCTGAACCGGCGTGCATCGACGTCGTCACCCAGCCACTGCCCGTCGACCCCGAACCACAGCCCGTCGAGCAGCTTGATCGGCGGCGACCAGATCCCACCCATCTCGCCCCGCGTGTGAAACCCCATCGCGGGATACAGCCCGTCCTCGGTCCACGTCGAGTAGGCCCGCTCGCCGATCACCACGGCCCGCCGGTCGGCAAGCCGTTGGGTCTCCGAGAGCTCCGGGCTCGTCGGCAACCGGCCGACATCGAGGGCCGCAGCCGGCGGATCCTCCCCAGCCGCAGCAGTGCCCCGATCCGCGGCGCCGAGGGCGCCTACGGTCACGACCAGGCAGGTGACGAGAGCCAGGGCGACCCGGCTCGATGGCAGCTTGTTGTCAGTCCGAGTACTGAACATGGTGCGCCTTTGTGTGGGGTCCACCCATCCAAACACGGAGCGGCGCCAGGGGCTACGCCCGCGCCCTTCGCGGCGGGTTCCAGATCCCCTCGACGTAGGCGTCCCTCGGTTCGGCAATACTCGGGCGGTGGCCGCGTCGCGGCGCTCGGGCTCAGGGTCCAGTACGCCGATTCAGGCGAAGAAGTCGGCCAGCAGCCTCGCGGTAAGGACCGGCTCTTCGTCGGCGAGGTAGTGGCCGCATGGAAGCCCTTGCCCGGTCACGTCGACTGCACGCTCCCGCCAGACCTGGCGCATGTCGAAGCGCGTCCAAACGTCGTTCGTGGTGCCCCACAGCACAAGCAGCGGGCACTCGACCCGACTGCCGAGATCTTGGCGGTCGTGCTCGAGATCGATCGTGGCGGAGGCTCGATAGTCCTCACACATGCCGTGGACCGCGGTCGGGTCTGCCAAGGCGGCTGCATAGGCCCGCCAGGCATCCTCG
>DASTDJ010000140.1:0-21568 GCA_035710425.1 Nocardioides sp.
ACCCCAACCCGTCCCAACTCACCGCCCCCCAGGGGCCACACCGCCGAGCGGTGACCCAGGACCGATCAACACCACCCCAACCCGTCCTATCTCACCGCCCCCGACGACCACCGCCCGCCCGACGCGGTGCGAAATCCGCTGGACCCGGCGCGATGGCCGGTGCCTATGGTGACGGGTGCATTCGGCGAGCTCGGGCGCCCGATTCGTCGGCCGCAGCCGCGAGCTCGCGCAGGCGGTCGGCGCTCTGGCTCGCCAGGACTCGTTCCTGGTGGTCGAGGGCGAGCCCGGCATCGGCAAGACCCGGCTGCTCCGAGAGGCGCTGCGGGCGCCGGCGATCGCGCCGCTCGAGCGGCTGCACATGGCGTGTCCGCCGCTCGAGGAGCCGTTCCCGTTCGGGCCGGTCGTCGACGCCCTGCGGCGGCGCAGCATCGAGGGGCTCGAGCTGACCATGCTCGCCGGCGCCCTGCGGCCGCTCTTCCCGGAGTGGTCCGCGCACCTGCCCGAGGCGCCGCCGCCGCTCGACGACCCTCGGGCGACGCGGCACCGTCTGTTCCGGGCGATGGCCGAGGTGCTGGAGCGACTCGGCGTCGAGCTGCTGGTGCTCGACGACGCCCACTGGGCCGACTCCTCGACGCTGGACCTCCTGCTGAGCCTGGCGGCCGACCGTCAGGGCCGGCTCCGGTTCGCGGTCGGCTACCGAGCGGTCGACGTCCCCGCCGAGTCGGCGCTGGTGCGCCTGGTCGCCGGAGCGGGCTCCGGGCTGGCCCCCGTCCGCGTCGCGCTGAGCACCCTGGACGTGGCCGAGACCAGGGAGCTCGTGGCCGCGGTCTTCGGGGTCCGCGAGGTGTCCGAGGAGTTCGTCCGCTGGCTGCACGACCGCACCGACGGCGTGCCGCTCGCGGTCGAGGAGACCCTGTGGCTGCTGCGCGACCGCGGCGACGTGGTGTGGAAGGACGGCGAGTGGGAGCGCCGGGCGGTGGAGGACCTCGACGTACCCCCGTCGGTGCGGGACTCCGTGCTGGAGCGGGTCGCCCGGCTCCCGGACGCGACCCGCGCCGTGCTGCGGGCGGCGTCGGTGCTCAGCGACCCCGCGACCGAGGCCGAGCTGCAGTGCGTGAGCGGGCTCGATGAGCAGAATGCGCGCGAGGGGCTGGCGACCGCGCTGGCCGCCGACCTGCTGCACGAGGACTCCCCGGGCTTCTACGCGTTCCGGCACCAGCTCGCCGCCCGCGCGGTCGAGGAGTCGACGCCGGTCTCCGAACGACGCCGCCTGCACGCCGCCGCGGCGGCCGCCCTGCGCACCCGGACCCCGCCTCCGCTGGGTCGGCTGGGCCGGCACTACCGCGAGGCCGACGACCGGGCGGCGTGGAGCGCCAACGCGGAGACGGCGGCCGAGCTGGCCGTCGAGTCCGGCGACGACCACACCGCGGTCACCTGGCTGGTCGAGCTGCTGACCGCGGTGGACCATCCGCCCGCCGAGCGGCTCCGCATCGCGCGGCGCCTCGGTGACGTGGCGGCACGCGGCGTCGCGTCGCTCGGCGACACCGGGGCTCGGGTGACCGGCGTACTGCGTGAGGTGGTGTCCCAGGTCGAGGAGCCGCGGTCGGAGGTGGCCGAGGTCCGGCTCTCGCTGGGCCGCCTGCTGCTGCAGCTGGGCGAGTTCGACGCTGCGGCCGACGAGATCGAGGAGGCGACCGGCGGCCTCGTGGGGATCCCGGTGGGTGCGGCGAAGGCGGCGATCTCGCTCGCCTGGCCGCGCGGCCACCGCTGGCCGGCCGATCGGCACCGCACCTGGATGGCCCGGGCCGGCGCCCTCGCCGCGGCGGTGCCGCCGGGGCTGGAGCGCACCTGGCTGGAGGTCGACCGCGCCAGCGTGCTGCTGATGCTCGGCGACGAGGAGGGCTGGTCGGTCGCGGAGCAGCTCCGCCCCCACGCGGACTCCACGGAGGAGCAGCGGCACATCGCCCGGCTGCTGCTGAACATGGGTCACGTCGCCATCGCCTGGGGACGCGACGAGCAGGCGAGGCGCTGCCTCGAGGAGGCGGTCGCGACGATGGCCGCCACCGGCTACCGGCGGCTGCTCAACTCCGCCCGGCTGACCATCGCCTTCCTGGACTGGCACCGCGGCGCCTGGTCCGGGCTGGCCGAGCGCACCCGTGCCCTCGCCGACTCGGACGCGACGCTCCCCGAGGCGCGGCTCGAAGCGGTGCAGACCCTCGCGCTCCTGGGGCTCGCCGGCGGCCGGCGCTCCGCGAGCGAGCGCGAGCTGCTCCGCGTGCACAAGGAGCTCGTACGCCGCGGCGTCACCGACTCGCAGGCAGGACCCGCAGCCGCGCTCGGGCGCCTCTACCTCGCGGAGGGCGACGTACGCCGTGCCCTCGACGTCACCGGACCGGTCATCGACACCATCGGCCGCAAGGAGATGTGGCTGTGGGCGAGCGGCCTGACCTTCGCCCACGTCGAGGCGTTGCTGGCCGCGGGAGACCACGCGGCGGCGGTCGCGGTGGTGCGGGAGTACGAGCGCGGCACCAAGGTCGACTGCGCGCCCGCGCCGCACGCCGCGCTGCACGCACTGCACGGGCTGCTCGCGGCCGCGAACGGCGACCACCACGGCTCGGCGGCCTCCTTCCTCACGGCCTCCGACGCCTGGTCCGACATCGGCCGGCCGCTCCCCGCGCTGCTGGCCGGCGAGCGGCAGGCCGGTGCCGAGCTGGCGGCGGGTGAGCACGAGGCGGCGGTGAGCCGCCTGCGCTCGGTCGAACGCGGGCTGCGCACGCTCGGCGCCCGCTGGGACGCCGACCGGGTGGCCCGCGCGCTGCGCGAGCAGGGCGTCGAGGTCGACCGGGTGTGGCGGGGCGGGCGGCGGGGCTACGGGCGCGAGCTGTCCCCGCGAGAGCTGGAGGTGGCCCGCCTGGTCGCCGAGGGTCTCACCAACCGGCAGGTCGCGGAGGCGCTGTTCCTGTCGCCACGCACCGTCGAGCGCCACCTCGGCGCGGCGATGCGCAAGCTCGGCATCACCGGCCGATCGACGCTGGCCCGGCTCGCCGCGGAGTCGGGGCTGCCCGAGGGAGACCCGACCGAGGAGGGCTGAGCCCTCGAAAAATGGGGGATCCGCCCAATCGCAACGGGTGGGGCCTCCTGCCCACGATGCGGGTATGACCACCCCACGCCTCCGCGCAGCGCTGCTCGCGATCGTCGTCGTCCCTGCCCTCGCGCTGCCGGTGGGCGCCGTCGGGTCCGGCGGAGCCTCCGCGAAACCAGACCGTCCGGCGGCGCCCACTGCTCCCTCCGGCGAGGCAACCGGGCCCGAGAAGCGGGTGACCCTGCTGACCGGCGACGTGGTCGCGTGGCACCGATCGCCCTCGGGCCGGCAGGGCGCCTCGGTGGTCGTCCCGGCCGTCGAGGGCGCCCGACCCGCCGTGGTCTACGAGCAGGACGGGCAGGTGCACGTCGTACCGTCCGAGGCGCTGCCGTACGTGCAGTCGGGCGTTCTCGACGAGAGCCTCTTCAACGTCACGCTGCTGGTGAACAGCCAGCTCGACGACGCGTCCAGCGAGCAGGTGCCGCTGCTGCTCGAGGGCCGCGGAGGTCCGGAGGCCAGGCGCGCACCGGCAACGCCCGACGAGGCGAGCAAGGTGCAGGTCCTCGACTCGGTCGGCATGGTCGCGGTCGACGGCCCCAAGGACGAGATCCGCAAGGTCTGGGAGTCCCTGCGCGGCGAGCAGGCCGACCTCACCGCCACCGACGCCCGACTCGCCGGCGCCGGCAAGGTCTGGCTGAACGGCACCGTCCGGGCCACGCTCGAGGACAGCGTGCCGCAGGTCCACGCGCCAGAGGCCTGGGCCAAGGGGTACGACGGCACCGGGGCCACGGTGGCCGTGCTCGACTCCGGGTACGACCCCGAGCACCCCGACCTGGCGGGTCAGGTCAAGGGCGCGCAGGACTTCACCGGCACCTCCGAGGCCGCCATCGACGACAACGGCCACGGCACCCATGTCGCGGCCACCGTGGCCGGCACCGGCGAGGGCTCGAACCGCGGCGAGGGCACCGGTGTCGCGCCCGGGGCGGCACTGCTCATCGGCAAGGTGCTCGATGCCGGCGGCGGCGGCACGTACGACCAGATCATCGCCGGGATGGAGTGGGCCGCGCACAGCGGCGCCGACGTGGTGAACATGAGCCTCGGCTCACCGGAGTCCACCGACGGTACCGATCCGCTCAGCCAGGCGGTCGACCGGCTGACCGAGGAGACCGGCGCCCTGTTCGTCGTCGCGGCCGGGAACGCCGGGCCCGACGAGGGAACCATCAAGACGCCCGGGGCCGCGACGAGCGCGCTCACGGTCGGCGCCGTCGACAAGCAGGACTCCCCAGCCTGGTTCAGCTCCCGCGGCCCGCGCATCGGCGAGGACCGGCTGATCAAGCCGGAGATCGTCGCCCCCGGCGTCGACATCATCGCCGCGCGGGCGAAGGGGACGTCGATCGGCAACCTGCTCGACGAGCACTACACCTCGATGAACGGCACCTCGATGGCCACCCCGCACATCGCCGGCGCTGCCGCGATCCTCGCGGCCCAGCACCCGCAGTGGGACCACGACGAGCTGAAGAACCGCCTGGTGTCGACCAGCGACGCGCTGGCCGACACCCCCGTCACGACCCAAGGTGCCGGCCGGGCGGACGTCGCCGCCGCGGTCGGGACGACGGTCTCGGTGGACACCGCGGTGCTCTCGCTGGGCCAGGTGCCGCAGGCGTCCGGTGCGGTTACTCGCACGCTCACCTACCAGAACCCCACCAAGCGCCCGGTCCGGCTGCGCCTCGGCGCGCAGGTGTTCGGCACCGGGTCGGACCCGGGCGAACGCCCGGAGATCGACTTCACGAAGCGCGTGCTGAAGGTGCCCGCGCGCGGCGCGGCCAGCACCAAGCTGCGCCTGCTGCCGAGGGAGACCCGGAGCGGCGGGTACGCCGGCCGGATCGTCGCCCGCCAGGTCGGCAGGAACGGCGCCGCGCTCAGCTCGGTGATGTCGGTCGTCGTCAACGGGCCGCTGCGGGACCTGACCGTCAACGCCGTCGACCGCCGGGGCGCCCCGGCCACCGGGCTGGTCGACCTGTGGAATGCCGATACCGGCGAGTGGCGCCGCATCTGGCTCGAGAACGGAACCGTCACCGACCAGGTGCCCGACGGACTGTGGACGGTGCTGGCCGTCCTGGAGCCCGGGGACGGCGACGAGGACTTCCCCTACGAGCAGACGATCGTCGGCGACCCGGAGGTGCGGGTCGACGGCGACCTCACGTTCGACTTCGACGCCCGCGACGGCCAGCCGGTGCGGATCGACACCCCGCGCGCGGCCGACGCCGACACCTACGACGTGCTGTGGCGCCGTACCGTCGGGAAGCGGTCGTTCTGGATCCACGCCGCACAGGGCTTCGGCGACCGCGACCTGTCGCTGGTGCCGAGCAGGCGGGCGACCACCGGGTCGTTCCACTTCGCCACCCAGTGGCAGCTGAGCCAGCCGATGCTGACCGCTCGGGTCAACGGCCGGCAGGACTTCGCGATCGCACCGCACCCCGAGCTCCGCTCGAAGGGCCATCCCTACGTCGGCAACGCGTCCCTTCCCGTCGTGTACGCCGGCGCGGGCCGGCCCGCCGACTACGAGGATCTCGACGTCGAGGGGAAGGTCGCCCTGGTGACCCGGCAACAGCCGGAGGCGATCCTCGAGCAGCTGGAAGCGGCCCAGGCCGCGGGTGCTGCGTTGGTGGTGGTGCACGACACCGAGCCCGAGACGGAGATCTGGGACACCAACCTGTGGAGGCCGGGCTTCCCGGCGTACTCGATCTCGCGGGATGCCGGCACGAAGCTGCGTGCGGCGCTCGAGACCGACCCGGACCTGGTGCTCGACGTCAAGGGCCTGCGTGACTCGCAATACCTGTACGAGCTGGCCTTCCAGGATCGCCAGGTGCCGAGCAAGGTGGCCTACGCGGTCGGGCCGGACGAGCTCGCGACCGTGCGTTCGGACTACCGCGAGCACGACCAGATGTCGCGCAGCGAGGGTTGGATCCCCGAGCTCTCCGAGGTCGGCGTGGGCCAGCTGTCCGGCGTGCAGCGCAACGGGCCGCTGGTGCGCACCGAGTACGTCACTGCCACCGACGACGTGCAGTGGCGCCGGTTCGCCCAGCCCCACTGGGAGTTCCCCGGCTACTACTGGGTGTGGTCCGACTACGCGCAGTACCAGCCCCGACGGAGCTACACACAGGAGTGGTGGGGACCGTTGGTGCACCCCGCGGTCGTCACTGCGTACGGCCCCGAGGAGCTGGGGTCGCCGGTGGCGCGCTACCGCGACGCGATCCGTCTGATGCTCCCGCACTACTGGTTCGGCGGGACGACGTACGGCGACATCGACCAGCGGTTCGGCGACATCTCGCAGGTGACGCTGAGCCGCAATGGCAAGGTCGTCGGGACCGCCGGGTGGCCGCAGGCGCAGTTCACGGTGCCGTCGAGCGATGCGGAGTACGAGCTGCGGTTGGAGGTGCAGCACGGCGCGGGCAACTACATGGACCTGTCGTCGAGCACCGACACGACCTGGACCTTCCGGTCCAAACGCCGCGGTGAGGGTCGCACCGTGCTGCCGCTGGTGCAGCTCGGGTACGACATCGACGCCGACGGCTACAACCGGGTCGACGCCTCGTCGACGTACCCGCTGCGCATCGAGACCGGATACCAGCCGGGCTTCGACGGGCCGGATGGGTTCGACGTGGCGGTCGAGGTGTCGTACGACGACGGCGAGACCTGGCTCGAGGCGCGCACCCGCGATGCCGGGGCGGCGTGGCGGGCCAACGTGCCGGCGGCACCGGCGGGCGCGGAGTTCGCGACCGTGCGGGTGATCGCCGAGGACGAGGCCGGCAACAAGATCGACCAGCGCATCACCCGCGCCTGGAAGATCCAGGCCGACTGAGGAGCCGGCCCCCGCTCGCACATCTGCGGTGGCGAGCGGGGGCCTCCTCGGCTATCGGCGGAGGCGGGTGGAGACGTAGTCGTCGTTGCACTTCTTGACGGTGCCATCGGCGTTGATGCCGCACAGCGGTCCGTGCAACCAGCCCTTGGTCACCGTGTAGAGGTCCAGGGCGGCGCGCTCGTTGTCCGGCCTGGGGTCCTGGGTCTTGTTGTTGAGGATGATCGTCACGGTGTCGCGTTTGGTGTCCCAGCGGGAGGTAGCGGTCAGGCCCACCTGGTTGCCGTTCTTCGCGAAGTACGTCGCGGTGGTGACCTTCTCGGCGCCGAATCGGTAGAAGGTCCTGAACGAGACCTGCGAGCCGTTCGGGTAGAGGACATGCGCGCCTACCCAGGTCCGCGCCTTGCTGACCCGCTTGATCTTGGCCCTGAACGCGGTGCGGTCGGCCGTGTAGGTGAACGTGCCGCGAGTGAGCTGGTACGCCGGCTTCTGCAGCGCCGGCCCCTTCTCGTCGAAGACCGTCGACGTGTCCGCGGAGGCGGCTCCGCCCATCGACATCAGCCCGGCCACGATTCCGCCCACGAACAGCCAAATGGCTGCCTTCCTCATATCCCCGCCCTCCCTCGAGCCGACCTTGCGTCGGCCCGGTCAGGGCAGGCTAGTGCTCGCCAGCCGGGGTGTCCGGCGTTCCCCGCCCTAGACGAGCACGTACCGCACCCCGAGCTGGTCGTACGTCGCGCGAGCGCGGCGGTCACGGGTGACGAGCTCGAGGCTGTGGTGCGCCGCGGTGCGCGCCACGAGGGCGTCGTAGACGGCACCGCCGCGAATGCCGAGCCTTGAGCACTCCGGTACCAGCGTCACGTGTCTAGCGGCCGGGAGCGCCACGGGCTTCAAGGGCAGCGCCTCCAGTACCGCGCCGGCGTCCGCCGGTGACACGCGGTGGGGTGCGGGGAGCCTGGTGATCACGCTGTAGCACTCCACCAGAACATGCGCCGGCACGTCGCGCACCGAGCGCAGCGCGCTCCGGCAAGCTTCGTGATCGGGGTGCCAGGCAAGGAGCGCCGGCACCAGCACGCTCGTGTCGCAGGTGCGGGTCACCGACGGGTGGCTTCGAGCGCGTCACGCACCTGCTGGTCGGTGAGCTCCGGTTGGTCGGAGGTGGCTACCAGCCGCGGCAACCTCCCCTTCGACTCCAGCTCGACCTCCATAGGAGCCAGCTCGATCTCGATACGTCCGTCGGTGAACACCATGTCGATCTTTCTTCCGGCTACGAGCCCCATGGCGTCGCGCAGCGCCTTGGGCACGACGATGCGTCCAGCAGCGTCGATGGTAGTTCGCATACCATCAGTTTACCATTGTGCGTGCCATCTGCGACCTCGCTCGGCCAGGGTGAGGCTCGCGGGTCACGCCGGGCGCGGAGTCACCCAGGCGCTGAACACCGGCACGCCCCGCCACGCCTCCGGCCCCTCGTCGAGCGCCGCGCACGCGAGCACGGCGTACGGACGGTCGAAGCGGAGCTCGACCCGCCGCACGAGCACCTCGTGGAAGTCGGGCATCCCCGCCGCTCGCATGCCGACCGCGGTGACGGCGGCCGCCTTGAACCCGGTCCGGGTGTACGACGCCACCGCGGACTGCCGCGCCTCGAAGCTCACCGGCTGGTCCTCGGGCCGCGCGAAGCCGCTCAGCGTCGCGAAGCACTCGGCCACCCCCGGTGCGTTCTTCAGGTCGTGGTCGCTCGTCGCGTCCCACGCGGGCAGGTAGGTCTGCCACTCCTCCCGCACCGACGGCCCGCTCCCCTGCTCCCGCCGCTCGGTGACCGTCCAGGCATGCCCGTCGACCAGCGCCTCGACCGGCACCCGCCGCGCGCTCCCCTCGTCGCCGGCCAGCATCGCGGCGACCTGGTGCGCCGCGACGTCGACCCGGTCGGCGGCGACGTCGGGCGCCGCGATCACGCTGAACACGTCCAGCGCGGACGACGACGGCGGCGCCGCCACCGCGACCGGCCCCGCCGCCTCGGTCTCGGCGACGAGCTGGATCCCGTCCCGGAAAGTCAGCAGCCCGTCGGCCTCCTCCAGCGGCTGCACCCAGCTGATGTCGGTCGCCAGCGCCGAGGCCAGGACCAGCCGGGTCAGCTCGTCGATCTCGAGCGGGAACTCCTCGATCATCCCCAGCGTCCGCTCCCGCGCCCACGCGTCCGCCTCCGCCTGGCTCGGCACCGGACCCCGCTCCACGACCGCGGGCAGCACCTTCGCCCACTCCTCGAACGACGGCCCCAGCAGGCGGTCCCACACCGCCGCGGCGGCGGACACCGCCGGGTGCGGATCGCCGAGCAGGTCGGCTGCCCGGGCTGCGGCGTCGTCGGCGTCCGCGCCGAGCACCGCCTCCAGGCCGGCGCGGCCGCCCTGGGCCGCCGGAGCCACCAGCGCGAGCAGCAGCCAAACCCCGAGCGGCGACGTCACGGCCTGGCCGGTGAGCAGTGCCGGGTTGAGCCGGCCGGCGTACTGCGCGATCAGTTCACGGTTCGTGGGGCGCACATCCGCGACCGTAGCCCCCCGGGCGCGACCCCGTTCCTAGAGCGCCCAGCGGGCGTAGCCGCGCCGCGCGACGTTGGCGACACGGGTGAAGTCTCCGCCGACGGACAGGTGGTGGGGCTGGGCGGGGCTGAGCGCGGTCCGGGTCAGGCCGAACGCCCACACGCCGTAGCTGCCGTTGGCGCCGGGGTCCCAGGCGGTGACCGACCCGTCAGCGGCGTTGAACGAGGCGATGTGCAGACGGTTGATCTTGGCCTCGGGGAAGCCCGAGAAGTGCCCGCCGACGTACACCTCGGTCTCGGTGGCGAGGATCGCCTGCACGTCGCCGCTGGTCCTGACGCGGTACTCGGGTGCATTGTCGCCGCCCGGGTCGTAGGCGAAGGTCCGGTTGTTCGTGGTGCCGAAGAAGAGTCGGCCCGTGGGCGACACGTCCATCGAGATGGCGACCCCACCCTCGGTCGGCGCGAACGACGTCACCGCGCCGGTCGTCGGGGCGAGCTCGGCGGCGCCCGGGCGCGACTGTCCGCCGATGCTCGTGAACGACCCGCCGGCGTACAGGTCGGAACCGTCGTCCGAGAGCGCCAGCGCGCGCACCGTGTTGTTCGGGGTGGGGGCGAAGGCGGCGTCGACCGCGCCGGTCGACTGGCTGACCGCGGCGAGCCGGGTGATGGCCTTGCCACCGATCCGGCTGAAGTTGCCGCCGACGTACAGCCGGTCCGCGGCGTCCGCGACCAGTGCGCGGACCGTGTTGTTGCTGGTGGTGGTCGTCCAGCCGGGGACGAGCGCGCCGGTGTCAGCGGTCACGGCCGCGAGCCTGCGGGCCGTGCCGTTGATGGTGGCGAAGGTGCCGCCCACGAACACCTTGGTGCCGTCCGAGGAAGGCGCCAGGGCGTAGACGATGCCGTCGGTCGTCGGCGTCCAGGTCGGGTCCACGGTGCCGTCGCCCCGGATCGCGGCGAGGTTCGCGCGCGGTTGTCCGCTGACGGCGGTGAACGAACCACCGATGTAGGTGCGGTCGCCGATCTGAGCCATCGCGTAGACGACGCCCACGAGCTCACAGGTGTTCGTGGTGGTGTTGAAGGTGACGCAGTCCACCTTGGCGGTCGACAGCGGGCCGCCCGTGGGGCTGGCGTGACCGGCCCCCGTCCCGACGGCGAAGACCGCCAGGAACATCGCCATGATCAAGGCGGCACGCGACCGCATGCTCCAGCGCAGCATCGTCCGCTCCGATCCTCATCAGATGGTCAACCTGCGGGGAACGTACGCCGCGCGGCGACCTCGCGGATCGCCCGATTTGGGCATAACGGTGACTCCCCGTCCGCGGTCCCAGCGTGCGGGTCACTGCTGCATGCCCGGGTCCTGGGTGGGGTCGGCGTACCGGGGCGGACAGCCGTTCTCGATGGCCTCGGTGCGCAGCTCGTAGTGCCAGGGTTCGTTGTCGTAGATCTGGCAGAGCCCGTACGCCGCGCCGTACTCCGACAGCCACGGCGTGGCTTCCGGGGGTCCGATGTCGACCGCGTCGCCGGACACGTGACGCGACGTCTCCGGAGTGGAGGCCCAGCGAGCCGCCTCTTCCTCGGAACCGTGCTCCGCGATGGCCTCCCGGAGCAGTCGTTCCTGGTACGCCCAGGAGCGCCAGCCGCTGTTGACGTAGAGCGCGACCCCGTCGTCCGCGGCATCCGTCGCGGCCTCGCGCAGGGCCTCGAGCAGGTCGGGGTCGAGGTTGGTGACGGCCGGGAACTCGTCATCGAAGACCGTGACGCCGTCAGGGACCGCACCCGCGGCCTTGCCGCGTGCGCCGGGGTGGTCGAGAAGGCCGGGTGGAGACGCCGACGACGAGGGCGCCAACGACTGGTAGGCGAGGACACCCATGACCGCTGCGGTGACCACCAGGGCGAGGAGGAGGGTCGACCGGGCGCGGCGTGCTGCCGTTCGTGCTGGTTCGCTGAGAGACATACCTCCAGCCAATGCAGCGCGGCGTTGCCGGCCCGTATGCGGTTTTCGATATGCCGGCGATATGTGCCGGCTCGTAGCATCGGCAGTGCTGTGCGTGTGTTGATCGTCGAGGACGAGCCCTACCTGGCAGAAGCGATCCGCGATGGGCTGCGCCTCGAGGCGATCGCGGCCGACATCGCCGGCGACGGTGACACCGCCCTCGAGCTGCTCAGCATCAACGCCTACGACATCGCCGTCCTCGACCGCGACATCCCCGGGCCGTCGGGCGACGAGATCGCCGAGAGCATCGTCGCCTCCGGAAGCGGCTTGCCGGTGCTCATGCTCACCGCCGCCGACCGGCTCGACGACAAGGCCTCGGGATTCGAGCTCGGCGCCGACGACTACCTCACCAAGCCCTTCGAGCTCCGAGAGCTCGTGCTCAGGCTCAGGGCACTCGATCGCCGGCGCGCCCACCACAGGCCGCCCGTGCGCGAGATCGCCGGGCTGCGCCTGGATCCGTTCCGCCGCGAGGTCTACCGCGACGATCGCTACGTCGCGCTCACCCGCAAGCAGTTCGCCGTGCTCGAGGTTCTCGTCGCCGCCGAGGGCGGTGTCGTGAGCGCCGAGCAGCTGCTCGAACGGGCGTGGGACGAGAACGCCGACCCGTTCACGAACGCCGTCCGCATCACTGTGTCGGCGCTACGCAAGCGCCTGGGCGAACCCTGGCTGATCGCCACGGTGCCCGGCGTCGGCTACCGCATCGAGGCAGTCCCCGGGCCAGCTGGAGGCGAGCGTGGCTAGGGCGCCCGGGATGAGCGTCCGCCTCAAGCTCACGCTCAGCTACGCGGGGTTCCTGATGCTGGCCAGCGGCCTCCTGCTGGCGGCCGTGTGGGTGTTCCTGCTGCGCTACGTACCCGACGGGTTCACCCCGGGGATGTTCGGGCCCAACCGCTCCGACCTCGAGCGGGCGTTCGTTCCCAAGGCGGCTGCGGCGCTGACGTTCCTGCTGGTCTTCGGCCTGCTCGGTGGCTGGCTCCTCGCCGGCGCGATGCTCGCACCGCTGAAGCGCATCACCAGTGCCACCCGCCAGGCCGCCGACGGGTCGCTCTCCCACCGGATCCAGCTGGAAGGCCGCAACGACGAGTTCCGCGAGCTCGCCGACGCGTTCGACACCATGCTCGCGAGGCTCGAGGCGCACGTCGCCGAGCAGCAGAGATTCGCAGCCAACGCCTCCCACGAGCTGCGCACCCCTCTTGCGATCACCCAGACGCTTCTCGACGTCGCCCGCAGCGATCCGGACCACGACAACGGCGAGCTCGTCGACCGGCTCCACTTCGTGAACACCCGCGCGATCGAGCTCACCGAGGCTCTGCTGCTGCTCAGCCGCGCCGACCAACGGTCGTTCACCCGAGAGCTCGTCGACCTGTCCCTCCTGGCGGAGGAGGCCACCGAGACGCTCCTCCCCGTCGCGGAACAACGCGGCGTCGCCATCGAGACCTCCGGTGAGCTGAGCCCGACCATCGGCTCACACGCGCTGCTGCAGCAGATGACGACGAACCTCGTGCACAACGCGGTCGTCCACAACCTGCCCGCCCAGGGCACCGTGTGGGTCACGACCCGCGTTCGATCCACGGAGGCGGTGCTCACCGTCGAGAACACCGGCGAGAAGCTCACGCCACAGCTGGCGACCACGTTCGTGGAGCCGTTTCAGCGCGGCACCCAACGCGTCCGCACCGACCAGGCGGGCGTCGGCCTCGGCCTGGCGATCGTCCAGAGCATCGCCCAGGCACACGACGGGACCCTCACCCTCGCCGCTCGCCCCGGCGGTGGGCTCTGCGTCACGGTGCAGCTGCCCGCCGTACCCGCTTGGTGAGCGCCGGGCCCTTAGCTGCAGTTGTCGCAGTCGCCGGTCGCCGGCAGCGCCATGTTGCAGGACGGACAGACGTCCGTGGGGCGGGCGTCGTTCGCCGCCTTGCGCGAGCGGGTCCGCGCGGCCGCGAGCCGGTCGGTCAGCTGCGGCCGACCGCCGTCGGCAGGCATGTCCGCACCGAAGTGGCGATAGCACTCGAGCCGCTGCTCGGCGGCGTGGTTGTCAGGGTCGGCGACCGGGGCGCCGGTCAGCTCCTCCACGACCTGGCCGTACCCGTCCCCGACACTGCCCACCGCGTTGACGCACAGAGCCGCCAGGTTGGGCTCGTCCCGAGCCGCGCACTCGCGGGCGACCCGGCCCAGGACGTCGCCGATCCAGCGGTGCGCGAGCTGCGCCGTCCGGATGTGCGTACGTCGCTGCACCTGCTCCGAGAGCTGCTGGGTCGTCAGCGTGGCGCCGTAGGAGCGAGCGGGTTCGACCAGCACGCCGCGGGCCGACTCGGCCCAGGCCGAACGCGCAGCCTCATCACCGAGGGCCGACGCCTCCTGCCACGAGCCATCTTCTTGGTCAGGGGTGATCGCGTCGAAACTGCTCATCTGCTGAGGTTAGTCGTCAAACGCCCCGGCACCTGCTTTGTCGCGTGCTGGTGCCCTCGCCGTCAGATGTTCCGCCCGATCCACTTGTACTTCGTGTTGCGGATCCAGATCGCGCCGTTGTGCTCGTAGGTGTAGCGAGGGATCTCCACCCAGTACTTGAACTTCGGTCGGGTGGACCCGTGGCGCACCTTCTGCATGAACACCGTCTCGACCCGGTCGACCTTGCCTACCTTCGCCGTGTCCCACAGGGCGCCGTTGGCCGAGAAGGTGCCTCGGCGCACGCGGTAGTCGTCACACAGCTGCTGGGTCGTCGAGACGCTGGCTCCCATGAAGCCGGCGGAGACGGTGAACGGCGTCCCGCACTCCCGGCTGGAGGTGAACGAGCCGGTGGCGCTCTCGGTGTTGTCCGCGGCCCACTTCGAGGATCCGATCTGCTGGCTCATGTAGGCATCGGCGGTCCACTGGGTCGGGCCGTCGGCGTTGTACCAGCGGGTCTCGAGGTAGCCGACGAACCAGTCGAACTTCTTCCGGTCCTCACGCACCTTGTAGAGCGACCAGCACAGGTACATGCTGCCGCGCGGGCGGCTCTGGACGTTGCCGAGGTGGCTGTACTGCGGCTCCCCGCCCTTCCATGAGATCCGGTCGTGCTTGTCGGTGCACTTGGTGTTGATCGGCTTGATGCTGATCGTCGTCTGTGGGTCAGCCGCGGCAGGCCCGGTCGAGAGACTCGTGACGAGCAACGGGGCGAGCAGCGCCGTCGACAGCAGACCGATGCGCAGGGTGCGCTTTGGCATGGACTAGGTCCTTCCGAGAAGAGGGGTCAGTCAACGTACCGGCCGGCCACGAGCTCCTGCTGGTCCACGGGCTCACCGCGTTGGATGGTCCAGGCGAGCCGGACCAGGTTGCCGTGCGACCAGGTCAGCGGGGTGGCGGCGCGGGTGCCCTCGCCGGCCGGGCAGCACGCCTCGCCCGTGGGTGGGCGGCCGTCCCAGACCTGCTCGGAGATCATGCCGCTGTCGTTGGCGGCGGCGGCCATGGTGGCGAGGTACGGCGTCGCGTCCTCGCCGGCCGAGACGGCGTACTCGCCCCGCTCGCCAGTCAGGATCGGCCAGCCGCGGCCGAGCGTGGTGCCCGTGCCGGGCTCGGTGATCTCCCATTCCCCGCCGGTGCGGGTCTCGCCGTAGCCGTCATGGTTGAAGCGGCGCCAGAACGGGCCGTTGGGCGTCTCGACCTTCAGGTGCTCGTCGACCACGCCGAGCGTGTTGGTGATCGCGGGGTCGTCGGCCGGACGCAGCCCGAAGCGGACCAGCGTCAGGTAGCTCGCGTCGACGATCTCGCGCTGGTCGACGCTCGTCGGCCCGCCGTCACCCATCGGGTACGGCGACGCCGTGTCGGGCTGGCCGTTCTTGGTCAGCCGCAGGTAGTACGGCGCGTCGCTCAGCGGCCCGTTGGGCGTGACCGTCCAGTCGTCGACCTTGCGCTGCCAGCGGTCGGCGATCCTCAGCCACTTGCGCGCGAGGTCCTTGCGGCCATGCTTGCGCGCCATGTCGGCGGCGCACACCAGGCCGGAGATCTGCGCGGCGATGGAGTTGGGCGAGTAGCCGGACTGGTTCTCCCAGCGCTCCTGGGGCGAGTACGGCGCCCGGCGCCCCGTGTCCTCGTCGCGGAACCCGGTGAGGAACCGGGCCGCCTTGCGCACGCCTGGCCAGGTCTTCGCGCCGGTGCGCCCCACCAGCCGGGAAAGCACGATCGGCAGCGCCACCTCGTCGAGCTGCAGCTCACCCCAGACCGGGGTGCCCTGGACGTCGGAGTTCTGCGGGAACGAGCCGTCGTCCTTCTGCTGCACCTCGAACAGCCAGTCCACGATCCGCCGCGCGGCCGCCTTGTCGCCGGCGGCCCACAGCGCGGTCGCGAACTCGTAGGAGTCGCGCGACCACACCAGGTGGTAGGCGCCGGACGGCGAGCTGAGGTCGGGCACCTCGTTGCCCCACACCCACGGCGCCGACGGCGATGCGATCACCGCGCCGGGGTTGAGCTTGTCCTCGGCCGCCGCGACCACCAGCACCGAGGCGAGGTACTCGTCCTCGATGTCGCGCGCGCTGGCCGGCACGTTCTTCAGGTCGTCGAGGTAGCCGTGCCAGCCGCCGTCGTAGCGGCGGACGCTCTTGCCGAAGGGCGCCTTCTTGCTCTGCTGCGCGGTCCTGAGCGCCTTCGCCGGGCTGCGTCCGAAACCGAGGACGAGCGTCGCGCTGTCGCCTTCGATCTCTGCCGTCTGCTGGACATTGCCCGGGCCGGCGTCGGTGCCGAGCTCGGTCAGCGCGGGCTTGCCGATCAGCGCGGTGCTCACCCGTCCATCGGTCGCGACCAGCGCCCTCCCCCGGGTCCGCCCGGTGTCGTCCATCCCGCTGTTGTCGAGCGCCGGGTCGTAGTGGACCCGCACCTTGTAGTCCCCGCCGTCCAGCGACTTCAGCCTCAGCTTGACGACGTACGCGTCACGGCGAGGGTCGGTGACGTGCTGCTCGGTCAGCCGGTACTTCCCGTCCTTGTCCTCGTGCACCTGGGTGAACCGCAGGCTCCGAGGATCCGGCCGGCTCACCGTGGTCGTCATGTCCTCGGAGGCGCGGTCGGTGAACGTCGCGCCATCGGTCACCAGCAGCTCGAGGGTGCTCACACTGGGCGTGGACAGATCTGGGTAGAAGACCTCGCTGGTCCGCCCGTCCTGGAGCGTGAACCAGACGTTGCTCCGCCGCTCTCGCGCGGTCCCGAACCCGGTCTTGTCCCCCTCGGTCCAGGTCTGCTTCTCACCTGGATCGGCCGATGGCGCCGCTTCGGACGCGGGCAGCGAGACGAGTGCGCCGGTGACAGCGACTCCGAGGGCGAGGGTTCCGGCCAGCAGGCGCACATGCATGGGGGCTGGGGTACCCGGCCCACGGCGCCGCAAACGGCCGTCACGCCAGGGCCGTCAGGGAGGCGGGAAGCGACAAGGAGGCATGGGATTAACTCCTCGTACGTGCCACCGCGTCGCCGACGGCCACCGGACGTGACTAGAAAAGGCTAGGTCGCAGATCTAGCGAGCCCATCCCCAAAATTGATGATAAAGACGGATGCTCATCCGAGGAGCCTGTCGATCAGAGGTCGTCCCAGCCAGAGCCAGAGCAGGACCATCGGCAGGATCGTCGCCGACCAGATCAGGATCTTGCGGACCCGGCCGTGCCGGCCATCGGCGCTCACTTGTACCAGGTGTCCATGAAGAGGGCCCACAGGCAGAGGCCGCCTCCGGTGCCGGCGCCCCAGACTCCCCCGCCCTTCTGGTAGCCGATCACCGCCGAGGCGCCGCAGGTGAGCACGATTCTGCTCGTGCTTCGCATGATCCGGTCGACCGACCGCTGCCCCTCGTCGCACACGCCACGGTGAGCGCCGACGGGGTTGGTGACCAGGCAGGCGGTGGACTTCAGCGGGTCGGTGATCCAGTCGCAGCATCCGTCGGCCACCTGCTTGCCGTGCATGCTCCGCCACTTCTTCTTGATCCGCCTCTGCATGAACCGGGGGATCGTGATCCCTTTCGCGTTGCCGAGCTTGTGCCTGCGGAACTGCCGCGCCTTCTTCTTCGCCGCGCCCGGGCAGATCGTGCCGGCGGTGTCCGCCGGCGCCTTGGGCATCAGGCACATCTCGGTCATCTGCGAGTCGGCGCGGACGTTGACCGCCAGGCCGACCGGCTGGCCGGCGTACGACGTGTCACCGAGCGCCAGCCAGCCGTAGGTCGCCAGCGTGCCGATGACCAGCACCGCGACCGCCCGGCCGAGGCGCGTGCTGCCCCATGTGGTCGTGCGAGCCTCTGTCCCAGGCCCGACCTCTGTCTGCATTGCACCCTCCCGAGGGGTTGGTAGTTGGAGCGGCGAAGGTAACCGGGATTCGAACACCTGTGCGAAGGTCATCCACAGCCCCTCGGCGGGCAACCCGTGGCAGGCTCCTCCCATGCAGGTCGTCCAGCTGGGGTACGCCCCCGTCAAAGGCACCCGACACCTGCCTCGCGACCGGGTCACCCTCGACGAGCACGGACCGGTCGGCGACCGCGAGTTCGTCGTCGTCGACGTCGACCGCAGCAAGGTGCTCCGCACGCTGTCCAACCGCACCCTGGTGGCCGTCCAGGCCCACTGGGACGGCGGGACGCTGACCCTGGAGCTTCCCGGCGGCGAGACGGCTGCAGGGCCCGCCCCGCTCACCCGCGACACCGTGACGTGTGAGTACTGGGGTCGCACGGTCACCCACGTGCTCACCGCGGGCCCGCACTCGGCGCTGCTCTCCGACCACCTCGGCAAGCCGGTCCGCCTGGCCGCCTCCCCGCGCGGGAGCGCGGTGTACGGCGCGCCGGTGAGCATCCTGACCACCGCCTCGCTCCGTGACCTCGGCGAGCGCACCGGCCGCGACGACCTGCTCGAGTCGGTGTCGCGGTTCCGGATGACGATGGTCGTCGACGCCGGCGACGAGCCGTACGCCGAGGACTCGTGGTTCGGCCGCGAGCTCGGGATCGGCGACGCCGTGGTCCGGGTCCGTACCGCAGTCGGCCGCTGCGGCCAGATCGACATGACACCCGCCACCGGCGACAAGGACGGCTCGCTGCTCAAGGCGCTCGCCGGCTACCGACCGACCCACGACGGCGAGCCATGGTTCGGCGTGGACGCGCGGGTCGTCGTACCAGGCGACGTGCGGGTGGGTGACGCGATCAGCGTCGCCGGTTGAAGCCGCTGGTGCAGACCACCTGGCATTCGACTGCGACGGTGTCCGCTCCGCGGGTACGTTCATCGGCCGTCACGGATCTCAGCCGCCACCTTTCAGAGAAGGGCGTCATCCCATGTCGGAGACCTCCCCCAACCCCGCCCCGACCGCCCCGCCGACCGCTCATCCGGCAGGTGCCCCGGTCGGCAAGATCCGCAGCACCGGGACCTGCATCCTGCTCGCCATCGTCACGCTCGGCATCTACAGCCTGGTCTGGTACTTCAAGACCCACGACGAGATGAAGCGGCACACCGGCACCGGTCTTGGCGGCGGCATCGCGCTGCTCATCGCGATCGTCGTCGGCATCGTGATGCCGTACATCTCCTCCAACGAGGTCGGCAACCTCTACCGTCGCGCCGGCAAGGAGGCGCCCGTCTCCGCCGTCACCGGCCTCTGGTACTTCCCCGGCATCTTCATCCTGGTCGGCCCGATCGTCTGGTTCGTGAAGACCAACGGCGCGCTCAACGAGTACTGGCGGTCGCAGGGCGCCACCGCCTGACCGGCAGCGACGGCGACGGCGACGGCGGCGTACGTCGCCGGGTCGCCTGTGGATGACGCCCGCGGCCGACGGCCGATCTCGGTCATCGTGGCGGCATGGACAACGACACCCCTCGCCTGCGCTCGCGCCTCAACCACCGTCTCGTTGGTCGAGTAGCGCGAGCGAGGAACGAGCGAGCGCGTATCGAGACCACTAGGGCATTCCGGCGGTGGTTGAGGTGCGGGGAGCGCCGGCGACGAGCCTCGAAACCACCTGCCCCGAACGTCACTCCGAGGTCTCGCGCAGCTGCGCCTGTACGGCGTCGTCGACGCTGGCGTGGATCCGGGACTCCGGGATCCGCGGGATCACCCCGCCGCGCAGCAGCGTGGCCCGTACGGCAACCTTCAGCCGGGCCAGGCGCAGGGTGACGCCCTCCTCCTCGGCCAGGGTGGCCAGCTCGTTCAGCTCCGCCACGCCCTGGGAGTCGACGAAATTGATCGCCGAGCAGTCCAGGACGATGCAGCCCACGTCCGGTGCGGCCCCGATGACCTCGCGCACCCGCTCGTCGAGCGCGTCGGAGGTCGCGAAGAAGAGCCCACCGTCGAGCCGGACCACCGCGACCCCCGAGAACTCCTCGTCGTCGGGATGCTCGTCGAGCTCGCGGAACACCGTCGTACCGGGACGGCGTCCGAGCACCGGCATCGCCGGTCGGGTGGTGACGGCGATGAGCCACAGCAGCGAGAGACCGATCCCGAAGACCACGCCGGCGAGGACGCCGAAGGCCAGGGTGCCGAGGATGGCCACGATCGCCAGCCAGAAGTCGAAGCGTTTCACGCGGGCCAGCCGCCGCATCTCCGGCACGTTCATCATGCCCATCACCACGGCTTCGATGATCAGTGCGGCGAGCACCGGCTTGGGCAGGTCGGAGAAGAGCGGCGCGAGGAACAACAGGGTCAGCAGGACGATGACCCCAGAGGTCAGCGAGGCCAGGCCGGTCCTCGCGCCGGCGTGGTCGTTGAGCGAGCTCGCCGAGAGGCTCGTCGACACCGGCATCCCCTGGAGCAGACCCGCGCCGGTGTTGACCATCCCCTGCGCCACGGTCTCCTGGTTGAGGTCCACCTGGTAGCGGTGCTTGGTCGCGAACGCCCGGGCGTCGCCCGCAGTCTGCGAGAAGCCGATCAGAACGAGCGCGACTGCCGCCGCGCTGACGCTGGCGGCGTGGTCCCAGAGCAGCGTCGGGTCCGGTACGTCGAAGCCGGGCAGCCCACTGGGGATGTCGCCCACCAGCGCCACCCCGTGCTCGCCGAGGTCGAGCAGCCGCGAAGCCAGGAGCCCACCGACCACCAGCACCAGCGCCCCCGGCACCGCCGGCGCGACGACCCTGAGCCCGAACACCACCGCCAGGGCGACCGCGCCGACCACCAGCGTCGTCGAATCGGTGTCCTCGAGCGCCCGCAGCCAGGACCGGAGCTCCTGGAACGAGTTCGAGCCGCTCGCGTCGGTCCCGGTGAGCTTGGGCAGCTCTCCGATCACGACGTCGATCGCCGCGCCGAACAGGAAGCCGGTGACCACCGCCTGCGGCAGGAACCGCGCCGCCCACCCCATCCGCAGCACGGCCAGCAGCAGGAACAGCAGCCCGGAGACCAGCGTGATGCCCGCGACGTACGTCGCCACGTCGGTCTCGCCGGTGATCCCCGCCGCCATCACGGCGCCGGCCGCGACCGCCGCCAGCCCGGAGCTCGGCCCCATCGAGATCTGCCGACACGTGCCGAAGACGGCGTACAGGATCGCCGCGACAGCCGCGGCGTACAGCCCGTGCTCGAGGGGGATGCCGGCGATCCCGGCATAGCCGAGGTTCTTGGGGACGATCAGCGCGGCGACCGCCACCCCCGCGATCAGGTCGCCGCGGAGCCAGCGCCGCTCGTAGCTGCGCGCCCAGCCGAGCATCGGCACGAGGCGCACGCTCATGCCGCGAGCGTAGGAACGAGCGCACGCCCCCGGCTCACCCGTTGTGGGCGACGAGCCTCGAAACCACGGCTCTCGTTGGTCGAGTAGCGCGAACGAGGAACGAGCGAGCCGGGCGGTGGGTGGTTTCGAGGCTCGCTGCGCTCGCACCTCAACCACCGATCTGGTACCGACGGTGGTTGAGGTGTGAGGAGCGCCAGCGACGAGCCTCGAAACCCCGCTCTCGATGGTCGAGCAGCCGAAGGCGCGCCGTACGACGCCCGCTCTCGGTGGTCGAGTAGCCCGCCGCGAGGGACGAGCGGCGGGCATATCGAGACCACCCACCAGGTCTCGGTACGCCCCGGCCTCGCAAGCTCGCCCAGTGGTGGTTTCGAGGCTCGCTGCGCTCGCACCTCAACCACCGAATGGGTGCTGGCAGTGCACGAGCCTCGAGGCCACCTACCCAAAAACGTCCCTTGTCGCCTCCCCGGGCCGGG
>DASTDJ010000141.1:0-22414 GCA_035710425.1 Nocardioides sp.
GCTGCGCGCCGACCTCGACACCGCGGTCGAGGCGTGGCGACCGCTACGCGACGAGGTCGAGCTCACCGACCGGCTGGCGACGTTCGTCGAGGGGAAGTCTCCCGACAACCGGCTCCAGATGCGGCTGTC
This sequence comes from Nocardioides sp., assembly GCA_035710425.1. GTDB lineage: Bacteria > Actinomycetota > Actinomycetes > Propionibacteriales > Nocardioidaceae > Nocardioides. The sequence goes on from DASTDJ010000141.1 coordinate 130, forward strand.
CGCCTACGTGCTCGCCTACCGGCTCACCCAGGTGGTCGCCGCCGCCAACACCCGCCTCGCGCGGATGAGCGACCGGCGCTACTCGCTCGAGCACACCGGCCGTCGCGGTGCCGGCGAGACCCGGGGCGGCCTCAGCCTGCTGGTCCGCGACGACTGGTCCGGTGAGTCCCGCGACCCCGCGACCCTGTCCGGCGGCGAGACCTTCGTCGTGTCCCTTGCCCTGGCGCTCGGGCTCGCCGACGTGATCACGCAGGAAGCCGGCGGAGCGGAGCTCGACACCCTCTTCGTCGACGAGGGCTTCGGCTCCCTGGACGCCGACACGCTCGACGACGTGATGGACACCCTCGACTCGCTCCGCGACGGCGGCAGGGTCGTCGGCGTGGTCAGCCACGTCGCCGAGATGCGCGACCGGATCCCCACGCGGCTCACGGTGACGAAGTCGCGCCGGGGCTCGACCGTCGCGGTCACGCGCTGAGCGGCCCCGCCCGCGGCCTCGGCGTACGGATTCCGGACTGTCGTTTGGTCACCAACGGCAAGAAATCGTCCCCTTTCGCTGTCGTTGGTGACCAAACGACAGGCCAAGCAGCCCGACGCCGTCGGCGGCGTTCGCCATCCGGACGTTACGAGGACGTCCCGGCCGCGCCGTGGTCCAGCGCCTCGAGCAGTGCGTTCGTGAACGCCGGCAGGTCGTCGGGGTTGCGGCTGGTGATCAGGTTGCCGTCGGAGACCACCCTCTCGTCGACCCACTCACCGCCCGCGTTGCGGATGTCGGTCTTGAGGCTCGGCCAGGAGGCGAGGCGCTTGCCGTCGACGACCCCGGCCTCGATCAGCGTCCACGGGGCGTGGCAGATCGCCGCCACCGGCTTGCCCGAGGCGACGAACTCGCGCACGAACTCCACGGCGTCCTCGTGCATGCGCAGGTTGTCGGGGTTCGCCACCCCGCCCGGCAGCACCAGCCCCGCGTAGTCGTCCAGGTCGGCCTCGCCGACGTTCTTGTCGACCTTCTGGGTGGTCTTCTTGTCGAGGTGGTCGAAGAGCTCGGCCTCGCCGTCGTCGGGACACAGCAGCACCGGCTCGTACCCCGCGTCCTCGACGGCGCCCCACGGGTCCTCGAGCTCGACCCGCTCGGTGCCTTCGGATGCGATCAGGAATGCGACCTTCTTGTTACTAGCCATGAGAGGCCGGTACCCGACCTCCGCGGCACCGATGCGATCCGGCTACGAGGAGCTTGTCCACCTGCTCACGTCGAGCCCCCAGTCGGTGGCCAGGCGCTTCACCTGCGGGCGGTAGAGCACCTGAAGCGTCTCGCGCAGGCCCGGGGTCCACTCCCAGTCGGCCCGCGACGACGACGCGGACTCGCGCGCGGTGTCGTGCAGCGGGACCGGGTCGACACCCATCGCCCGCCACAACGAGTCCACGGCCGCCTGCGGGTCCTCCCGGACCGTCTCGTAGACGAGCACGTGCATCCGCTCGCGTCCGACGACGGCCGCCCACATGTCCAGCTGGTCGGCGTACATCCCGGTCCACGTCTGCACGGTGATGGGCACCGGGTAGGGCCAGGACTTCCCTCTCGTCGCGGCCAGGCGCATCGCCGAGCGGAACCGCTCCACCGGATCCCGCAGTACGACGAAGATGGGGGCGTCGCCACCGAGCCGGGCGGCGACCGCCGGCGTCGAGGAGTGGCGGAGGTACTGCGGGGTCCAGTCGCCCCGGCGTACACCGTCGTCGGGGAAAAGGTCGAGGTAATCCGACTCCGGCTCGCGGCCGTCCCCGACCTTGTGGAGCAGGTGCTGCTCCTTCTTGCCGTTGGTGCCCAGTCCGACCCCGGGGTGCTGCGTCACCAGGTCGGTCAGCCACGTGGTGCCGCTGCGTTGGGCGCCGATGCCGAGCCACGCCGGGAATGACATGGCCGCAACACTAATGCGATGGGTAGGTTCGCCCGCATGGCCGGCCCCACCCTGGATTCCACGTTCACCGACCTCCCCTTTCGACAGCTCGGCGACGTCGCGCTCGCCCGGGCCCGTGAGCTCGGCGCCACCCACGCCGACTTCCGCTTCGAGCGGATCCGCTCCCAGCATCTCGGCGTCCGCGACGGCGTGCTCCAGGGAGCCGGCGACAGCGAGGACCTCGGCTTCGCGGTCCGGGTGATCCACGGCGGCGCCTGGGGCTTCGCCTCCGGCGTGGTGCTCACCGCCGACGAGGCCAGCCAGGTGGCCGTGCGCGCGGTCGAGGTGGCGCGAGTGGCCGCCGAGATGACCAGCCGCCCGGTGGAGATCGCCGACGAGCCGGTCTACGACGACGTCACCTGGGTCTCGTCGTACCTCACCAACCCGCTCGACGTGCCGGTCGCCGAGAAGGCCGCGCTGCTGATCGACTGGACCAACCGGCTCCGCACCGGCGCAGCGGTCGACCACGCGTCGGCGTACCTGCTCCAGGTCCAGGAGAACAAGTACTACGCCGACCTGGCCGGCTCGCGCATCACGCAGCAGCGGATCCGGATGCACCCGGGGTTCGAGGCGATGGGCGCGGGGGCGGACACCTTCGACTCGATGGCCAGCATCGCGCCGCCGGTGGGCCGGGGCTACGAGTACCTCACCGCGGAGGGCTGGGACTGGGACGAGGAGATCGAGCAGGTGCCCGAGCTGCTCGCCGAGAAGCTCAAGGCCCCCAGCATCGAGGCCGGCACCTACGACCTGGTCATCCATCCCTCCAACCTGTGGCTGACCATCCACGAGTCGATCGGGCACGCCACCGAGCTGGACCGGGCGCTCGGCTACGAGGCCAACTACGCCGGCACCTCGTTCGCGACGATCGACAAGCTGAACACCCTCCAGTACGGCTCCTCGGTCATGAACGTCACCGGCGACCGCACCGTCGAGCACGGCCTGTCGACGATCGGGTACGACGACGAGGGCGTCCAGGCCCAGAGCTGGGACATCGTGCGCGACGGCGTGCTGGTCGGCTATCAGCTCGACCGGCCGATGGGCGTGATGCTCCCGGAGCTGAACGGCGGCCGGTCCAACGGCTGTGCCTACGCCGACTCCCCCGGCCACATCCCCATCCAACGGATGGCCAACGTCTCGCTCCAGCCGGCCCCCGACGGGCCGAGCATCGAGGAGCTGATCGGCCGCGTCGAGCGCGGCCTGTACGTCGTCGGCGACAAGTCGTGGTCGATCGACATGCAGCGGTTCAACTTCCAGTTCACCGCTCAGCGCTTCTACCGGATCCAGGACGGCGAGCTGGTCGGCCAGATGCGCGACGTCGCCTACCAGGCCACGACGACCGACTTCTGGAACTCCCTCGAGGCGGTCGGCGGGCCGGACACCTGGGTCCTCGGCGGGGCGTTCAACTGCGGCAAGGCGCAGCCCGGCCAGGTGGCCGCCGTCAGCCACGGCTGCCCGACGTCGTTGTTCCGGAACGTCCGGATCCTCAACACCAACGAGGAGGGCGGGAACTGATGTCCGTCGCCATGCCCAGCGCCGGGACCCCGCAGTCGCTCGTCGAGCACGCGCTGTCGGTGTCCACCGCCGACGACTGCATCGTGATCGCCCGCGACCACACCAGCGCCAACCTCCGGTGGGCCAACAACACGCTGACCACCAACGGCGTCATGCACGGCATCTCCGTCACGGTGATCTCGTTCATCCGGTCCGGAGACGGCGAGGCAACCGGCTCGGTGTCCGGTAGCGCCACGACCCAGGGACAGGTCGACGAGCTGGTGCGCGCCGCTGACGCCGCGGCCCGGGCCGGCTCCCCGGCCGAGGACGCGAACGACCTCGTCCGCGACGCGACGTCACCGGACTGGGAGGCGGCTCCCGAGCCCACCGACGTCCACGTCTACGACGCGTTCGCCCCGGCGCTCGGCGAGGCCTTCGCCCGGGCCACGTCCGCGGGACGCGTGCTCTACGGCTTCGTCAACCACGAGATGACCACGACGTACCTCGGCTCGACCACCGGGCTCCGGCTGCGGCACGTGCAGCCGACCGGGCACTACGGCTGCACCGGCAAGAACGCCGCGCTGACGGAGAGCGCCTGGGTCGGGGGTGCTACCCGCGACTTCACCGACGTCGATGCGCTCGCGATCGACGAGACCCTCGCGCAGCGGCTCGCCTGGGGCAGCCGGAGGGTCGACCTGCCCGCCGGCCGCTACGACACGATCCTCCCGCCGACCGCGATGGCCGACCTGATGATCGACGCCTACTGGTACGCCGGCGCCCGGACCGCTTGGGAGGGCCAGTCGGTCTACAGCCAGCGGCCGACCGGCACCCGGATCGGCGAGCAGATCGCCTCCGAGGGGGTCAACCTGTTCTCCGACCCCGCCTATCCGGGGCTGCAGTGCGCGCCGTTCGCCCTGGCAGCGACGTCCAGCAACGAGGCGTCGGTGTTCGACAACGGCCTCCCGCTCGCCCGCACCGACTGGATCCGGGACGGTCGGCTCACCTCGCTGCTGCAGACCCGCCACTCCGCAGCGATGACCGGCCAGCCGGTGACCCCCGCGATCGACAACCTGATCCTCGACGTCGACTCCGGTGCCGGAACCGTCGACGACCTGGTGGCCGACACCGAGCGCGGTCTCCTGCTCACGTGCCTCTGGTACATCCGCGAGGTCGACCCGCAGACCCTCCTGCTCACCGGGCTCACCCGCGACGGCGTCTACCTGGTCGAGAACGGTGAGATCACCGGCTCCGTCAACAACTTCCGGTTCAACGAGTCGCCGGTCGACCTGCTCCGCCGGTTCACGCACGCGTCGCAAACGGTGCCGAGCTTCAGCAGGGAGTGGGGTGACGACTACTTCTCGCGCACGGCAACCCCGGGGCTGAGGGTCCCCGACTTCAACATGTCGAGCGTGTCGGAGGCGATGTGAGCCGCACGTTCGGCCTCGTGGCGACGTAACCGGTCCCACGGCTCCGTGGGCTCGCCGTCGGCGGCGGCGTCGGCCTCGAGCCGCGGAAGGAGCGCCCGGGTGAGGACGATGTCCTGCCGCTCGCCGAGCAGCCGAGTCACGTCGCGCGTGGCCGCCACCTGGTCCGCCGCGTCCGCTCCGAGCACCGGCTCCGCGACCTCCCACGCGTAGCGCAGCCGCTTCGCCGCCTTGCGGACGTCGTGCACGGCCTCGTCGTACGCCGCCGGGTGGTCCGCGAGACCTCGCGCCGTCTCCGCCCGCTTGTTCAGGCGGCGCCACTCCTTGTCGAGCCGTGCCTCGAGGAACTCCTCTGCCGGGCTCGTGGCGGCCTCGCTCCAGGGCGGGTCCGCGACCAGACGGTCCAGGCCGGCGAGCAGGGCCCGGTAGCGGTCTGCGTCCAGGGTCACCTCGACCGTCGCCTGGGCGCGGCGGGTCAGGTCGTCGAGGGCCCGGTCGACCCGGAGCGTGACCCGGTCCACGTCGTCCGGCTCGAGCTCCTCGACCGCCAGTCGGTGCAACCGCTCCCGCATCACCTCGGCGTCCCTGGCATCACCGAGGCTGAGGGCCAGCCACCGCAGGTCCGCACGAAGCGGCTCGGTCACGTCGCGGACCAGGACCGGGCGGAACGTGACGAGTGCAGACCGCAGCCGCCGGCTGGTGACCCGCGCCTGGTGCAGACCGTCCGAAACCCCGTCTCGCGTCTCGCGGTCCCGGACGTGCAGCTCCGCCACGAGTGCACCCAGTCGCCGGTGCAGGACCGCTCCGATCGCTTCCGGTGCCCGCGGATCCGCCACGCCCCATGTCTACCCGACGCCGATGAACGGCGACCGGCGTCTATTTGGCTGGTTTTGGCGAACTACTGTCACTTCAGCCCCATCCGTTCTACCTTGTTTCCGGCTGCCGACGTCGGCCGCCGCTCGGACTCGTCCCCCGCCGCCAGCCGTAGCGGCACCCAAACCCATGGCTGACACCTCGCCCCGTCGCACTCGTCTCGCCACGCTCGTGAGCCTGGCCGCGATCACCGCTGCCCTTCTCGTGCACCCCGGTGCCTCGTTCGCGGTTCCCGCCGACGACCTCGCCGAGGCCGAGGCACAGGTCCGCTCGGCTCAAGCCGCCGTGAGCCTCGCGAAAACCGCAGTGAAGGAAGCCCGCGCCCAGCGGGACACACTCAGCGACCGCGTCGTGAGGCACACCGCCACCCGGGATCGCGCCGCCGTGCGCCTGGACGACGCCCGACTGGCGTTGAGCAAGGCACGGGAGCGGGTGCGGAACGCGCGGATCCGCCTGGAGGACGCGAACACTCCCCAGGAGATCGACGCCGCCCGAGAGCACCTGCAGCTGATGAGGAAGCGCTCGGCCGCCCGCCGCGATGCCGTCATCGCCGCGAAGAGTGCCTTCCTCGCTGCCCAAGCTGCAGTCGACCGTGCGACCAGCGCCTTGGAGCGGGCGCAGGCCAGGCTCGCCGAGGCCCGGTCCCAGCTGGAGTCGGCCCGCATCGTCCTGATCGCGGCAAAGGAGCACTACGCCGAGCTCCTGGCGCTGTCCTCCGTGGAGGTCACCGCAGCGGTGGCGAACATCCCCAACCGGGTCGGCCCCGAGAACTTCAAGCGGTCCATGGGACTCCTGGTCGGCCAGCAGCCGGACTTCATCACGCTCAACGAGATCAGCGGCCGCACGGTCGAGGGTCTGCGGGCAGCGGCGCCGGGCTACGGCGTCTATCGCGGTGGTGCCCGGCTGACCGAGCCGGGAGCCGGTGGTCAGTCGATCAACAACGCGGTGCTGTGGCGCACCGACGCCTACAAGGTGGTCGCCCAGGGCCGGATCAAGGTGGTCGACGACGACCGCGGCTACTACCAGAAGAAGAAGTACCTGTGGGACCGCTACGCCACGTGGGTCACGCTGCGCAACCTCGGCGACGGCCAGGTCACCTCGGTGATCTCGACCCACATGCCGACCAACCCGGAGAAGTTCCCGAGGCAGTGGGGCGACCCGGCCCTGACCCGGGTCCAGCTGTACGCGCTCGGGATGGACAAGCTGACCGCCCTCGTCCGCCAGCTCGCCCCACAGGGTCGCGTGCTGCTCGCCGGCGACATGAACTCCCACCCCAACCAGGGCTACTGGACGGCGGTGGCGAAGATGCGCAAGGCGGGCTACGCCTACACCAAGGACCGCGGCGTGATGTACGAGTTCCACGCGGCGGAGGCGAGCGTGACAAGGTCCATGCAGGTCTCGATCAGCTCCGACCACCCTGCCCTGGTGAGCACCGTCTTCTACGGCTGAGGTCCACCGGGGATCGGTGCCTCCGGGTCGTACGGCGTCCGCGTGTAGACGAACGTCGCACACTCCAGGTGCGTCGGCCGGACGTGCAGCGTCTCGCCGCGGTGGTAGCCGCTCACCCCGACCAGTCGTCCGTCTCGCAGCTCGAACGCGTCGGACACCTCCGTGCTGTTGAGGCCACGAATCTCCAGCCGTTCGTTCTGCCAGCGCAGCTCCACCGCCGTGTTTCCCCAGAACCACAGCCCCAGCACCGGGACGATCACGTCGGGGACCTGCTCCGTCGGCACCCATGCCGGCACCGCCATCGCCTCACCGGGCTGACCGAGGAACTTCTCGGGGGTCGTCTCGTAGGAGAGCCCGGTGGTCGCGTTGCACAGCACCACCACGCCGTCACACCGCTCGGGGTCGACGAAGATCCCTGCCATGAAGCCCGGCATCGTGCCGCCGTGCCCGACCAGCCGCCTACCGCCCTGGTCGACCAGCTTCAGGCCGAGCCCGTACATCTCCGCCGGAGCCTGCGGACGGCTCATCTCGCGCAACGTGGCCGCGGCCAGCACGTCCGGGTGTCCGTCGGCGAGGAACCGGGCCCACCGGGCGAGGTCGGCGACCGTGCTCCACGCCTGGCCGGCGGGCGCCATCGCGCCGGTGTCCTGGTGCGGCTCGGGCATCAGGGTCCCCGCGAAGTGGTCCACGCTGAAGCCCTGAGCCGACGGGGCCTCGGGATGGTAGGAGGTCCGGCTCATGCCCAGCGGGCCCAGGAGGCGCTCGCGGGTGACGTCCCACCAGGTGGCGCCGCGCAGCCGGGCCACGGCCTCTCCTAGCAGCGCGAAGCCGAGGTTGGAGTAGTGGTAGTACTCCCCTGCCCCGGCGACCGCACCCGAGCCGTCGTTGCCGGCCACCAGCGTGACGAAGTCGGAGCCCGGTGAGCGCTCCCACCAGGAGCCGACCGGCTCGCTCTGCATTCCAGAGGTGTGCGAGAGCAGTGTCCGGAGGGTCGCGTCGGCGTACCCCGTCTCCGGCACGTAGCGCCCGATCGGGTGGTCGAGGTCGAGCCGCCCCTCGTCGCGGAGCTGGAGGACCGCCACCGCGGTCATGGTCTTGGTGATCGAGCCGATGCGGTACTGCTGGTCGACGTCGCCCATGCCGGCCGCACCGGTCCACACGAGCTCGCCGTCGGCGAGCACCCCCGCGACCACTCCCGGCAGGCGGCCGCCGGCCTGCAGCGCCTCGAGGCGCAGCTGACGGCTCACTCGGCGAATGCCTCCGGGGGCGGGCAGGCGCAGACCAGGTTGCGATCGCCGTACGCCTGGTCGACCCGGGCCACCGGCGGCCAGTACTTGTCGGGGTCGAGGCCCGCGGGGAACACCGCGTCCTCACGCGTGTAGGCGCGCTTCCACTTGCCCGCCAGCGCGCGGCCCGTGTGCGGGGCGCCGCGCAGCGGCGACTCCTCCGCGCTCCAGTCCCCCGCGGCCACGCGGTCGATCTCGGCCTTGATCGCGATCATCGCGTCGCAGAACCGGTCGAGCTCCGCGAGGTCCTCCGACTCCGTCGGCTCCACCATCAGGGTGCCGGCGACCGGGAACGACATCGTCGGCGCGTGGAAGCCGTAGTCGATGAGCCGCTTCGCGACGTCGTCCACGCTCACGCCGGTGTCCTTGGTGAGCCCGCGCACGTCGAGGATGCACTCGTGGGCGACCAGCCCGCCGTGGCCGCGGTAGAGGACCGGGAAGTGCTCCTCCAGCCGGGTGGCGACGTAGTTGGCGGACAGGACCGCCGCCGCCGTCGCGCGGGTGAGGCCGGAGCCGCCCATCAGCCGGATGTAGGCCCACGAGATCGGCAGGATCCCTGCCGAGCCGTACGGCGCCGCGCTGATCGGGCCGATCCCCTGGCGCTTCGCCTCCTCGGGGTGCATCGCGTGCGAGGGCAGGTACGGCGCCAGGTGCTCGCGCACCGCGACTGGTCCGACGCCGGGCCCGCCGCCGCCGTGCGGGATGCAGAAGGTCTTGTGCAGGTTGAGGTGCGAGACGTCGCCCCCGAACTCCCCGGGCTTCGCATAGCCCAGCAGCGCGTTGAGGTTGGCGCCGTCGACGTACACCTGGCCGCCGTGGGAGTGCACGATCTCGCACAGCTCGGAGATGGAGCCCTCGTAGGCCCCGTGCGTCGAGGGGTAGGTCACCATGATTGCCGCGAGGTCGTCGGCGTGCTCGTCGCACTGCGCGCGCAGGTCGTCGAGGTCGACCGCTCCGTCCTCGGACGCCTTCACGACGACGACGCGCATGCCGGCCATCACCGCCGACGCGGCGTTGGTGCCGTGCGCCGATGACGGGATCAGGCAGATGTCACGCGCTGTCTGGCCGTTGGCCCGGTGGTAGCCGCGGATGGCAAGGAGCCCGGCGAGCTCGCCCTGCGACCCGGCGTTCGGCTGGATCGACACCCGGTCGTAGCCAGTGACCTCGGCCAGCCAGCGCTCGAGCTGCTCGACGAGGTGCCGGTAACCGGCGGCGTCCTCCGCCGGCGCGAACGGGTGCAGGTCGGCGAAACCCGGCAGCGAGATCGGCTCCATCTCGGTGGTGGCGTTCAGCTTCATGGTGCAGGAGCCGAGCGGGATCATGCCCCGGTCGAGGGCGTAGTCGCGGGCCGAGAGCCGGCGCAGGTAGCGCAGCATCTGGGTCTCGCTGTGATGGGTGGTGAACACCTCGTGGGTGAGGAACTCCGTGGACCTGCGCAGCCCGTCGGGCAGCGCGTCGCCGGCCTCGTGGTCCTGGCCGTCGAGGTCGTCGGAGGCCGCACCGAACGCGCGCAGCACGCTGGTGATCGTCGAGCGAGTGGTCGCCTCGGAGGTCGAGATGCCCACGGTGTCGTCGTCGACGAACCGGAGCACGAGCCCCAGCGACCGCGCGGCAGTGACCACGTCGGCGGCCCGGCCGGGGACCGGCACGGTGAGGGTGTCGAAGAAGTGCTCGTGCGCGGGCGGGTGGCCAGCGTCGGTGAGCGCGCGGGCCAGGACGGCGGCGTACCGATGCGTGCGGGTGGCGATCGCAGTCAGCCCCTCGGGCCCGTGGTAGACGGCGTACATCGCCGCCACGACAGCGAGGAGCACCTGCGCCGTACAGATGTTGGAGGTGGCCTTGTCGCGACGGATGTGCTGCTCACGGGTCTGCAGCGCCAGGCGGTAGGCCGGGCGTCCCTCGGCGTCGACCGATACGCCGACGAGGCGACCGGGCAGATGCCGCTCGAGGCCCTCGGCGACGGCCATGAAGCCGGCATGCGGGCCGCCGTAGAACAGCGGGACCCCGAAGCGCTGGGAGGAGCCGACCACGACATCGGCACCCAGCGCGCCCGGAGCCTCGAGCAGGGTCAGCGCGAGCAGGTCGGCGGCGACGACCACGAGGGCGCCGCGCTCGTGGGTGGCGTCGATGACCGGACGCGGGTCGTGGATCCGTCCGGAGGCGCCGGGGTACTGCACGAGCACGCCGCACAGGTCACCGTCCGGGAGCCCGTCGCTGAGGTCGGCGACGCGGACCTCGATGCCCATCGCCTCGGCCCGGGTGCGGACCACGTCGATGGTCTGCGGCAGTGCGTCGGCGTCGATGACGAACGGCCCGGCGGCCTGCTTCTTGGCGCGGCGTACCAGTGTCATCGCCTCTGCCGCGGCGGTGGCCTCGTCGAGCAGCGAGGCGTTGGCGGTCGGCAGCCCGGTGAGGTCGCCGACGACGGTCTGGAAGTTCAGCAGCGCCTCGAGGCGGCCCTGGCTGATCTCCGGCTGGTACGGCGTGTACGCGGTGTACCAGCTCGGGTCCTCGAGGACGTTGCGCCGGATCACCGGCGGGGTGAGCGTGGCGTGGTAGCCGAGGCCGATCATGGCCTCGCCCGGCCGGTTGGCGGCGGCCAGCTGCCGCAGCTCGCGGGCGGTCGCCTCCTCGGTCAGCGGCCTCGGAAGGTCGAGCTCGTCAGCGGACCGGATGCCTCCGGGCACCGCGGCCGCCATCAGGTCCTCGAGCGAGTCGAAGCCCAGCCGCTCCAGCATCGTGGTGATGTCGTCGGGCCGTAGCCCGATGTGCCGGTCGGCGAACGGCATCGCCGCGTCGAGCTCGGCCAGCGTGGGATGGTCCGACAACGAAGGCTCCTCTGATCGGTCGATCGATTCGCCTCCCCCTCTGTCGCCCACCAGGGGCTTCAGAGTTGCCTGGTCCACGCAGTCCTTGCGCCTGAGAGGTTCCGGGGAGGAATTGCCCCTTCGGCGCTTCGTCCCGGCAACGTCGCCGGGCGAAGACTCTCCCGCGCGGGATCGTCGGCACGACGAGCCTATCAAGCGCTGACCCGTCGGGTTTCGAGGCTCGCTGACGCTCGCACCTCAACCACCGTCGGAGTTCGCTTCGCTTACTCCGTCCGTTGGCGACGGGCGACGACCGGGTGCGGGTCGGGTGACGCGGACGGTCGTGCTCAGGCACCTCGGGCTGCGCGCCGTGCGGCCAGCTCGTCGCCCTCGGCAGGTCCGGCCTCCGCAGTGGTGGTGCGCTCGCTCGGAAGCTCGGCGAGGGTGCCCTCGATCTCGCGCCACACCCCGCCGATGGCGATGCCGAACACGCCTTGGCCGCCCTGCAGGAGGTCGATCACCTCGTCGTTGCTCGTGCACTCGTAGACCGAGGCGCCGTCGCTCATCAGGGTGACCCGGGTCAGGTCGTCGGTGCCCCGCTCACGCAGGTGGGAGACCGCGGTGCGGATCTGCTGCAGCGAGATGCCGGCGTCCAGCAGCCGCTTGATCACCTTCAGGATCAGGATGTCGCGGAAGGAGTAGAGACGCTGCGACCCGGAGCCGGTGGCGCCGCGGACCGTGGGCTCGATCAGACCCGTGCGGGCCCAGTAGTCGAGCTGCCGGTAGGTGATGCCTGCTGCGTTGCAGGCGGTCGGGCCGCGGTACCCCAGGTCGCTGGGCAGCGGCGAGACGTCGTCGGTGAAGAGCAGTCCCTGCTCCTCGGCCTCCCCGGCGGCCCGCGCGGCCTCGTGGCCGCTGCCTGCGTCCGGCTTCTGCTCGTTCACACGGTCCTCCGTGGGTCTACTCCGCAAACCGTAACCCCGGGGAAGGACGGGCGGCCCCGGCTTGGGGACAACCACAGCGGTGGAGTTACAACAGAGACACTTCAAGGTACGGCCCGAGCCGAGGGTGGTCAAAGACAAGCGAGGGTGTGTCGCAACTCTCAACCTCAACTTGAGGGTGAGGCTATCCGTCGGTGCGCTCGAAGTCCTCCGGCGTCACGTGGTCGAGGAACTCCCGGAACCGCTCGACCTCGTCCTCCTGCTCGGCGGGTACGGCGAGGCCGGCCTCGTCGAGCACGTCCTCCGCGCAGAAGATCGTGGTGCCCGTTCGCAGCGCGAGCGCGATGGAGTCGGACGGGCGGGCGCTGACCTCGGCGCCGGACCCGAAGACCAGGGTCGCGAAGAAGACCCCGTCCTTCACGTCGGTGATCCGCACCTCGGTGAGCTCGTTGCCGGTGGCCTCCAGCACGTCCTTCATCAGGTCGTGCGTCAACGGCCGCGGCGGGACCACTCCCTGCTGCGCGAACGCGATCGCCGTCGCCTCCACGGCCCCGATCCAGATCGGCAGGTAGCGCTCCCCCGACACCTCGCGCAGCAGCACGATCGGCTGGTTCGAGGGCATCTCCACCCTGACACCCATCACATCGACTTCCCGCACGCTTCGAGGCTACACCGCACCACGGCACCACCGACCCGGTCCTGCTCGCGGGATTGCCGTTTGGTCACCAACGACAGCTCTCGACCCCGATTTCCTGCCGTTGGTGACCAAACGGCAGTCCGATCAGCGACGCAGGCCCGACTTGACCAGGGTGGCGTGAAGCCGCACCGACAGAGCGGCGATCTCGCTCATGGCCTCCTCGGCGCGGGCCTGGGCGGCGGTGTCGCGGCCGCCGCGCAACGGTGCCACGACCTGCTCGACCAGCCCCACCTCGCGGTCGGCGGCGGTCTTGAAGGCGCGCAGGTGCCGGGGCTCGAGGCCGAAGTCGGCCAGCTCGCGCGCGGTCCGCGCGATCACCAGCGCGTCGGTGTCGTAGTGGCCGGTGCCGGCGCGGGGGCTGATGAGGGCGAACTGCTCGAGCTGGTCGAGCAGCTCCTCGGAGATCTCCGCGATCTTCAGCAGCTCCTTGCGCGAGAGCCGCAGGTTGTCGCGCCTGCTGAAGGACTCGGCGCTGGGCAGCCCGTCGGCGGCCAGCGCGACCTTCGGCACCGTCGGCACGACGGGCTCGATCGGCGGCGGCTCCAGCCCGCGGTCGATGGCGTCGAGGTGCTCGCCGATCACCTTCAGGGGCAGGTAGTGGTCGCGCTGCATCCGCAGCACGTAGCGCAGTCGCTCGACGTCCTCGGTCGAGAACTTCCGGTAGCCGGCGGGAGTGCGCTCGGGCTTGATCAGTCCCTTGTCCTCGAGGAAGCGGATCTTCGGGATGGTGACGGTCGGGAAGTCCTTCCGCAGCTCGTCCAACACCTGGCCGATGTTCATCCGCGCCCGTGCCGAGCCCGATTCCGGCAGGCTGGCCAAGGTCTCAGGCGCTCTCGTGCCCGGCGAAGAAGACCAGCCGGTACTTCCCGATCTGTACTTCGTCCCCGTCGGTGAGCTGCACCTTCTCGATCCGGTCGCGGTTGACGTAGGTGCCGTTGAGGCTACCGACGTCGCTGACCGTGAACTGGTCCCCGTCGCGGTTGAAGACCGCATGGCGCCGCGACACCGTGACGTCGTCGAGAAAGATCTCGCTCTCGGGATGACGACCGGCGTTGACGACGTCCTGGTCGAGCAGGAAGCGGCTGCCCGCCCCCGGCCCCTTCTGTACGACGAGCAGCGCGTGCCCGACGGGCAGCGCGTCGACCGCCGCGGCGTCGACGGGATTGAGAGCGCGGTCGGAGGTCTCGACCTTGTCCGCGCCCTGGCCGATCTGGATGGTCGCGGTCGCCTCGCCGCTGGGCTCGGCGCTGGCCGGGCCGGCGACCACCAGGCGGGTGCCGCACTGTGAGCAGAAGCGGGCGTCGTCGGGGTTCTGCTTGCCACACGCAGTGCAGAACGGCATCAGTGCATCCTCCGGTCCGGTCGTCCCCACCATCATGGCCTGCCGAAAACCCTCAAGGCCGGGCTGAGGTTGATGGTTCCTCCGAACCTACCAGCCGCGCGTAGCCCCGGGACCCAAGCACACCAAGAGGTAGGAAAGCTCAGGTGTCGAGCGACGAGGCGTACGCGTCGGAGGTCATCAGCCCGTCGAGCTCGGCCGGATCGGTGGGCACCACCTCGAACAGCCAACCGCCGCCGTACGGGTCGTTGTTGACCAGCTCGGGCGTCGCGTCGAGCGCCTCGTTGCGGGCCACGACCTCACCGCCCACCGGGGCATAGATGTCGCTCACCGACTTGGTCGACTCCAGCTCGCCGCAGGTGCTGCCGGCGGTGAGGCTGTCGCCCACCTCCGGCAGTGACACGTAGACGATGTCGCCGAGCGCGTCCTGGGCGTAGTCGGTGATGCCGACCCGCACCGCCCCCTCGTGCTCACCCGGGGAACGCAGCCACTCGTGCTCGGCGGTGTATTTCAGGTCCTCGGGGTACAAAGCTCGTCTCCTCGGGTCGACAGTGATCCGGCGGCAGACTACTGCGGCGCGGCGAACTCGGTTCCTCTCGGGTCGACGACCGACTCGATGTCGAGCGATCGCAGCTGGTCGACCTCCATCTCGCCGCCGTCCTCCTTGACCTGGTAGGCCGGTCCCAACCCGAAGGTGAGCGCCTCGTCCAGTGCGTCCGGCTCGCCGATCACGTCGATGACGTACGGCGGCTCCACCAGCTTCCCGTCGACGAGGAAGCCGCCCTCCGTGTCCTCGAACGAGGTCTGCGCCACGACCCTGACCTCACCGTTGATCTGCATCGCCTCGGCGTCGCTGGTGCGCAGCTCCTGCACCGTGTCGAGCAACGTGTCGAGCTTCACCTGGTCGCTCACCTCGGTGACCGTCACCCGGATCCCCGGCCCGGTCACCGGCACCAGCCCGGCCAGGATGCTCAGCGTGTTCGCCTCCGACTGCGCCTGTTCCAGCGCCGCCTCGCGTTGGTCGGTGTCGGAGAGCAGGTCGTCGCGGGTGCGCTCGAGGCGCCCGATCTCGGTCTGGGCCCGTTGGGTGGTGCCCGCGAGCCCGTTGAGGATGTCGATCAGGTCCTGCTCGCGCAGGCCGGCGAAGGTGTCGTCCACGTCGTTGCTGCGCACCTGGGTGACACCGGCGAAGCCGACGAGCGCCAGCAGCAGGGCCACCACGACCTGCCGCCGGCCCGGGCGGCGCAGGGCGGTCAGCAGCTGCTGGCGGCCGCTGGGCCTCTCCTCGGGGACGCCGGGATCAGGCATGGAAGAGATGCCTCCGGATGGCCGCGACGTTGGAGAAGATCCGGATGCCGAGGACCACGATGACCCCGGTCGACAGCTGACCGCCGACGCCCAGCTGGTCGCCGACGTAGACGATGCCGGCCGCGATCACGACGTTGCTGACGAACGAGACCACGAACACCTTGTCGTCGAAGATGCCGTCGAGGTAGGCGCGCAGCCCGCCGAACACCGCGTCGAGGGCGGCCACCACCGCGATCGGCAGGTAGGGCTCGAGCCCGATCGGCACGTCCGGCTGGAAGACGAACCCCAGCAGGATGCCCACGAGCAGGCCGAGGATGGCGATCACTCTGGTTCCTCCCCGGGGGCCGGCTCGTGTTCCTCACCCTCCACGCCGGCCCTGACCGAGCGCAGTCGCAGCAGCTGGCTGGAAGCCGCTGGGAGTGAGAGTTGGTCCTCATTGTCCATGTCGAACGTCATGCCGTAGCGCCGGGTCAGGCCGTCGAAGGCCAGCCCGCTGGTCGTGTCGAAGAAGTCGGCCTGGAGCGAGCTGCGGTCGCCGATGGCGAGGACCGTGTAGGGCGGCGCGATCCCCACGCTGTTGACCTCGATCGCGCGCCCGGACGTCCGGATGCTCGTCATCGCGGTGATCCGCTGGCCGTTGACGCTGATCGCCTCCGCCCCCGCGCTCCAGAGCCCATTGACCAGTAGCGCCAGGTCGTTGTCGCGGACGATGCCGTTGGGGTCCCCCGTGTCGGCGTCGTCGACGCTGACCCGGACACCTTCTCCCTCGACGGCGACGAAACCGGTGGAGACCCGGAGCCGCGCGAGTCGGGCCCCGACCGCCTCGACGCTCGCGGTGAGAGTGGTGAGCTGGTCGCCGACCGCGCTGTTGCGGCTGCGCAGCCGGGCGATCCGGTCCTGCTGCCGGGACACGCGGTCGCGCTGGTTCTCGATCCGCTCGATCAGGGTGGCCCGGCCCGCGTCGTCGACGTCGGCGTTGCGTGAGGTCTGTACGGCGGCCGTGGACACCAGCACCCCGAACACCGCGACCACGACTGCGGCGGTCACCCAGGGCCGACCGGCCCTCGGGCCGGCGAGCCCCGCCTGGCGGCGTTCGGCGGCCTGCTGGTAGTCCTCGTCGAGCGACTGCTGGGTGATCAGGGTCAGCAAGGGCATGGTGACCCTGGCCGGCAGGTCGACCCGCTCCTCGGTCGGTGGCTGCTCAGGCATCGGGCACCGCAGCCCGGCGTTCGGTCGTGGCCAGCAGCTTGCGCACCTGCCAGGCGTAGAGCACGCCCGCCCACCAGTAGAGGCCGATGCCCCACAGTGCGAACGCCCACCCGAAGACCTGCGCCAGGGTGGCGACCACGCCGTCGCCGTCGCCGAGCAGGAGCAACGGGAACGCGTAGAGCAGGTTGAACGTCGCGGCCTTGCCGAGGAAGTGCACCGGCAGCGCGCTGTAGCCGCGGGTGCGCAGCAACGGCACCAGGCCCCACATCAACAGGTCACGCAGCGGCAGCGAGATCGCCATCCACCACGGGATGATCTCGCGCAGCGCGAGGCCGAGGACCACCGCCAGGATGTAGAGCCGGTCCGCCACCGGGTCGAGGATCTGGCCCACGACCGTCTGCTGGTTGAGCTTGCGCGCCAGCCAGCCGTCGAGGAAGTCCGTGATGCCGGCGACCATCAGGACCACGAGGGCCCACGCGTCCTCCTCGGGCCCGAGGACCAGCCACAGGAACAGCGGTACGCCGGCCAGCCGTAGGGCGCTCAGCAGGTTGGGCAGCGTCCACACCCGATGGGTGCGCGTCTCGTCGTCTGCTGCCACGGTCGCACCTTAGTCGGCGGCCCCCATCCACCGTGGAGGGACGCCCGGTCCAGCGGAAAGAGCACGCTCTAGCTGGATTCCTCGAGGTGGGCGGCGTCCCGGATCTCCCCGACCAGCTCCTCGATGACGTCCTCCATGGTGACCAGTCCGAGGGTGGCTCCGTCGGCGTCGACCACCCGGGCCAGGTGGGAGCCCCTGCGCTGCAGGGTCTCGAGCGCTTCGTGCAGTGGTTCGTCGTTGCCGACGGTCGCGAACGGTCGGATCCACTTGTCCTCGATCGGGGCGACCCGGCGCCGCTCCTCGGTCTCGAGGACGTCCTTGATGTGCAGGTAGCCGAGCAGCTCGCCGTCGTCGGCCGTGACCGGGAACCTGCTGAAGCCGGTGGCCGCGCACAGCGCCTCGACGTCGGCCGGGGTGGAGCCGCGCAGCACGTTGGTCAACGTGTGCGGCGGCATGAGCACCGTGGACACGGTCTTCTCGGTGAAGCCGAGTGCGCCGGCGAGCCGGTCGTACTCCTCCTCCTCGATCAGGCCCTCGCCGCGGGACTCCTCCACCAGGGCGGCGACCTCCTCGCGCGTGTAGGAGCTGCTGACCTCGTCCTGGAGCTTCACGCCGACGAGCCGGAGGACCCCGGAGGCGACCAGGTTGATGACCACCACGACCGGACGCAGCACCGTGACGAAGCCCCAGATGGCCGGTGCCAGCACGAGCGCGGCTCGGTCCGGCCCCGCCAGCGCGATGTTCTTGGGGATCATCTCGCCGAGCACCACGTGCAGGTAGACGATGACCGCCAGTGCGATCGCGAACGCGATCGGGTGCAGCAGCGACTCCGGCACGTTCATGGCCTCGAGCACCGGGTCGATGAGGTGGGCGACCGCCGGCTCACCCACGGCGCCCAGGAGCAGGGAGCACACGGTGATCCCGAGCTGGTTGACCGCGATCACCAAGGAGATGTTCTCCATCGAGCGCAGCGCCAGCTTGGCCATCCGCGAGCCCGCCTCGGCGCGCGGTTCGATCTGGCTGCGACGGGCGGAGATCATCGCGAACTCCGACCCGACGAAGAAGGCGTTGCCGAGCAGCAGCAACAGCGCGACGCCGATAGCGGTGGGGGCGTTCATCGCACGTCCTCGGGGCCGTCGAGCAGGCTGAGCACGACGCGGTCGACCCGGAGCCCGTCCATGTACTCGACGGTCAGCACCGCGAGCCGCTCGCGTGGCTCGTCGGGATCGCTGCGGTCGGGCACCGGCACCTCGGCGAGGTCGCCGGGCTCGGGGACCCGGCCGAGCATCTTGAGCACGAGACCCGCGATCGTGTCGTAGTCCTCGCTCTCCGGGAGCTCGATCCCGGTGAGGTCCTCGACCTCGTCCGGCCGGAGGAGGCCGGAGAGCGCCCAGCTGCCGTCCCGCCGCTGCCGAGCCCGGGCGCCGAGCCGGTCGTGCTCGTCGGCGATGTCACCGACGATCTCCTCGATCACGTCCTCGAGGGTGACGATGCCGGCGTGCCCGCCGTACTCGTCGAGCACGACCGCGAGCTGGAAGCCGTCCTTGCGGAGCAGCGCCAGGAGAGGGTCGAGCCGCAGCGAGTCGGGCACCACGATCGGCTTGGACATCAGGTGCTTGACCTTGGTGGTGGACCGCTCGTGGACCGGGAGGGCCACCGCGTTCTTCACGTGCACCGTGCCGACCACGGTGTCGTCGTCGTCGAGCACGGGGAACCGCGAGTGCCCCGTCTCCCGGGCCAGCTCGATCACCGCGAGCGCCCGGTCGTTGACCTCCAGGCTGCGCGTCCGCACGCGGGGCGTCATGATCTCGCCGGCGGTGCGGGTGCCGAACTCCACCGAGCGTTCCATCAGCTCGGCGGTGTCGGGGTCCAAGGTGCCCACGTCGGCCGACCGCGAGATCAGCGAGGCGAGCTCGGTGGAGCTGCGCGCTGAACGCAGCTCCTCCTGGGGCTCCAGACCCAACCGGCGTACGACGGCGTTCGCCGAGCCGTTGAGCAGCCGGATCGGCACCCGGTTGAGGGAGGTGAACAGGCGCATCGGCCGCTGGGTGACCCGAGCGGTGGCCATGGGCAGCGCGACGGCGAGGTTCTTGGGCACGAGCTCGCCGAAGAGCATGGTCAGGAAGGTGCTCAGCCCCAGGCCGATCGCGAGCGCCGTCGGGTGCACAGCCCCCTCGGGCAGCCCGATCGCCTCCAGCGGGTCGTCGACGAGCTGGGCGATGGCCGGCTCGGCGAGGAAGCCGATGCCGAGGTTGGTGACCGTGATCCCGACCTGGGCTCCGGAGAGCTGGTTCGAGAGCGAGCGGATCGCCTCGAGCACGCCCCGGGCCGCCGCATCGCCCTGCTCGGCCGCGCGCTCGACCTGCTTGCGGTCGACGGTCACGAACGCGAACTCCGCGGCGACGAACACACCGCAGATCGCGATCAGCAGCGCCGACACGCCGAGCAGGATCCAGGGCGTCATCGGCGGCCTTCGATGCCCAGGCGCCACACGTGCGGGTGACTACTTTGAGAGCCGTCCATCGGGCGCTTCTCGGGGTCCTTTGCCAAGCCGGGGTGGGGAGACGCTCACTGTACTGGCAGTCCCCCGGGTCGAAGACCAGCGGTCGCTACCGTCACCCCCATGTCGATCCGCGTCGTGCAGTGGGCCACCGGCGGCGTCGGCCGCGCCGCCATCGAGGGGATCCTCCTGCATCCCGAGCTCGACCTCGCCGGGTGCTACGTGCACTCGGACGAGAAGGACGACGCCGACGTGGGGACGCTCGTCGGGCTGGAGCCCATCGGCGTGACCGCCACGACCAGCAAGGAGAAGATCCTCGCCCTCGACGCCGACTGCGTCGTCTACTCGCCGCTGGTGACCGACATCGAGGACGTCACGGCGCTGCTCCGCTCCGGCAAGAACGTCGTGACGCCGGTGGCGTGGATCTACCCCGGGGCCAGGCAGCGGGCGGTGCTCGAGGAGGCCTGTCAGGAAGGGGGCAGCACCCTGCACGGCACCGGGGTCAACCCGGGCGGGATCCCCGACCTGCACCCCTTGATGTTCTCGGCCCTCACCTCGGGCGTGCGGTTCGTCAGGGGTGAGGAGTTCTCCGACATCCGCAGCTACGACGCCCCCGACGTGGTCCGCCACATCATGGCCTTCGGTGCCACCCCCGAGGAAGCGAGGTCGGGCCCGATGCTGGGCCTGCTCTCCGCCGGCTTCGAACGGTCGGTGCGCATGTGCGTCGACGTGCTCGGCTTCTCCCCCGACGCGGAGATCCGTGCCGATCTGGAGCTGGCGGTGGCCACCGCTCCGATCGACTCCCCCATCGGCGTGATCGAACCCGGCCAGGTGGCCGGGCAGCGCTTCGTCTGGGACGCCGTGGTGCGCGACGAGGTCGTGGTGCGGGTCGCCGTCAACTGGCTGATGGGCGAGGAGCACCTGGAGCCCGCCTGGACCTTCGGGCCCGAGGGAGAGCGTTTCGAGGTCGAGGTCCGCGGCGACCCGGACACGTTCGTCACGATCAAGGGATGGCAGCCGGCCACCGTGGAAGAGGGGTGGCAGCGCAACCCCGGCATCGTGGTCACCGCCATGCACTGCGTGAACTCGATCCCGGCGGTCTGCGCCGCGGCACCCGGTGTGAGGACGTACGTCGACCTGCCGCTCGTCGCCGGACGGGCGCATCCCGACCTGGCCTGATCCCGCCTCCCGCAACCGATGAGTCTCCGGCGCCGTCTCAGTCTGTACAGACGACGACGGAGGAGGTGGAAGCGATGCCCGTACAGGTCTCCCGGGCTGCGGACTCGGCGGTGCAGAAGATCGCGGACGCCACCATCTGGCTGCTGTTCCGCCTCAACGGCGTGCGGTCCTGACGACCCGCCCCAGAGTCAGGCCTCGAGCTCGACGACGTACGCATCGTGGTCGGAGAGCCGCTTGCTCCCTTCGACGGCCGGGACTTGGTCGGCGCTGACGACCACCCAGTCCTTGGGGAACGCGATGTGGTCGACGCTCCGCTCGCCGCGGTGGGCATCGAGGTCCGCGGTCGGCACCTGGAGCCCCAGCGCGTCGAGGACCGCGAAGATGTGGCCGCGCCCCTCACGGCTGCCGACGTGGTCGGTGCCCTCGAGCGCGTGGTTCCAGTCGCCACCCCAGATCACCGGTGACCGCAGCCGGGCGATCGGCGCCACGGCCTGCGCCGTCTTGTCCGCGTGCCGCTCCCCCACCCACGGGTGACCGGTCCCGCACGACCGCCACGGCAGCACCGAGCTGCAGCAGGTCACGCCATCGACCACGGCCATGGCCGCCGCCGGGTGCGGGTCGGGGTACCCGATCTGGGCGCCGGTGCTGAACACCCCTGCCCAGAACCGGTCCGGCGCCATCAGCCCGTACGTCGTCCGCCCCCGCATCCCGGGCAGCCGGGTCTCGTGGTGGACCTCGGTCAGCAGCAGGAGGTCGCACTCGAGCGAGGTGAGGAACTCCGCGCGCGCGTCGGACCACCGGCCCGCGAGGTTCCAGGTGCCGATGCGCATGTGACCAGTGTGACCTGCCGGGGCGAGCCTGTCGCAGGGTGACGACTGTTTGGTCAGCCTTTCTCGGGGCGTCGCCCCACCGGGTGGGCGAGCCCCTCCCCGACCAGCGCCAGCGGCGCGAACACCTCCAGCGGCTGCGCCTTGCCCTTGAGCGGCACCGTCCCGCGGGAGACCACCGGGACCCGGCGGAGCAGGAGCCGCCTGGTCGCCTCCGTGAAGAGCACGTCGTCGCCGGTCTGCCGTGTGGCCGCCTCGACCCGGGCGGCCACGTTGACGGCGTCCCCGATCACGCTGAAGTTGAGCCGCCCCGCACCGCCGATCGAGCCGGCCACCACCCGGCCGGTGTTGACCCCGGCCGCGACCCGCAGCCCCGCGTCCCCCCGGTTCACCGCGGCCACGATCTCGCAG
>DASTDJ010000142.1:0-23148 GCA_035710425.1 Nocardioides sp.
AGGGCGTCCACGTCGTCACAGTCAACGACTACCTCGCCAAGTATCACGCCGAGTGGATGGGCCGTGTCCACCACTTCCTCGGCCTGACGACCGGGGTGATCCTGCCGCAGATGCGGCCCGACGCCCGGCGCGAGGCCTACAGCTGCGACGTCACCTACGGCACCAACAACGAGCTCGGGTTCGACTACCTGCGCGACAACATGGCCAGCACCATCGAGGACTGCGTCCAGCGCGGCCACAACTTCGCGATCGTCGACGAGGTCGACTCGATCCTCATCGACGAGGCCCGGACCCCGCTCATCATCAGCGGCCCGACCCAGGACGAGGTCCAGTGGTACGGCGAGTTCGCGAAGATCGCCCGCACACTGGAGCGCGACGTCGACTACGAGGTCGACGAGAAGAAGCGCACCATCTCCGTGCTGGAGCCGGGCATCACCCGCGTCGAGGACCACCTCGGCATCGAGAACCTCTACGAGGCGGCCAACACCCCGCTCATCTCGTTCCTCAACAACTCGATCAAGGCCAAGGAGCTCTTCCACAACGACAAGGAGTACGTCGTCATGGAGGGCGAGGTGCTCATCGTCGACGAGCACACCGGCCGGATGCTGGCCGGTCGGCGCTACAACGACGGCCTGCACCAGGCCATCGAGGCCAAGGAGGGCGTCACCGTCCGCGAGGAGTACCAAACCCTCGCCACGGTGACGCTGCAGAACTACTTCCGCCTCTACGACAAGCTCTCCGGCATGACCGGCACGGCGATGACCGAGGCCAGCGAGTTCGACAAGATCTACAAGCTCGGTGTGGTGCCGATCCCGACCAACAAGCCGATGGTCCGCGCCGACCAGGCAGACCTGGTCTACCGCACCGAGGAGGCCAAGTACGCCGCGGTCGTCGACGACATCGCCGAGCGGCACGCCAAGGGCCAGCCGATGCTCGTCGGCACCGTCTCGGTGGAGAAGTCCGAGCTGTTGTCGGGCCTGCTCAAGAAGAAGGGCGTCCCGCACACGGTGCTCAACGCGAAGGTGCACGCCGACGAGGCGAAGGTCGTCGCCCTGGCCGGCCACAAGGGCGCGGTCACGGTGGCCACCAACATGGCCGGTCGAGGCACCGACATCATGCTCGGCGGCTCGGTCGACTTCCTGGCCGACCAGGAGCTGCGCAAGAAGGGCCTCGACCCGGTCGAGAACGCCGAGGACTACGACGCCGCCTGGCCCGGCATGGTCGAGGAGATCCAGGCCCAGGTGGCCAGCGAGCACGACGAGGTCAAGGAGCTCGGCGGCCTCTACGTGATCGGCACCGAGCGGCACGAGTCTCGCCGGATCGACAACCAGCTCCGCGGCCGGTCCGGCCGTCAGGGCGACCCGGGGGAGTCCCGCTTCTACTTGTCCCTCGAGGACGAGCTGATGCGGCTCTTCAAGTCCGAGTGGGTCGACCGGGTGCTCCAGGTGCTCAAGATCCCCGACGACGTCCCGATCGAGAACAAGCGGGTCACCTCCGCGATCGCCAACGCCCAGGGCCAGGTCGAGTCGCAGAACTTCGAGTCCCGCAAGAACGTCCTCAAGTACGACGACGTGATGGACCGCCAGCGCCAGGTCATCTACGCCGAGCGCCGCGAGGTGCTCGAGGGCGCCGACCTCGAGGAGCAGATCCGCACCTTCATCGACGACGTCGTCACCGGCTACGTCACCGGCTCGCTGCTGGAGTTCTCCGAGGAGTGGGACCTCGAGCAGCTGTGGACCGACCTCGGGCAGATCTGGCCGATCTCGCTGTCCCACGAGACCCTCGAGAAGGAGGCCGGCGGGCGCGGCAACCTCGACCGCGAGGAGCTGATCGAGGCGCTGAAGAAGGACGCCCACGCGGCCTACGACAACCGCGAGGCCGAGGTCGGCGAGGAAGTCATCCGCGAGCTCGAGCGTCGCGTGCTGCTCTCCGTGCTCGACCGCAAGTGGCGCGAGCACCTCTACGAGATGGACTACCTCCGCGAGGGCATCTACCTCCGCGCCTACTCCCAGCGCGACCCACTGGTCGAGTACCAGCGCGAGGGCTTCGACATGTTCGCCGCGATGATGGACGGCATCAAGGAGGAGGCGGTCGGCTTCCTGTTCAACCTCGAGGTCCAGGTCGACGACGAGGCGGAAGAGGATGAGGAGGAAGAGGTCGAGGTCGAGGAGCCGATGCGCCGCGACATGGCCGCGGTGGTCGCCGGCCAGGAGACGCCGCACATCCGCGCCAAGGGGCTCGAGGCACCGTCGCGCCCGCAGAAGCTCTCCTACTCCGCTCCCACCGAACAGGGTGAGGTGGAGGTCCGTGGCGGCACGGTCACCAAGAGCGCCGACGACCCCTACGCCAACGTCGGGCGCAACGCGCTCTGCCCCTGTGGCTCGGGCAAGAAGTACAAGAAGTGCCACGGCGCACCCGGTGGGCCCACCGGTCTCACCGCGCGCGCCAGCGGCTAGGCGAACTCGAGCGCCGTACACACCCAGCGGTTCTGGCGCAGCTCGAAGCGAGCGGCGACGGCGCGGGACCGGGGGCCGTAGGCCGCGTGCACGCTGGCCTCGACCACCTCGGGTGAGATGAACGACGCGTGCACGCTGCGCACCCGCGGCGTGACCGGCTGCACCCGGCCCTGCCCGGGTAGGTGACCGCCGGCCCGGGCCACGAGCAGGGCCCGGCGCTCGAGGTCGGCGTAGACGGTCCGGGTGGTCCACCGCAGCAGCTGGCTCGGCGGTCGGTCACCGCCGACGATCTCGACGGCGGCCTGCACGAACCGCCGGGCCCACTCCTCGACGCTGTGCCGCCGGTGCCGCCCGATCGGTACGACGGAGGCCGGGGGTGGCTCGAGGCGCGGCTGCAGGTCCAGGGCGAGGGTGCCCTGGGTGATCGCGACCGGAACCGGGACGCGGATCGGGACGACCTCGTCGGAGAACGGGGACATGACGGCTCCTCTCATCGGTCTTGCTGCGGGGTGGGCATCCGGAGCTGCTGTCCGGGGTGGATGAGGTCGGGGTCGGAGCCGATGACGGCGTGGTTCAGCCGGTGGATCCGGTGCCAGTGGGCGGTGACCCGCTCGTCGCCGGCCGTCTCGCCCAGGTCCGCCGCGGCGATGTCCCACAGCGTGTCGCCCGTGCGGACGACGTGCAGCCGGTGGGTCGGCTCGGGAGCCGTGGGGACCGGCCGGAGCCCGCCGAGCACGCGTTCGGGCGGCGGCAGTCCGGCGAGCACCTCGCGCGGGTCCGGCCGCCCGCCGTCACCACCGTCCGCGGCCTGGGCCGCGGCGCCGCTGACGACGACGAGGCCGCAGGCGAGAAGCACGAAGGCCCGGAGCCAGTGCGGCACGCCTGGAGCGGTCGCGCGGGGCCGACCGACGAGGGCCTGCCCCACGACGATCCCGGCGACGACCCAGGCCCAGGACGCACACGCCACCAGCGCCGCTGCGGCCGCTCCGACGACCAGCTGGTCGAACGATGACGCGGACGGCGCCGCACGCAGGTCCGGAGCCGCCCACGCGATGGTCAGCGCCGCGGCGCCCGTGACCGCGAGCCAGACCAGGAGGCAGCGGGCGCGGCTGGCGAGCGTGAGGTCGATCATCCCGAGAGAACCCTTGCGTTTGCTTCTGTTTACTTCAGTCAACGCGTGGTTGATGGGAGCGTCAAGACTTCTTCCACAGGCGGAACCTTTGCCGAGGTCGGCCGGTGCCGGCCTCAGCGCAGAGTCGAGCCGTGAGTGCCTCGATGCGAGTGCGTGCTTCCGGCCTCGTCGGCGTCTCGACTCAGCCGCGACCTCAGAACGATGTCTGGCCCATCGTGCGTTCCAAGGACTCGATCCAGTCGTCCGCCCGTCTTCGTGACCGCCGTGGCCCTCGTCGGTACCGGTGCCGCCGTCGATGCGGTCGTTGCCCAGATCTCCGGTCAGGTGGTCGTCGCCCGGACCGCCGAACGCTTCGTTGGGCAGCTGGTCGGTGGTGCCTGCGCCGCCGGAGTTGCCGCCGTCGCAGCGATAGCTAGCGTGCCGGTGGCGGCTGGGGCCTCCTCAACGGTCTCAGTTCCGGACGACTGATGCTCTCTCGGCGAGGCGGGCTCCTGCACGCGAAGGCCAGCAGTGCCACGCTCACCCCGCCCAGCAAGCGGGCCGCCGGAGCAATCATGCCGAGCTCTCCCGTCTCCAGGATCGCACGCTTCGCCGGGTGGTCCGGCGGTTCAGCCGAGGTCACGAGAAAGTGAGCCGCTGAGGCCGCAGACGTCGGGCAGCGCCCCCGCCTGGCCTAGGGTGCCGCCATGTCTTGGGAGGACGAGCTCTTCGCGCTGTTCGACGACCTCGAGGGCCGGGCCGAGGCGCTGTACGACGCGGAGCGGGAGCCGGAGCTCGCCGACCGGAGCCGGGCGGAGTACCGGCAGGTCACGCTGGCCAGCCGCCTGATGGCGTCGGTCGAGTGCGAGGTCACTCTCGACGTGCTCGGCGTCGGCCCGGTGTCCGGCCGGCTCGACCGGGTGGCGGACGGGTGGTGCCTGCTCTCCGGGGCTGCGCAGGACTGGATCGTCGTCCTCGCCGCGGTCGGTGTGGTGCGCGGCGCCGCCGACCGGTCGGTGCCCGAGGTGGCCTGGTCACCGGTCGCCCGGCTCGGGCTGGGGTCGGCGCTGCGCCGCCTGGGCGACTCCGGCCAGCGCTGCGTGCTGCACCTGCGCGACGGCTCGTCGCGGGACGGCTCGCTGCGTCGGGTCGGCGGCGACTTCGTGGAGCTGCTCAGCGGCGGCGATCGGGTCGTGCTGGTCGGCTTCGACGCCCTCGCGGCGGTGCAGAGCCGGGGCTGACGCCTACGTGCTCTCCGCGTCGTAGGGCGGCACCTCACCGGCGGCGAGCGGCCGCTGACCGGTGCGCCGCCGGGGCTCGTCCTCGTCGCCCGCCTCCATCGCCTCGATGATGTGCTTGCGGACGATCGTGCGCGGGTCGAGGTCTCGCAGCTCCAGGTCGGCGTACTCCTCGCCGAGCTCGCTGCGCAGCTCGTCGCGTGCCGAGGTCGCGAAGTCGCGCACCTTGCGCGCCATCTGCCCGGCCTGCTTGGCGAGCACGGGCAGCTTGTCGGGCCCGAAGACCAGGATCGCGACGAACGCGATGACGACCAGCTCACCGAACCCGATGTCGCCGATCAGCAGCGGCCGGACCCCCGTCATGGGTGGGAGCCTAGAGCTTGTTGCTCGGGGTCAGCCCCAGCTGCATGCCCGCCAGACCGCGGCCGCGGCCGGCCAGGGACTCCGCGATGCCGGTGAGCACGGTGGCGCCGGGCGCGGTGGGGTCGGACTCGACGATCGGCTTGCCGGCGTCGCCGCCCTCGCGCAGGGACGGGTCGAGCGGGATCCGGCCGATGACGGGTACGTCGTAGCCGAAGCGCTGCGACAGGGTCGCCGCCACCCGGTCGCCACCGCCGGCGCCGAAGATCTCGAGCCGGTGGTCCTCGCCCTTCTCCAGGCAGTGGGGGCACGACAGGTAGCTCATGTTCTCGACGACGCCGACCACCCGCTGGTGCATCATCGAGGCCATCGTGCCGGCGCGCTCGGCGACCTCGGCCGCGGCCTCCTGCGGCGTCGTGACGACGACGACCTCGGCGCCGGGCAGGTGCTGCCCGAGCGAGATCGCCATGTCACCCGTGCCGGGCGGCAGGTCGAGCAGGAGAACGTCGAGGTCGCCCCAGTAGACGTCGGCGAGCATCTGCACCAGCGCGCGGTCGAGCATCGGCCCGCGCCACGCGACCACCTGGTCGCGGCGTGGCTTGAGCATCCCGATCGAGATCACCGAGACCCCGCTCGCGGTGGGCACCGGCATGATCAGGTCGTCGACCTGGGTGGGCCGGGAGTCGGCCACGCCAAGCATTGCGGGCACCGAGTGGCCGTAGATGTCTGCGTCGACGACACCGACCTTCAGGCCCTGCTTGGCCATCGCGAGGGCCAGGTTGACGGTCACCGACGACTTGCCGACGCCGCCCTTGCCGCTGGCGATCGCGAACACCTTGGTGAGGGAGCCTGGCTGGGCGAAGGTGATCTCGCGCTGGGCGTGACCCTGGCTGAGCGTGTCCTTGAGCCCGGAGCGCTGCTCCGGTGTCATCACGCCGAGCTCCAGGTCGACGCCGGTCACTCCGTCGAGCGGCTCGACGGCCCCGGTGACGTCGCGCGTGATGGTGTCCTTGAGCGGACATCCGGCGACGGTGAGCAGCACCTTGATCCGGACCAGGCCGGACTCGTCGACCACGACCGAGTCGACCATCCCCAGCTCGGTGATGGGTCGCTTGATCTCGGGGTCGTTGACCGTGGCCAGCGCGGCGTGGACCTGCTCGACGGTGGGCGTGCTCATGATCCTCGAGTCTAGGTGGAGGCCGTTGAGGACCCGTCCTCGGCGTCGATCTCACGGGGGTGAGACTGCGCACGTTCCTCGATCTCGGTCAGCAGGCTGCGCAGCTCCGAGCGCAGGTAGTCGCGAGTAGCCACCTCGCCGACGGCCATCCGCAGCGACGCGACCTCGCGGGCGAGGAACTCCATGTCGGCGTGCGCCCGCGCGTTCGCCTGCCGGTCCTGCTCGGCGATGACGCGGTCGCGGTCCTCCTGGCGGTTCTGGGCGAGCAGGATCAGCGGGGCGGCGTACGACGCCTGCAGGCTGAGCATCAGCGTCAGGAAGATGAACGGGTAGTCGTCCCAGCGCAGGTCCTCCGGCGCCAGGGCGTTCCAGCCGACCCACACCGCGACGAAGGCGGTCATGTAGGCCAGGAACGTCGCGGTGCCCATGAAGCGGGCGAAGTTCTCGGCGAACGTGCCGACCAGGTCGGGGTCGTACGACGGGCGGCGCACCAGCTGGCGCCGGCTCGAGCGCGGGGTGTCGAGGCGGCTGCGCGGGGTGCGGGGCTCAGCCACGGCCGCTCCTCGCGTCGGCCCTCAGCGCCTCGTCGCGCCAGTTGTCGGGCAACATGTGGTCGAGCAGGTCGTCGACCGTCACGGCGCCGAGCAGGTGCCCGTTCTCGTCCGCCACCGGCGCCGCCACCAGGTTGTACGTCGCCAGGTGGGCCGCGACCTGGTCGATGGTGGCCTCGGGCCGCAGGCTCTCCATCGAGATGTCCAGGGCTCCGGCGACCAGCGTCGACGGCGGCTCGCGCAACAGGCGCTGGATGTGCGCCACGCCCAGCAGCTTGCCGGTCGGCGTCTCGAGCGGCTGGCGGCAGACGTAGACGAGCGCCGCCAGCGCCGGGGTCAGGTCGGGGTTGCGCACCTGGGCCAGCGCGTCGGCGACGGTCGCGTCGGGGCCGAGGATGACCGGCTCGGGCGTCATCATCGCGCCGGCGGTGTTCTCGACGTACGACATCAGGCGGCGGACGTCCTCCGCCTCGTCGGGCTCCATCAGGGCGAGCAGGATCTCCGCGGTCTCGGGAGGCAGGTCCGCGATCAGGTCGGCGGCGTCGTCGGCGGACATCTCCTCGAGGACGTCTGCCGCCCGCTCGGCACCGAGGTTCTCCAGGATCTCGACCTGGTCCTCCTCCGGCATCTCCTCGAGCACGTCGGCCAGTCGCTCGTCGTCGAGCGCGGCCGCCACTGCGATCCGCCGGTCCAGCGGCAGGTCGTGCAGCATGCTGGCCGCGTCGGCGGGCCGCATCTCGTTCAGCGCCGCCACCAGATGAGTGGCGCCCTGGGTCGGCTCCGGTGTCGTGACACCTTCGACGTCGTGCCACTCGGCCACGTGCGTCTGGCCGCGGCGACGCAGGCCCTTCGTGGGCTCCTGGACCGCCACCCGGCTGAGCACCCAGTCGCGGGTGCGGCCCTGCTCCATGGCGACGTCGTAGACCGTGCCGCGCACACCGCTGCTGCGGATGGTGACCGTTCGGTCCAGCATCTGGCCGATCACGAGCGTCTCGGTGGAGCGCTGCTCGAACCTGCGCATGTTCAGCAGCCCGGTCGTGTAGACCTGCCCGCTGTCGATGTTGGTGACTCGGGTCATCGGCACGAAGATCCGGCGGCGCCCGAAGACCTCGGCCACCATGCCCAGCACCCGGGGCTGGCTGGCCTCCGTCCGCATCGTCACCACGAGGTCGCGCACCTTGCCCACCTGGTCGCCCTGGGGGTCGAAGATGGGCAGCCCGACGAGGCGGGCCGCATAGACGCGCGACGGAGCGGTGCTCACGTGGCCAACGCTAGCGTCAGGCCCGCCTGAGGCGGCGTTGCCGGGCCGGGCCGGGAAATGCCGGGAATCCAATAACAGCGGGGTCGATGACCTATCATCGCCGCGTGTCCTCGACGTCCGTTCTCACACGTTCCGCGGTGGCTGCAGCGATCCTGCTGCTGGCCGTCGGGTGCGGGGACGACGACAAGGGCGCGGCTGAGGACCCGGCGGGCGAGAGCCCCTCGAGCCAGTCTCCCTCCGCCACGGAGGGCAGCTCGGAGCCACCGGCGCCGGACCTCCCCCTGTGTGCCGACGTCTGGGTCGCCGGCGCCACCCTGCCCCGTGACTACAGCGGGTGTGAGCAGGACGGCGAGGCGGTCCGGGCCGACAAGCACCAGTGCTCCTACGGATCCGCCATCGTCGAGTTCGCCGACCGCTTCTACGCGGTCAGCGGGAAACAAATCAACGAAGTGCCGAGCCTGACCGACAGCGAGCAGTACAAGCAGGCGCTGAGCGCCTGCCAGGCCTGACCGACACGACAACCGACACCGACACATGGCGAGCCGCCCCGGACTGGTGGCCTGCGCCGCAACAGCGACACAGGGAGACAGCGTGACGACCAAACGGGTGACCATCGCGGTGGTCAGCATGGCCGCCGTTCTCGCGGGCCTCGGAGCCTGGACCACCGCCGACGCCGCACCGACGTCCGATCGGGTGTCCGTCGCCCAGGTCGCGACCGAGAGGGACCGTGACACCAGGGCGGAGGTCCGCTTCCGGCCCAAGAAGGGTGTCTCCTTCAACGTCCCCGGCTCCCAGGAGATCAACGCAAAGGTCCTGCGCGCCATCCGGCACAGCCCCAAGCGGAGCAAGATCCGGGCGATGACCTGGAACTTCAACAGCTGGGTCTTCGTCAACGCGCTGCGCGCGGCGCACAACCGCGGCGTCAGCGTGCGGATCATCATGGCCCGCACCCTGGCCAACGAGCAGGGCCCCAACGGGCCGTTCGCTGTCATGCGCCGTGCCCTCGCCGGCGGCAACAACAACAGCCGCCGCCCCGCGATGAAGAGCTGGTTCCGCACCTGCTCCCACTCCTGCCGTGGCACCGGTGGCGCCATGCACAGCAAGCTCTACCTGTTCTCGAAGGTGGGCCGGGCCAAGCAGGTCGTGATGTCGTCGTCGGCCAACCTGACCGGATCCGCGGCGAGCGCGCAGTACAACGACATGTACACCATCGTCGGCCGCAAGAAGCCCTACGCCGTGTCGATCAAGGTGTTCAACGAGGCCGCCAAGGACCGCCCGGCTCCGTACCGCGGCTACCAGGACGGCAAGATCCGGGGCTGGTTCACGCCCAACAAGGGCCGGCCCGACCTGCCCTACCAGATGCTCAACAACGTCAAGTGCCAGGGCGCCAGGGGCGCCGGCATCCGTGGCCGCACCTCCATCCGGATCGCCCAGGACGTCTTCAACGGCGACCGTGGTGCCAAGATCGCGCGCCGGATCAAGGAGCTGCACCGCTTCGGCTGCAACGTCCGGATCGTCTACAGCCAGATGGCGGGACAGTCACGCGAGATCCTCGCGGGCGTCCCGAAGAACCACCTGGTCTCCGACCGGGACGGCGACGGCGCCTACGACATCTACCTGCACATGAAGGCGATGTCGATCAGCGGCTTCTACGGCAGGAACCGCGGTGCCCGGATCGTGTACAACGGCACGGCGAACTTCTCGGGGATCGGGCTGATCGCCGACGAGAACGGTCTCGTGATCGAGCGCGACGGGGTGGAGCGTGCCTACGGGCGCCAGATCAACCGGCTCTTCAACATCCACCTCAAGAGCGTGCCGCTCGACCCGGAGGTCGAGGAGAGCGTCGAGCGCGGCCTGGTCATCGACCCCTACCGCAACATGGAGCAGTAGGCCGCAGGGCTCGAAATCTCTCCCGGCGGCTCGCCGGGAGAATCCCCCAGCGGACGCGAAAGTAAAGGGTACGCTCGCCGCGGTCTTCCGTCTTCCCCGAACAACGGAGGTCGACCGTGAGCCGTGCTCCCCGTTTCTGGGTGTTCGCGTGCTGCCTGGTCGTGGCCCTGGTCGGTCCGGCGTTCTCGTCGACCAGCCAGGCGTCCGCGCCCACCTCTGTCCCCGCCGGAGCCAGTGCCGCCAGGGCAGAGGAACGCCCCGCTGCCCGGGCCCGGATCGCCGGCATGCCGGAGGTGGCCGCCGGCGGTGAGCACAGCTGCGGCATCAGGGGCAACGGCACCCTCTGGTGCTGGGGGCGCAACAACTACGGCCAGATCGGCAATGCCACGACCGGCGCCGACGTGCCGGCGCCGCTCCAGGTGGGCGCGCTGACCGACTGGGCGACGGTCACCGGCGGAGGGGCGTCGACCTGTGCGATCCGGACGAACAGGGCGCTCTACTGCTGGGGCCTCAACCACCGGGGCCAGATCGGCGACGGGACCCGCAAGGTGCGGGCCACTCCGACCCGGGTGCCCGGCACGCGCATGTGGCAGTCGGTCTCGATGGGCTTCTTCCACACCTGCGCGGTCCGGACCAACGACACGCTCTGGTGCTGGGGCGACAACTCCGCCGGTCAGCTCGGCCAGGGCACCACCAAGCAGACGCCGAAACGGCGGCAGGTGCCCGGCAGGTGGAGCACCGTCTCCGCCGGGGGTTGGACGACGTGCGCGACCAAGACCAACGGCACGCTGTGGTGCTGGGGTCGCAACCTGTTCGGCCAGCTCGGGATCGGCTCGCACGCCGACAGGTCCCGCCCGACCCGCGTGGGGACCTCCGAGAACTGGAGGGACGTCGAGGTCTCGTGGACCCACACGTGCGGCCGGGTCTCCGGCGGCACCGTGCGCTGCTGGGGCCGCAACACCCACGGGCAGCTCGGCACCGGCAACACCGCAGGCAGCACCCGGCCGAAGATCGTGACGGGTGGGCACCGCGCGCGTTCGATCGGCGTCGCCGAAGGCAGCTCGTGCCTGGTCGACACCGACGGTGTCCTGTGGTGCTGGGGCGACAACCGCTACCGACAGAGCGGCAGCGGCGGCAACGCCCTCCTGACACCGACCCGCCGGGCCGGCAGCTACTCGTCCGTCTCCGGAGGCTGGCTGCACGTGTGTGCCGCCAGCGGGGACGCGTCGGTCTGTTGGGGCAACAACGAGCGCGGCCAGCTGGGCGACGGGAACCCGACCGACACCAAGGTCCCGCGCGTCTCCAGGTCGGCCCCCGCGCCGCAGCGCAGCCCCTACTCGTTCCGTCTCGCGTCGTTCAACGTGCTCGGCAACGGCCACTCCCGGCCGTACGCCCACGACGACCGGTTCGGCCCCAGCCGGATGCGCTCGGAGTGGACGGCTCAGGCGCTGATCACCGGAGGCATCCACGTGGCCGGGCTCCAGGAGCCGACCGCCGGGCAGCTCGCCGGCATCCTCACCGCCGGGAAGGGGAGGTACGCCGCCTACCCCGGTCCGGAGAAGGGCGACCTCGCGGTCGAGGCGTCGCTCGTCTGGGACACCAAGAGGTTCGAGGCCACGCGCAAGATGACCATCCGCACCCAGTTCATCGCGCGGGTGCTCCCACGTCCGGTCGTCCGGCTCAGAGACCGGGCCACCGGCCGCCAGTTCTGGGTGATGAACGTCCACAACGCGCCGTGGGAGTACCAGAAGAAGCGCAACCAGGCGACCGCGGTGCAGCTGAAGAAGATCGCCGAGCTGGAGAGGAGCGGTCTTCCGGTGTTCTACGTCGGTGACTTCAACGAGAAGCGCACCATCCTCTGCAAGGTGCTGCGGCGTACCGACCTGGGCTCGCCGTACGGCGGCCGCCTCAACCGCGAGGGCGCGTGCGTCGAGCCCCGCGGGCGGATGCGGGTCGACTGGATCTTCGGCTCGAAGTTCGTGAAGTGGAGCGGGTTTTCCTACTCCAAACCGCCCCTGGTTAGGCTCTCCACCGACCACTGGGTTCCGGTGGTGAACGTCCAGGTTCCCTGACCGGGCGTTCCGACTGCGGTCGCGGGCGACCCCGCGGGCCGCGCGCACGCGAGGGTGAGGAGAGCCGGTGGCCGAGCGCCTGGTGCTGCACATCGGGTCGATGAAGTCGGGGACCAGCTTCATCCAGAACGTGCTGGGCGACAACAAGGACCGGCTCGCCGAGCAGGGCGTGCTCTTCCCCGGGCCGCGCTGGAAGTTCCAGGTCAAGGCGGTGCAGGAGCTGATCGGGCACGGTGGGGCGGAGCAGGAGCCGATCGACCCCGGCGGCGCCTGGCAGAGCGTGGTCGACGAGGTCAACGCCTGGTCGGGCACGGCCGTGATCTCGATGGAGTTCCTGGGGCCCCGCAACCCCGAGAAGATCGCCCAGATCCGCAGCTCCTTCCCGGACACCGACGTCGAGGCGGTGCTCACCGCCCGCGACCTGGCACGCAACATCCCGGCGATGTGGCTGGAGTCGATGCAGAACGGCTCGGTGATCGGCTGGGCGGACTACCTCGACGCCGTTCGCACCGAGGACCGCAGCTCGCCGGCGGGCCGCAACTTCTGGCGGCACCAGGCGATCCCGGCGATGGCCCGCCGCTGGTCGGACGGCCTGGACGGGCGGTTCACGCTGCTGACCGTGCCGCAGAAGGGTGCCCCGCCGGGCCTGCTGTGGGAACGGTTCGCCGGGGTCCTCGGGGTCGCGCCCGACGGCGTCGACCTCGAGGTGCGCGCCAACCCGTCGATCGGGCTGGCCACCGCCCAGGTGCTGCTGCAGCTCAACCGCCAGCTGCAGCGCGAGGACGGCACCCAGCCGCGCCACTACGACATGTACGTCAAGCACTTCCTGGCCAAGCGCGGGCTGGTGAGCCGGCAGGGCGAGGAGCCCCGCCTCGGCCTCGACGAGGCCTGGGTGCGCAAGCGGGGAGAGCAGCAGGTCAAGCGCCTCGGCGCCGACGGGCACCGGGTCGTCGGTGACCTCGACGAGCTGCGACCGCGTCCGGTGCCCGGCGTGCACGCCGACGAGGTGAGCGTGGACGACCGGCTCGAGGCAGCGGTCGACGGGCTCGAGCACCTGGTGCGGGCCTGGTCGCGCTCCGACCGGGTGATGCGCCGCAAGATCCGCAAGGCCAAGGGAGAGGCACTGTGAGGCTCTCCCGACGGCGACCGGACGACGGCCCGGCTCCGGACCAGGGCTTCACCCCGCCGCCGCGGGCCGAGGGCGAGCTGCCGTCGCTGGCCGTGATCACGATGGCGCGCGACGAGGGCTCGATGATCCGGCGCTGGGTCGACCACTACGCCGCGCAGGTCGGCGCCGAGCACCTCGTGGTGATCGACGACAACAGCGCCGACGGCTCCACCGACGACCTGCCCTGCCCGGTGCTGCGCATCCCCTACCTGCGCAAGCAGGGGTTCGAGCCGGCGCGGATGGGCCTCCTGGCCGGGATCTCGGCCGGCCTCCTCGAGGCGTACGACGCGGTGATGTTCTGCGACGCCGACGAGTTCGTGGTGGCCGAGCCCCGCGTCCACGAGTCCTTGCGACACTTCGTCGCCGCCCGGCCGGGGCGCCAGGCGGTCGGGGTGCTCGGCCTCAACGTCGTCCACGACGTGCAGCGCGAGGAGGCGCTGCGTGACGGCGAGCCGATCCTCGGCCAGCGCCGCCTCGCGAAGTTCCTCCCGCTCATGTGCAAGCCCAGCCTGAAGTGGCAGCCGGCCGCGTGGGCGCACGCCTCCCACGGCATCCGGTGCCCCTACGAGGTCGACCGCGAGCTGTTCATGTTCCACATGAAGTTCGCCGACCGCGATCACCTGGCTGACATCGCCGCCCGTCGCCATCACCTCAACACCACCGAGGGCCGGGCCAAGAAGACCAGCTGGGCGCGATCGGGCGACGAGATGGTCTCCCTGCTCGACGAGATCACCACCGACCTCGACCTCGACCGGGTCGCGCCGTTCGAGGTGAAGGGCCTCGGGCTCAAGAAGATCGTCCAGCACCGCGGCGACATGTGGCGGGCCACCGGCGACGGCCAGGTGATCGCGATGCGCAACCGTCCGATGGTGCAGGTGCCGGACCGGTTCGTGGGGCTCCTGTGACGATCTCCGTGGACACGGAGGGCGTGGTCCTCGGCAAGCCCGACGACGAGATCCTCGACGTGCTGTTCGACGGCCGCCGGATCTGGTCGTTCCGCGGCACCAAGGTCGCCGAGCGGGTCGCCGGAGCCTGGCGGGCGCCGTGGCCGCGCGACCTTCGCGGGTTCCTCCGCGGCACGGCCCTGGTGGCCGTGCGCGACGCGTCGGGAGCCGTGCTGGCCGAGGCGGAGCTGCGGTTCGGCGACGGTGAGGGCCGGGTCAACGTCGCCGACCCGAAGGGTCTGCCCCTCGTGATCGACCCCGGCGGACGACTGGTGACGACGTTCGACGCCAGCGACTCCGACCAGCTGCGCCCGCTCGTCGACGCGATCGAGCTGGTGCTGGCCAAGCTCACGGGGCTCGGCCTGGACGCGTTCCCGGTGTACGGCACCCTCCTCGGCGCGTTCCGCGACGGCAAGCTGATCGGGCACGACAACGACGCCGATGTCGGCTACCTCAGCCGGCACACGCACCCGGTCGACGTGATCCGCGAGTCGTTCCGGATCCAGCGGCTCCTGCACCGCGACGGGCTGGAGATCTCCCGCTACAGCGGCGGCGCGTTCAAGGTGACGGTGCGCGACAGCGAGGGCGTGCCGCGCGGTCTCGACGTGTTCGCGGGCTTCCTGTACGACGACCACCTGGTGCTGCTGGGCGAGCTCTTCACGCCCTTCGACGAGGCCTGGCTGCGGCCGCTGGGCATCGTCGAGCTCGAGGGCCGACCGCTGCCCGCGCCCGCCGACCCCGACCGGCTGCTGACGGCCAAGTACGGCCCGTCCTGGCGGGTGCCCGACCCGACGTTCAAGTTCGAGACCGATCAGCGCATCCGGCACCGGCTGGACGTGTGGTTCCGCGGGACCCGCACCCACCGCAACGGCTGGGACCGCCGCTACTCGACGTCGCGGCACCGCGGCCCGATCCGCACGCCGCACGAGCTGGCCCGGATGCTCCATCGCGCCGAGCCGGCCGGGACGGCCGTGGTCGACGTCGGCTGCGGTCGCGGCCAGGACGCGGTGTGGCTCGCCAAGCGCGGACACCAGGTGTTCGGCCTCGACTTCTCTCCCAACGGGTTCGCCCACCTGCGCGACCGTGCCGAGGAGGAGGGCTGGAGCGTGGAGCTCGCCGAGCTGAACCTCCAGGAGCTGCGGCACACCCTCGCCTGGGGCGCCCGGCTGGCGCGGGTCCCCGGACCCCGGGCGCTGCTGGTCCGGCAGCTGCTCAACGCGACCACCGAGCGCGGTCGCGAGAACCTCTGGCGGCTGGCCCAGATGACCCTCGGTGACGGCGGCCGGATGTACGCCGAGTTCCTGGTTGCGCCCGACGGTCGCCGGCGCAGCTACGTCGACCCGCTGGTGTGGGACCTCGACCCGGAGCTCGTCGAGGCCGAGGCGGCCGCGGCCGGGGCCCGGGTGCTCTCGGCCGAGACGGTCGAGCTCGACGAGCACGAACGGCCGTGTCGCACCGAGGACGGCGCCCCGCCGTACTCCTGTCGGATGGTGATGGAATGGGCCGGGTGAGGCGGAAATGAGCGAGACCCAGGACCGGAGCAGCGCGCTGCGAGCGGGGCTGCGTCGACTCGGCGACCCGGGCGGCCTGCGCGAGCGGGTGGCGCGGCTCGAGGCAGAGGTCGACGAGCTCCAGCAGCTCAACCTCCGGCTCGCCGAGCTGACCGACGTGGTGCAGGAGCTGCTGCTCCCGCTGGCCCGGCAGGACCCCGACAAGGCCGTGGAGCTGCTCGAGCGCTACCGCGACGAGCTCGGCACCTGACCCGTGAGCCGTCGCGTCTTCGTCCACATCGGGTTGCCCAAGACCGGCACCTCCTACCTGCAGTCGGTGATCTGGCCGCAGCGCGACACGCTGCGTGCCCACGGCCTGCTCGTCCCGGGGCGTGAGAAGCGCGACCACCTGTTCAGCTCGATGATCGTCCGCGACGACCCCGGTGTGCAGCGCCGCGGGCCGGGAGCCGACCAGGCCTGGGACGTCGTACGCCGCGAGATCGCCGCGCACGACGGCGACGCCCTGGTGAGCCACGAGTTCTTCTGCGCGGCGTCTCCCGAGCAGGCGGAGCGGTTGGTCGCTGACCTCGCGCCGGCCGAGGTGCACGTGATCGTGACCGCGCGCGAGCCGCTCGGGCTCTTCACGTCCAGCTGGCAGGAGTCGCTGAAGAACCTCGGCACCACCCCGCTGCAGGAGTACGGCCGCACGGTCTCCGACGATCCGCGCGACGTCTGGGACTGGCGCTCGCTCGACCTCGGCCTGGTGCTCGAGCGCTGGTCGGCGGCGGTGCCGGACGAGCGGCTCCACCTGGTGGTCGCGCCGGGTGCCGGGCTGCCCCGCGAGGAGCTGTGGCGGCGGTTCGCCGGGGTGATCGGGCTCGACCCCGACGCGGTGCCGCACGAGGCGGAGTTCACCAACCAGACGATGGGCGTCGTCGAGGCCGAGACCCTGCGCAGGCTGAACCCCCACCTCCGCGCGTTCCGCGGCGCCTACGACCGCGGCCGTTGGATCCGCAAGTTCCTCGCCGACGAGCGTCTTGTCACCCGCGGCGGCGAGCGGTACTGGCCGGACGACGACCAGGTCGCCGACGCGCGCGATCGCGGTGCCAGGGCGGTGGAGCGGATCCGGGCGGCGTCGTACGACGTGGTCGGCGAGGTCGACGAGCTGCTGGTCCCCGACGAGCTGCCGCCGCGGAGGCACCCGTCGTCGGTCACCGACGCCGAGGTGGCCGAGGTCGCTGTGAGTTTGGTCGCACGCCTGATGGAGGACGTCAGGGAGCGGTCTCCGCGTGCGGGCGCCGACGGGCGTGGGATGTCTCACTCGGCCGAGGGTTCACGGATCCGTCGGCTGGCCCGCCGGGCCCGACGGCGTGCGTAGGATGCCTGCGCCTACCCACCAGTACGGAAAGGTCGTGTGATGTCTCGACTCTGTGAGACCGACGGGCTCAACGAGGACCAGCAGGAGATCCTCAAGGCGGTCCGCACCTTCGTGGAGGAGAAGATCCTCCCGGTCGCGACCGAGCTCGAGCACAAGGACGAGTACCCCACCGAGATCGTCGAGGGGCTCAAGGAGCTCGGCGTCTTCGGGCTGATGATCCCCGAGGAGTACGACGGGCTGGGTGAGTCGCTGCTGACCTACGCGCTGGCGGTCGAGGAGATCGCGCGCGGCTGGATGAGCGTCTCGGGCATCATCAACACCCACTTCATCGTGGCCTACATGCTGATCCAGCACGGCACCGAGGAGCAGAAGCAGAAGTACCTGCCGAAGATGGCGACCGGCGAGGTCCGGGGTGCGTTCTCGATGTCCGAGCCGGGTTGTGGCTCCGACGTCGCGGCCATCAAGACCAAAGCTACGAAGTCCGACGACGGCTATGAGATCACCGGCCAGAAGATGTGGCTGACCAACGGCGGCTCGGCCAACCTGGTCGCGGTCCTGGTGAAGACCGACGAGGGCGCTGACTCGGTCTACAAGAACATGACGACCTTCCTGGTGGAGAAAGAGGTGGGCTTCGGCGAGACCGCCCAGGGCGTCACCATCCCCGGAAAGATCGACAAGATGGGCTACAAGGGCGTCGACACCACCGAGATGGTGTTCGAGGGCCATCGGATCTCCGGCGACCAGATCCTCGGCGGAGAGCCCGGCAAGGGCTTCTACCAGATGATGGACGGCGTCGAGGTGGGCCGGGTCAACGTCGCCGCCCGCGGCGTCGGGGTGGCCAACCGGGCCTTCGAGCTCGGCGTCGCCTACGCCCAGCAGCGGGAGACCTTCGGCAAGAAGATCGCCGAGCACCAGGCCGTGCAGTTCCGGCTCGCCGAGATGGCCACCAAGGTCGAGGCCGCCCACCAGATGGTGGTCCGGGCCGCCCGGATCAAGGACAAGGGGCAGCGCAACGACCTCGAGGCCGGGATGGCGAAGTACCTCGCCTCGGAGTACTGCTCGCAGGTGGTCGAGGACTCCTTCCGGATCCACGGCGGCTACGGCTTCTCCAAGGAGTACGAGATCGAGCGGCTCTACCGCGAGGCACCGATGCTGTTGATCGGCGAGGGCACCGCCGACATCCAGCGGATGATCATCGGCCGGCGGCTCCTGGAGGAGTACAAGCTGAAGGGCTGAGGCCTCGGCTCGATAGGGTCCGGCCCATGGCCGAGCGCGTGGTGCTGCACGTCGGGACGATGAAGTCCGGCACCAGCTACCTGCAGACGCTGCTGTTCGAAGAGAAGCCGCACCTGGCCGAGGCCGGCGTGCTGGTGCCGGGGGCGACGTGGTCCGACCAGGCCCGCGCCGTACGCCAGGCGCTCGCGCCGCGCAAGGGTGGGAAGCGGCCGCGCTGGACGGCGTTCGCCGACGAGGTGCGGGCAGCGCCGGGCACGGCGGTGATCTCGATGGAGTACCTCGGGCCGTCCGGTCCCGAGACGATCAGCACGGTCCTGGGGGCGTTGGGTGTCTCGGAAGCCCGGGTGGTGGTCACCGCCCGCGACCTCAACCGCACCCTGGTCTCGATGTGGCAGGAGACGATCCAGAACGGGCGCACCTGGACCTGGGCGGAGTACGTCGCCGACGCGGAGGCCAAGCGTCCGCGGGACGGAGCACGGGTCGCAGACAGGCAGACGCCGGGCGGCACGTTCTGGCGGCAGCAGGACCTGGTGCGGATGGTGGGCGACTGGTCCGGTGTCGTCGGCGCCGACAACGTCGTGCTGACCACGGTGCCGCGGCCCGGCGCGGCCCCCACGGTCCTGGCCGAGCGGTTCGTGGCGGCCTCCGGCGTACAGCTGGACGCGAGTCGTGAGGTGACGACGGCGAACGAGTCGTTGGGGCTGGCCTCGCTGCTGGTGCTGCGCCGGGTCAACGAGCTGCTCGACGAGCGGGACCTGGCGTTCCCCGCCGGTCAGGGGGTGCGCAAGCGGACCCTGGCCAAGACGATCCTGGCCGCCCGCCGCGCGGCCGAGCCCGCGCTGGGGCTGAGCACGCCGCCGTGGGTCCACGAGCAGACCGAACGCACGGTCTCCGCGTTGCGCGAGGCCGGCACCAGGCTGGTGGGGGACTGGGCCGACCTGGAGCCCGTCGACGTACCCGGGGTCGAGCCGGACGACGTACCGCTGACGGACGTGCACGAGGCGGCGCTCGAGGCGATCGCCGGGTTGGTCGCCGACCAGGTGCGCCGGCGCGGCTAGGGCCGGTCGGCGCCTGGCTTCTGGGTGCTCCCGGGCGGCAGCGCCGTGCACTTGGTGCCGCCGGGGCCCTCGATCACGTATCGGGCGCGGACCGCCATGTGGTCGGAAAGTCGTGCCGGCAGCACGTCGGAGGTGATCGGGGTGATGCCGTCGTTGGCGTGCATCAGGTAGTCGATCCGGCCGCGCAGGTTGGACGCCGGGTGGGTGAGCCCGCCCCCGACGCCGACCGTGGCCCAGGTGTCGGTGAACACGGTCCGGGCGATGCCCATCACCGGAGAGCCGTAGTGGGCGTTCATGTCGCCGCCGAAGATCTGCGGCCGGTCGTCGAGCGCCACGATCTGGGCGATCCGGTTGATCTGCATGATCCGCGCCGACTCCGAGAGGTTCTGGAGGTGGCTGTTGTAGATGCTCACCTCCTTGCCGTCGACGTCGATGACGACGTGCGCGAGACCCCGCTGCTGGGTGTTGCCCGGCCGGGGGAGGTGGGTGTTCTCCGCGCTCACGATCGGGAACCGCGAGAGGACCGCGGTGCCGTAGCCGCCGCTGCTGCCGTAGGCGACGTTCTGGGCGAACGCGTAGTGCATGCCCAGGATGCCGGCGATCGCCGCGGGCTGGTTGCCCACGTGGGCGTTCTTCATCTCCTGGAGCAGTACGACGTCGGCGCCGGACGCGCTCAGCACGCCGGCGACCGCGCCAGCGCTGGTGCTGACGAGCGACTTGACGTTGTAGGAGACCGCGGTGATCTCGGTGTCGCCGGGCAGCTGCACGCAGTGGAGCTTCTCGATGACCGGCGCCGACACGACCTTCTGAACCCTGGTCGCGGCCTGAGGGTCCGGCGACTCGGACGTCGGCGTGGGTGTCTCGCTCGGCGAGGGTGTGGACGCCACCGGCGCTGCTTCGTCGCCGCCCCCGGGCCGGTTGCTGATCAGCAGCACGACCGCGATCACGAGGGCCAGGCCCAGCACGAGGGGGATGGTGGGGTCGCGAGGTGCGGCCGCCTTGTGCTGCACCACAGTTCACCCCTGGGGAAGTCGTCGCTCGATCGGGCCGATTCTATGTCGTGAAGGGGTGAACGGCCGTGTCGGCGACGCCCGTCACCCGACGACCACGTCGGAGATGGTGTACCCGATCTCCTCGTCGGCGATCCGCGAGCTCTCGTCGATGTAGACCTCGTCGGGGTAGTCCTGGCCCTCGGGCCACTGCACGGTCACCGACTCCGCCTCGGTCGCGGCGTTGAGCGAGCCGATGATGTCGTTGATGCTCTGCGCGCGGTACGCCGGGACCGGGTCACCCTTGCCGAAGCCGGACCCGTTCTCCGCGTACACGCCCTCGGCCTTGCCGTCCGACACGGTGACCCGGATCGGGACCCCCGCGTCGGGGCAGTAGCAGGTGACCAGCAGCGTGTAGGCGTAGTCCTGGGGCTCGAAGTCGGGGTAGGTCCCGACCGTCGGGGTTGCGGACGGCGTACCACCCGCCCTCTCGTCACCACCCGGGTCGGTCGCGGTCTCATCGCCGTCCCCGCAGCCGGTGAGCGCGAGAGCGGTGAGCAGCGAGGCGGCC
This sequence comes from Nocardioides sp., assembly GCA_035710425.1. GTDB lineage: Bacteria > Actinomycetota > Actinomycetes > Propionibacteriales > Nocardioidaceae > Nocardioides. The sequence goes on from DASTDJ010000142.1 coordinate 20,951, forward strand.
AGGAGCCGCGGCGTTCTGGTCCTCATGGTGTTTCGACGGGGGCGACCTACCAGCGGTTGCATGGTGGGGATTATCGGCTCGACGCGGCTTGCGTGCGGATGACAGGGTGGAGGGACCGACCGCGACCACTGGAGGATGACATGGCCGAGGGCAACGAGGACCTGAAGGCGAAGATGCGAGAGGCCCTCGAGCGCAAGAACTCGAAGGAGAAGGGCGTCCACGAGGACGGCCCGGTCCGCGAGAAGGCGCACGGGTCCGAGGTGGTGGGCGGAGCCCCCAAGATGCACCGGCGCAAGGCCGGCGGCGGAGGCGCCTGAGACTGCATCCTGGCGGAGGCGAGCACCCTGGCAGGATAGGCCGGTCCACGGGTGTCCCAGCGTCAGGAGAGTTCGCATGCAGTTCGGCCGGAGCTACGAGGAGTTCGAGGTCGGGGCCACCTACAAGCACTGGCCGGGCAAGACGGTCACCGAGTACGACGACCACCTCTTCTGCCTGCTCACCATGAACCACCACCCGCTCCACCTGGACGAGCACTACGCGGAGGAGACCACCCAGTTCGGCAAGAACGTCGTGGTCGGCAACTACGTCTACTCGATCCTGCTGGGGATGTCGGTGCCCGACATCAGTGGCAAGGCGATCGCCAACCTCGAGATCGAGTCGCGGCGCCACGTCGCGCCGACCTTCCACGGCGACACCCTCTACGGCGAGACCAGGGTGCTGGACAAGTGGGAGTCCACCTCGAAGGACGACCGCGGCGTCGTCCATGTCGAGACCATCGGCTACAACCAGGACGGCAAGGTGGTCTGCATCTTCCGCCGCAAGGTGATGGTGCCCAAGAACAGCTACCTCGAGAGCCGCGGCGGCGAGCAGCCCGGCCGCCCGGTCCCGCAGCCCGACAAGAACTGGCCGGGCCCGCAGGAGGGTTGAGCGTCCCGCTGCACGCTGTGCGACCGTCAACTGTCGGTTGACGGGCCCGGAGCCCTGCTTACCCAACCTCAGGGATGTGGCGCGCGCCGCCGCTCCCGCACCGTGGTGCGGTGCCAAAGACCGCTCTCGGTGTGATCGTGATGCTCGCGTGCCTGGCCGCCTGCACCGCTCAGGCGGACGGGGACTCGTGCCTGGAGCGGGAGGCTGTCGGGTACCTGGCGATGGAGAGGGCGGCAGAGGAACTGCTCAGCGAGGTCGACTTCACGCTGACGCGGGTGGGGAAGTGTGAGGACACGGGGAGTCCGTGGACCATCCTGCAGGCGAGGGTGGAGGACTGGCCCTACCGCAAGACTGCGTTCGCTTACCTCGACCGGCACGGGTGGGCCGAGGGCGACGCCGGGCGGGTCAGTCCCGACGGCGCCTACCAGGTGAACGCCTCGCGAGTGCGCGACGAGGACCAGACGTTCGTGATCCTGACCTTCCGCGAGATAGCGGATGAGGCCGAGTGGGCCGAGGGAGCCGACGGCGGAGACTGACCTCGGATCGGTCCGCATCGGGCCGGTTTGTCCCACACCCTCACGGGTACCCCGCTCGCGGCGCGTCGGCGATCTGCGCCGGCGCGGGAGGGAGAATCGTCATGTTGAATTCATTGCGGTTGCGCGCGTCCGCACTCGTTGCGGTGGGGGCGATGAGCGTGGCCTTCGGAGCGCCCGGAGTGGCTGCTGAGGCAGTGGGACCAGATGTCCGTGCGGCCACGTCCGCGGCAGACACGCAGCGGCCCGTACTCTCGTCGGACTTCGGCGTGGCCAAGTCCCGGGTGTCGGGCACCTACGGTCGGGCCGGGACGGTCAGGGGCTGGTTCACCCCGAGAAAGTTCGTGAATCGTGGCGGTGAGCTCAGGGCGGTCGGCCGACTGCACGCCGTCCTGATCCGCGCGAACGGTTCGGTCAGGGACGAGGTCAACCAGCGGATCGTCATCCCGGTTCGCAGGATCGAAGGGGTCCACCCGTCCGCCCGGGACGCCCGGGCTCCTGGGAGCTGCCAGATCCTCAACCTGGTGCTCGGCCCGCTCGACCTCGACCTGCTGGGCCTGGAGGTCCACCTGAACCGGGTGGTCCTCAACATCGAGGCCACTCCGGGTCCGGGCAACCTGCTCGGCAACCTGCTCTGCGCGATCGTGGGTCTGCTGGACAACGCGGGGGTGCTCCCCGAGATCCGCAGGATCCTGAACGCGGTTCTGGGCCTGTTGCGGTTGTAGGGACGCTCCAGCA
>DASTDJ010000143.1:0-23225 GCA_035710425.1 Nocardioides sp.
TCGGGTCGACGTCGGTCGGGCGGGTGCTGGAGTCCCACCAGACCTGGCGTACGGCGTAGCCGTGCTGGAGCGCGACGATCCGGGCGAACTCCAGCAACGGGGCGGACGGGGCGTAGGCGCGGCCGGGTAGCACGAGCGCCAGGCCGGTCGGGGCTCCGTCGGGCTCGGTCCGCGGCGAGGCCCCGCCGAACGGACCGGTCATCCGACCAGGTCGGGCGCGCGGAGCATCTCGGGCGGTACGTCGAAGCCGTCGACCAGGTCGTCGCAGATCGGCCGGATCTTGCGGCACAGGTCGCCGATCTCGCGGGTGATCGCCTTCGAGCGCTGCGAGGTGAGCCGGCCGTGCTCCATGAACCACGCGCGGTCGGCCTCGATGCCGGACAGCGCATGCAGGTCACAGAGCAGGTTGAGCGCGACCTTGAGGTCGCCGTCTGGCAGCCCGCGGATCTTCTCCACGAACGCCTCGAGCACCAGCCGCTCGACGTGCGCGCGGGCCGCGCCGATCACGTGGTCCTGCACGAGGGAGAACACCTCGCCGGGGTTCATGTCGTTGTCGATGCCGCGCTTGAGCCGCCGGGCCACGCCGCCGAGCATGTGCTCCTCGCGGAACCGGTACATCGCGAGCTGGTACTCCGGGTCGAGGAGCCCGGCCTCCTGGTCCCAGCCCTCGTCGCCGCCGGGCAGCACGTCCTTGATCCGCTCGAGGAGCTTGTGGACACCAGCCTTCTCGAGCACGGTCTCGACACCGAGGCCGGCGACGTACCGCACCATGCCGAACTGGTCGAGGTCCTCGAACTCGCTGGCGTAGTCGGTCAGCAGCCCCTTCGCGACCAGCTGGAGCAGCACCGTGTTGTCGCCCTCGAACGTCGTGAAGACGTCAGTGTCGGCCTTCAGGGCGGCGAAGCGGTTCACCGAGAGGTAGCCGGCACCGCCGCAGGCCTCACGGCACTCCTGGATGGTGCGGGTCGCGTGCCACGTGCCGAGTGCCTTGGTGCCTGCGGCCCGCGACTCGAGCTCGCGGCGGTTCTTCTCGGTGTTGGGCGTCGGCTCGACCTCGGAGAAGACCTCGTGGAGCTGGGTGGCGACGACCTCCTGGGCGAAGTGCAGCGCGTAGGTGCGCGCCAGGAGCGGGAAGAGCCGGCGCTGGTGCATGCCGTAGTCGAGGAGCAGCTCTTCCTGGTCCTCGCTGGTCGCCTCGAACTGCCGCCGCTGCAGGCCGTACCTGACCGCGATCGCGAGCGCGACCTTGGCGGCGTTGATGCCGCCGCCCCCGACGCACACCCGTCCCTGCACGAGCGTGCCGAGCATCGTGAAGAACCGCTTGTTGGGGTTCTCGATCTCGCTCTCGTAGACGCCGGCCGGCGTGACGTCGGCGAACTGGTTGAGCAGTGCGGTCCGCGGCACTCGCACGCCGTCGAACCAGATCCGGCCGTTGTCGACGCCGTTCAGCCCCATCTTCTGGCCGTCGTCCTCGATCCGTACGCCGGGGACGACCCGGCCGTCGTCGCGGATCCGGACGACGAAGGCGTGCACCCCCTCGGACTTGCCGCCGACCTCGAGCTGCGCGAACACCACCGCGAGCTCCGCGTGCTCGGCCGCGTTGCCGATGTAGTCCTTGTTGGCCTGCTCCCCTCGGGTCTCGATCACGAACTCCTGGCTCGCGACGTCGTACGTCGCCACGGTGCCGAGCGCCTGCACGTTGCTGCCGTGGCCGGTCTCGGTCATCGCGAAGCAGCCCATGGTCTTCGCGGTGATCAGGTCGGCGAGGTAGTCGTCGTGGTGCGGCTTCGTGCCCAGCTGCAGGATGGCACCGCCGAACAGGCCGAACTGCACGCCGACCTTGACGAGCACCGACAGGTCGCCGAACGCCAGCGTCTCGAACGCGGCGACCGAGGCGCCGATGTCGCCGCCGCCGCCGTACTCCTCCGGGAAGCCCATGCCGGTCTGGCCGGTGGCCGCCATCTCGACGACTACTTCCTTGACCCGCTCCCGGAACTCGGCGCGGGACATCGTCTCGGCCTCGTCGAGGATCGATGCGTACGCCGCGAGGTTGGTGCGCACCAGCTCGCGCACCGCGGCGTACTTGCCGTCGAGCAGGGCCTGCAGCTCCGGGACGTCCACCTCCGGCTGCACGTAGGTGCGGGGGCGCTCGTCCGTGCCAGTAGTGGCAGTGTCGGTGGCCATGCGCTCAAACTACCGACGCCCCCGGTAGGCGCCGGGGACCGTTCACGGGCGGGCGTAGAAGTTCGGGGTGATCCAGTAGTACATGGACTCCTCGGTCACCGGGCGACCGGTACGGGGAGCGTGGATGATCCGGCCGCCGCCGACGTAGAGCGCCACGTGGTAGATCGAGGACGAGCTGCTCGAGGAGCCCCAGAACACCAGGTCGCCCGGCTGCAGCTGGGACGCGGGGATCGGCGTCGACTGCTGGTACTGCGCGACCGAGTAGTGCGGGAGCGACTTCCCGCCGGCGGCCCAGGCTCCCATGGTCAGGCCCGAGCAGTCCCAGGAGCCCGGTCCGGCGGCGCCCCAGTGGTAGGGCTCGCCGAGCTGGGCCCGGGCGAACGAGATCGCGGCCTGGGCGCCACCGCTCGGCGGGGGCGGCGGAGTGGGGTCGGGGTCAGAGGGCGGTTGCTGCGGCTCCGGCTCGGTCGGCGGCTCCGGTGAGGTCGGCTCGGGGTCGGCCGGAGGCTCCGGGTCAGCGGCGGGCTGGGCGTCCTCGGCCGCCTGTTCTGCGGCCAGCTCAGCGGCCCGGACCTCGAGCCCGGACTGACGGCGCTCGGCCAGCTCGATGCTGATCCCCTCGAGCTCGGCGAGACGCGCGATCAGGTCGGTCTTCTCGGCGGCGATGTCCTGCGCGACGGCGGCCGCGTCGTCCGCCGCCAGCTGCGCCGCGTCGCGGGCGTCGCGGGCGCTCTGTTCGGCGTCCTCCGCCTTCTCGAGCGCGTCCTCGGCAGCGTCGGCGGCGTCCTCGGCCTCGGACTGGGCGGCCAGGAAGTCGTCGTAGCGCGCGTCCATCGCGGCCTCGGAGTTGCGCATGGTCGCCGAACGCTGCACCAGCTCGGAGAGCCCCTCGGACTCCACCACCGACGAGAGGGCGCCGAGGCTCGAGCCGTGCGTGTACGACGTCACGAGCGAGTCCTGGTAGGCCCCCCGCTGCCGCTCGGCGTCGTCGGCCGCGTCCTGCGCGACGGCCGCTGCCCGCCGCGCGTCGCCCCTCGCCCGCTTGGCTTCCCAGCGCGCGCCGTTGTAGGCCTCGGCGGCCTGGGCCGCGGCGATGCCGGCTGCCTCCAGCCGGTCGTTGGCGGCGTCCAGCGCCTCCTGGATCCCCTCGATGTCGAGGGTCTTCGCCTCGACCGCGGCCTCCGCCTCGCGCACCTGCTTGCGGGTCGGGACGTCGGTGTCGTCGTCGGCCGTCGCCACCTGTGCGGAGACCCCGCCGAGCACCAGGGCCAGCGCCATCGCGGTGGCGAGGCGGGATCCACGTCCCTGCGGGCGCACGGGTGAGCTCCTTGCGGTCGGCGTACTCGTCGCCGCCCCGAGAAGACTTCCCCTCCACTCGAGGCAACTCGCGGCACGTTAGTGCGCAGAAGTCACATTGGGAACAGTTTCCTCAACTTTTTCTCCTGTTACCGGCGTGTCGACTTGCGAACTACACGGATGTAGTTCTTGCCGTTGGTGACCGAACGACAGAAATCAGCCCCGAAGATCTGTCGTTGGTGACCAAACGACAGCCCGAGAGGCGGTCCGGGCGGCGCTACTTCTCGACGTCGACGGGCACCTGCGACGTGGTCGTCGTCGGGTGCGAGCGCAGGCTGCGCTTCTCGAACTTCTGCCCGCTGGCGATGCCGCCGAGGTAGAAGGAGATGAAGGCGATCATCACACCGGCGATGTCGTCGGCGAGGTAGTGCCAGCCGAAGTAGACCGTCGCCACCATGGTGAGTCCGAAGTTGACCCAGAAGATGATCTTCAGGACCCGCGACTGCAGCGTGTACTGCACCATCAGCGCGACCAGCAGGGTGATCGCGCAGTGCAGGCTCGCGAAGCCGGCGACCGAGTTGACGATGCCCTCGACGCCGGAGCCGTCGTAGCCGCCCGTCAAGATCTGATGTCGTGCCTCGACCAGCGACTTCATCAGGTCGTCGGTAGGTGTGTGGGCGAGGTCGGTGTAGAGCGGGCGGTACTCCAGGCCGGGGCCGAGGGTGGGCAGCGCGTAGTAGGAGAGCGTGCCGAGCGACCAGGCGATGCACTGCGAGGTGGCGAACCAGTAGCCGTAGGACAGGTTGGGCGACCAGACCAACCACGCCATCAGCGCGAGTGGCACCAGCGGCAGGAACCACAGGTAGATGTAGGAGAGCACGTGCGCCGAGACCCCGGTGCCGAGCAGCGAGTGCAGCACCGTCGAGGGGTCGTTGCCGAAGAACAGCGCCTTGTCGAGGAGGTGCAGCTCGCGGTCGTACTTGGTGTCGATCACGAACGGCAGCGCCGACTTGAGGTTGCGGTAGCTCACGTAGGTGACGTAGAAGCAGACCACGCCCAGCACCACCAGGGTGATCCGGTCGCGCGTCCAATGGGTGCGCAGGCGCTCGCGGATGGCGGGCATCAGTGAGCCGGGTCGCCCCCGGGCGTTCCAGACCGCCTTCGGCAGCAGGTCGATCGCGATCGCGAGGGTGAGCAGGATCGGCAGCCGCGCCCAGGAGGGCCCGAGGAACTTGCCCTCGGGGTCGAGCAGGGGCTGGTCGTAGCGGATCGAGACCACCAGCGCCAGACCGCCCATGACGGCAGCGACGCCGACGAGGAGGGTGTAGGCACGGCGATACACGCGGGTCAGTCTAGAGACGACTCCGACACCATCGCCTCCGGGATAGCGGCGAGCCGGGCGGGGTCGACGGCGAGCCGCACCCGCTCCCCCGGCCCGGGGTGCCGATCGGACCGTGCCACCGCGTCGACCAGGCCCACGTCGTCGACGTCGACGAGCAGTCGCACCTGGTCGGGGGTGGCTCGTGCGGACACCACCTCGCCGGCCAGCGCGCCCTCCGGATCGGCGCTCAACGCCGACCGTCGTACGGCGACCGCGGGCGCCGCCGGCAGCCCGCCCGCAGCGAGCACCCGGGCCGCGGCACGACCGCGCAGCACGCCCGCATAGCCCAGGAACAGCGCGGTCTCGGGGTCGGCGGGTGCGGCCCACACCTCGGCGATCTCGCCCTGCTGCACCACCCGCCCGGCCCGCATCACTGCGAGCCGGTCGGCCACCGAGTAGGCCTCGTCGTGGTCGTGGGTGACCATCAGCGCGGTGGTCCCGGCCTGATGCAGGATGTCGCGCAGGTCGCCGGCCAGCCGCTCGCGCAGTCCGGTGTCGAGCGCGGAGAGCGGCTCGTCGAGCAGCAGCAGCCGGGGAGACGCTGCCAGCGATCGGGCCAGTGCCACCCGCTGTCGCTCGCCCCCCGAGAGCGTGGCCGGGAGCCGGTCGGCGTACCCGGTCAGGCCGACCAGCTCGAGCAGCTCGCCCACGCGACCGTCGATGCCACGCGCGCGTCGCAGCCGCAGCGGGTAGCCGACGTTGCGGGCCACGGTGAGGTGGTTGAACAGCTGCCCGTCCTGGAACATCAGCGCGAACCCGCGCCGGTGCGTCGGCACCCGGGTCAGGTCGCGGCCGTCCCAGCAGACGGTGCCGGTGGCGGTCGGCTCGAGTCCGGCGATCGCTCGCAACAGCGTGGACTTCCCGCTGCCCGACGGCCCGAGGACCGCGAGCACCGAGCCGTCGGGCAGCTCGAGGCTCGCGTCGCGGACCGCGGGGACGCCGTCGAAGGTCACGGTGACGGCGGAGAGGCTCAGCATCACCAGGCCCCCATCGCCGGCACCCGCAGCCGCTCCACCACCAGGATCACGAGTGCGGTGCTCCCGGCCAGCACGACCGAGGCGGCCAGCGCCATCCCGTAGTTGAGCTCGCCCGGTTGGCCGATCAGCCGGAAGATCACCACCGGCAGCGTCGGCCGGTCCGCCCGGGCCAGGAACGACGTCGCCCCGAACTCGCCGAGCGAGACCGCGAACGCGAACCCCGCGGCAGCCAGCAGCGGCATCCGGATGGCCGGCAGGTCGACGGTGAGTACGGCGCGCAGCGGCCCCGCCCCCAGCGACGCGGCCGCCTGCCGCTGCCTGTCGTCGACGCCGCTCAGCACCGGCACGAGCGCGCGCACCACGAGCGGCAGCGCCACCAGAGCCTGGGCGATCGGGACCAGCAGCGCCGAGTCACGCAGGTCGAGCGGTGGCTGGTCCAGGGTGATCAGGAACCCGAAGCCGAGCGTCACCGCCGAGACGCCGAGCGGCAGCATGAAGGCGCCGTCGAGTGCGCCACGGATCCGATGCTCGGGGCGCGAGTGCGACCGGCGGGTCACCGCGACGGCCACGAGCAGTCCCAGCAGCAGCGCCATCCAGGTGGCGTCGACGGCGATCCGCAGCGAGTTGAGCAGCGCCGTGGTGGCCGGCACCGCGAGCGCCTCGTCGGTCCCCTCGGTCTGCAGCGCGCGGTAGTAGTCGAGGCCCCACGCGTCGTCGACGCGCAGCGAGCCCACGACGAGCGTGACGATGGGCGCGGCCACGAGCACGAGCAGGAGCGCGGTCGCGGCCAGCTGCGGCCCGTCGGACCGCCGCGGGCGCACCGGCCGGCTGGTCACCCGGCCGACCGTCGGGTCGGCCACCGTGCGCAGCCGGCCGGCGATCACGAGCAGCACGATCACGGCGACCAGCTGCAGGATCGACAGCGCCGCGGCCGCCGGCAGGTCGAGCAGGTCCTTCGTCAGTAGGTAGATCTCGGTCTCGACGGAGGAGTAGCGGGTGCCGCCGAGGGTGAGCACCACGCCGAAGGCGGTCGCGCAGAAAAGGAAGACCACGCTCGCGGCCGACACGATCGTCGGCCGCAGCGCCGGGAACGTGACCGTGCGGAAGACCTGCGCCGGACTGGCGCCGAGGGCCGCGGCCGCGTCGGCGGGCCGGCGATCGAGGGACTCCCACGCAGCCCCGACGGTGCGGATCACCACCGCGACGTTGAAGAAGACCAGGCCGGCCAGGATCGCGACCGGCGTGCCGTCGAGGCCGAGGAATCCGAGCGGACCGGCCTCGCCCAGCAGCTGCCGGAACGCGACGCCGACCACCACGGTGGGCAGCACGAACGGCACGAGCAGCGCCGCCCGCACGACCGACCGCAGCGGGAACGCCAACCGGTGCAGCGCGTACGCCGCCGGCAGCCCGAGCAGCACCGACACGGTCGTCGCCACCGCCGCCGTCCAGACCGTGAACCACAGCACCCGGTGCACCCGCGGCCGGCCGAGCACCTCGACCACGGCGCCCGGGTCGAACTCGCCCTCGGGCCAGAAGCCGCGCGCCAGCATCCCGGCCACCGGCAGCACGAAGAAGACGCCGAGCACCGCCAGCGGCAGTGCCGCCAGGGCCAGCAGGGTGAGGGGTCGCCTCATCGTGAGGTGACGTCGCTCCACTCGCGCAGCCAGGTCTCCCGGTTGGCGGCCACCTCCGCCGGGTCGACGGCGTAGGGCTCGGTCGGCTGCACCGCGAACTCCGCCCACTCCTTCGGCAGCTCGACGCCCTCGGCGACGGGGAAGACGTACATGCTCGTCGGCAGCGCGGCCTGGACCTCCGGGCTGACCAGGAACTCGACCAGCTCCCGCCCTCCCTCGGGGTTCTCCGCGCCCTCGATCACGCCGGCGTACTCGACCTGCTCGAAGCAGGTGTCGAGCAGCGCACTCGTCGACGACTTCCCGTCCGCGACGGTGAAGGCCGGCGAGGAGTCGTAGGACAGCACGATCGGCCGCTCGCCGTCGCCGCCACCCTGCGTGAAGTCGACGTTGTAAGCGTCCTCCCAGCCCTTGGTGAGCTTGGCGCCGTTGGCGACCAGGTCCTCCCAGTAGGTGGTCCACGAGTCGCCGTACTCGGCGATGGTGGAGAGCAGGAACGCCATCCCCGGCGTGCTCGTGGTCGCGCCCGGGGTGACGAACAGGTCGCGGTAGGCCGGGTCGGTCAGGTCGTCGAGGCTCTCGGGCGGCGCGATGCCCTGGTCGGCGAACCACGTGTTGTCGACGTTCACGCAGACGTTGGCGTTGTCGACGGCGGTGAGCGCGTGCTCGTCGTCGCCGGGCAAGGCGTGGTCGTCGACGCCGGCCGGGGCGTCGAAGTCGTACGGCGCGAACACGCCCTCGTCGAGCGCCCTCGACGCGAACGTGTTGTCCACGCCGAACGCGACGTCACCCAGCGGCGAGTCCTTGGTCAGCACCAGCTCGTTCGTGAGCGTGCCGCCGTCGCCCACCTGGCGGATCTCGAGCTCGAAGCCGGACTCCTTCTCGAACGCGGCGACCAGCTCGTCGGGCAGCGAGAACGAGTCGTGCGTCACCAGCACCAGCTCGTCCGCGCCGTCGCCCCCGCTCGAGTCGTCGTCGTCACCGATCAGCGAGCAGGACGTGGTGGCAAGCGCGAGCGCAGCGACCAGCGCAACGGTGGACCTCATCTGGACTCCCTTCGCCGGTGCTAACCGGAGCAGGTTCGGAGGGTCTGCAGCTCTCTGCACTCTCAGCACGCTGGGGGCGTGCTCCCCTGTCTGTTCTTGCCACCCACGTTACTCGTGGCCCGTGACGAGCAGCGGTGCGGGTCCGGCGGGTGGGCGGTGACCTGTCCGGCTTCTGCTCTGGCGATTCCAGGGATCTTCCACCGCCGCCAGGGGCCGGCCCAGCAGCGGTACTCCACAGGTGGACCATGGCGCTGTTTGGCCGAGGCGGCGAGCGGTCATCCGGCTGAGATGAGGCCCATCCCCGCACCGCTGCGCACCGGCGTGTTCACCCGCGCGCGAGCGCGGGAGCTCGGGGTCACGGACTCCATGCTGGAAGGGTCGCGTTTCGTCAGGGTGCTGCCGCGGGTCTGGCGAGCGGCCGACTACAGGCTGCGGGACGAGGACTGGGTGCACGCGGCGCGACTCGCTCTTCCGCGCCGGGCGCACCTGACCGGCATCTCCAGGATCCAGGCGTGCGGGCTCGACTACGGACCACGCCTACCCGTCCGATTCGTGATCGAGGGCGACCTGCACCTGGCCTTCGACAACGTGTTCTTGCACCGCACGAAGAAGCTGCCTCCGGTCGACGAGCACGGCGTGGTCGTGCCGGCTGCCTTCATCAGCTACTGCGCCCGCGCACTCGTGGTCGACGCCATCAAGGTCGGCGACTGGCTCCCCCACCACGGGTGGATGACCACCGACGACGTACGTCGGCTCGCCCTCGCCGAGCTGTGGCGGCCAGGCGCCGACGAGGCGATCTGGATCATCGATCACCTCGACGCCGGTGCACGGTCCTTGCCCGAGTCGGAGACCAGGGCGGTCCTGACGTTCTCGGGTCTGCCGGCACCGGGCGTCAACGTGCCGGTCGAGCTCGAGGGACTCACCGTCATCGGTGACCTGGTCTACGAGGAGTGGGCCTCTTCGTCGAGTACGACGGGCTGCAGCACCAACAGGACCGTGCGGTCTACACCATCGACGTCGACCGGTATGCCGCTCTTCGCGCCCACGACCTGCGCTACGTCCAGGTGACGAAGGAGAAGCTACGCCACGCGCGCACACTCGCCGGCGAGGTCTACCGGCAGCTGCTCGGCGCCGGGTACGCCGGGGACCCACCGTCGTTCCGGGGCCGGTGGGAGCTGTTGCGGGCGCCGGTCAGGGTGGCGGTCGGTCCGCGGGACTGGTCTGCACGGAGGCTCGGCTGAGCTTGAGGCCCTGGGGGGCGGTGGCCTTTCCAGGTTCCGACGGGGCCGGATCCGGGACAGCCCACCGCCGCCCGTCGAGGCCTGGCCCGTAGGCTCCGGCCATGCCGAGCCTGCGCCACGAGCTGATCGCCTGGGCGCTGCCGCGAGCACGCCGCACCCGCGACCTCGATACCCCCGAGAACGAACGCGCCCGGCTGCTGAGGCGCAACGACGCCCTCGAGCCCGTGCTGCCCACGGGCCTGGTCCCGAGGTTCGACCGCTGGTTCACCGTCGACGAGGAGATGCTGAGTGGGCCGGCGGGTGAGGTCCCGTCGTACGTCGTCACACCCGACTGCGCCGACGGCGAGCTCACGATCTTCTACGTCCACGGCGGCGGGTACGTCGCGCCGCTCGACCCGTTCCACCTCCGCTACGTCACGCGCCTCGCCTGCGACCTCAAGGCGAAGGTGGTGCTGCCGACGTACCCTCTCGCGCCGCGCCACTCCTGGCGCGACTCCCACGACGTGCTCGCCGACCAGCTCGCCGCCCACACCGCCCGCGGCCGGGTCGTGCTGGCCGGGGAGTCCGCGGGCGGCGGGATCGCCCTCGCGCTCGCCGAGACCCTGCGCGACCGCGGCGGTCCACAACCCTGGCGGATGCTGCTGATCTCCCCCTGGGTCGACCTGACCAGCAGCACCCCGGAGACCAAGGCGCTCGACGCCATCGACCCCTGGCTGTTCATCGGCAAGCTGCACGCGTACGCCGACTGGTGGGCCGGTGACCCCGAGGACCTCGGTCGGCCCGAGGTCTCGCCCGCGCTCGGCCGGCTCGACGGGCTGCCCCCGGCGCTGATGTTCTGCGGCACCCGCGACCTGCTGGTGCCGGGCTGCCGGCTGCTCGCGGACCGCGCCGCCGCCTCCGACTGGGACCTCACCTACCTCGAGGCGCCCGGGCTGCTGCACGTCTTCCCGCTGCTGCCGTTCATCCCCGAGGCGCGCCGCGCCCACCAGCACACCGTGGAGTTCCTGCGGTGAACATCGAGGCGGTCCCGTTCCAGGCGCTCGACGCCACGACGGCGTACGACGTCTGGAGGCTGCGCCAAGAGGTGTTCATCGTCGAGCAGCAGAGCATCTATCCCGACCTCGACGGCCGCGACGACGAGGCCGGCACCCGCCACGTGCTGCTCCGCGACGGCCTCCGCCTGGTCGGCTACGCCCGGGTGCTCGACGACGCAGACACGTGGCGGATCGGCCGGGTGGTGCTGGCCGAGGAGGCGCGCGGTCGCGGTCTCGCCGGCCCGCTGATGGAGACGGCACTGCGGGTGTGCGTGGATCGCGACGTCGTGCTCGACGCCCAGACCCCACTCGCCCGGTGGTACGAGTCGATGGGCTTCGTCGTGACCGGCGAGGAGTTCCTCGACGGCGGCATCCCGCACCTGCCGATGCGGCTCATCCGAGGCTGAAGACGACGCCGTCCGCGGTCTCCACGCGCGCCGCCTGACCCCGCGCCACCAGCAGCTCGAGGTGGGCCTTGGTCTCCATCGCCGCCATCCCGCGGTTGAAGATGTCGAGGTCGGCGTAGGCGTGCTCGTGCCGCGTCCACGGCAGGTGACCGGCGACCTGCTTCGCGGTCAGCGGTCCATCGGCGAGCGCCTTCACACACAGCTCGAGGCGTACGTCGTGGTGCCGGAGCAGCTCGTCGACCCGGTCGTGCGACGAGGGCGCCACCGGGCCGTGCGCCGGGAGGATCCGCAGGTCGGGCAGCGAGCGCACCTTCACCAGCGACGCCAGGAAGTCGCCCAGCGGCTGCGGGGTCTCCGGCACGGTGAAGCCGATGGACGGCGTGATCGTCGGCAGCACGTGGTCGCCCGCGAACAGGAGTCCCTCGGCCCGCTCGGCGAACACGTAGTGGCCGGGCGTGTGCCCCGGGGTGTGCACGGCGTCGACGGTGCGGGCGCCGACGGCGATCTCGTGGTCACCGTCGAGCCAGGTGTCCGGGAACTGCCACAGGCTGACGTCGGGGCGCTCCATGTCCTCGGTGCCGGCGATCCACTCCTCGGCGACGTCGCGGGCGCCGGCGGAGACCAGGACCTCGGCGAACGGGTGACCCTCCAGCGCGTCGAGGTCGTTGAGCAGCTCCAGGCCGGGGCGCTCGCCGATGCCGAGGGCGACGTCGGCGCCGTACTCGTGGCCGAGGACGGTGGCCATCGTGTAGTGGTCGCGGTGGATGTGGGTGACCAGGAACCGCCTGATGTCGCCGAACCCGCTGCCGATGTCGCGCAGGCACTTGTCGAGCAGCTCGCGCGCCTGCGGGATCGCCCAGCCACCGTCGATCAGGGTGAGCCCGTCGGGCGTCTGGATGACGTAGACGTTGATCGCCTTCAGCCCGTCCATGGGCAGCGGCAGCGGGATCCGGTAGATGCCCTCGGTGACCTCCCACGCGCCCTCCGCCGCCCAGTGCTTCCCTGAGTCGGGGGACACGGAGTGGGCGGTGTCGACGCCTCGAGAGGTCACGCGGCGGACCCTACGGGGTGACGTCGGGCAGGTTGAGGTCGAGGTTCGGTGCCTGGATGCCGCCGTCGACCTCGAGCAGCTTGCCGGTGACGTACTGCCCTGCCTCGGAGCTCAGGTACAGCGCGGCGGCCGCGATGTCCTCCGCCTCGCCGACCCGGCCCAGCGGCGTCTTGGTCTCCATCTCGTTCATCAGCTCGGGCTGCCCGGCGACGTACTCCAGCGCGCTGGTCATCACCGACCCGACGTAGATCCCGTTGACCCGGATCCGCGGCGCCAGGTCGGCGGCCGCCAGGCGCGCCCAGTGCGCGAGCGCCGCCTTCGCGGTGCCGTAGGCGAGGTAGCCGCGGCCCGATGCCCGGCCCATCATCGAGCTGATGCAGACGATGGACTTCTGGGCGTCCGGCTCCGCCTTCAACATCAGGGGCACGGCGGCGACGCTCAGCGCGTGCGCGGTGCTGACGTTGAAGTGGAACGCCTGCTCGAGGAAGCGGATGTCGGTCTTCAGGAACTCGTTGGGGAACGTGCCGCCGACGTTGTTGACCACGGTGTCGAGCCGGCCGAACTCGTCGAACGCGGCGTGGGCGAGCCCGGCGACGGCGTCGGTGTCGCTGAGGTCGGCCGGTACGACGAGCGCCCGGCGCCCCGTCGCGCGGATCCTCTCCGCGACCGCGTCGAGCTGCTGCTCGGTGCGGCTGGAGATCACCACGTCGGCGCCCGCCTCGGCGAACGCGACCGCGGTGGCCGCGCCGATGCCGCGGCCGGCGCCGGTGACCACCGCGACCTGGTCGGTGACCGCGAACCGGTCGAGGATGCTCACATCGTCACCAGGCCGCGGCCGGTGACCAGCGGCAGGTCGAGGACCGTGACCAGGCCCGGTTGGGCGGCGCACACCGCCGGCACGGCGTTCACGAGGCGCTGCGCGGTAGTGATCATCCCGGAGACGTTGTGGTCGCCGGACTCGCCATGGTGCACGAAGTCGAGCTGCATGGTCGGCTCGCCGGTGATCCGGACCCGGTAGCAGCCACCGCCCTCCGGCGGCGTCGGCCACTCGGGCACCTGGTCCTCGGCGGTGCGGGTGATGT
The DNA here is from genome assembly GCA_035710425.1 of Nocardioides sp. Classification (GTDB taxonomy): domain Bacteria; phylum Actinomycetota; class Actinomycetes; order Propionibacteriales; family Nocardioidaceae; genus Nocardioides. The sequence goes on from DASTDJ010000143.1 coordinate 13,331, forward strand.
GGTCGAGGGTGATGCGGGGTACGCCGTCGACGGTGCCGATCACCTTGAACCGCACGGCGCCCATCGTCCCCTCGGCGACGTCCACCGAGTACGTCTTCACGTCCCGGTCGGCCGGCCGCCGGTCGACCTCCTCGACGAGCGGCTCGTCGAGGGTGACGCCGAGACCGTCGGCGATCAGCCGGACGACCGGGCCCCACGCCGTGCTCAGGATGCCGGGCTCCCACAGCATCGCGCGGTGGTCCATCGGCTTGCCGAAGCCGTAGATGTCGTTCATCACCACCGGCTGGTAGTAGGTGGAGTAGTCGGCGATCTCCGAGACCGTCACGTGGTCGATGCGCTGGCTCAGGCTGCTGAGCACGAGCGGCAGCAGGTCGTTGGCGAAGCCCGGGTCGATGCCGTTGACGTGCAGGCTCGCTCCCCCGCGCCGGCCCGCCTCGTGCAGGTCCTCGACCATCTCGGGCGGCAGGGTCTTGTCGGGGTACAGCAGGATCACCGGGCCGCTGGACACGACGTTGATGCCGGCCTCGACGAAGGCCTGGAGGTCCTGGATCGCCTCGAACACCCGGTCGTCGGTCATCGCCGCGTGCACGATCGCGTCCGGCGCCAGCGCGATCAGCTCGTCGCGGTCGGCGCTCGCCCTGATCCCGAGCTCTCGCCCGAGCTCGGCCAGCTCCCCGACGTCCTTCCCGGCCTTGTCGGGGTTGCTCACCCAGACGCCGACCAGCTCCAGGTCCGGATGGGCGTCGATGCCCGCGATCGCGTGCCGCCCGATGGTGCCCGTGGACCAGACGACGACGCGCAGCGGCTTCTCGGGGATGACCTGACTCATGTCGCGTTCTTTCGGTAGTCGAGTGCCCCGCGAGGAACCGGCGAGGTGTATCGAGACTAGAACACGTTCTAGAAATCGGGAAGAGTCGTCGGGCCTGCCGTGCTGCGCACCGGGCAGCGGGTGCCGGTGTAGATCGTGGGCATGCACTGGTTGCAGTGGATGCAGCTGCCGGCGTCGGCGGCGCCGGACTCGAGGCGGGCCACCAGGTCGGGCTCGCGCAGCAGCGCGCGGCCCATGACCACGAAGTCGAAGCCGGCGTCCATCGCGCGTCGCATCGTGTCGAGGCGGTTGATGCCGCCGAGCAGCATCAGCGGCATCGCCAGGTCGGCCCGGAAGCGGGCGGCGCGGTCCCAGAAGAACGCCTCCTCGAAGGGGTACTCCTTCAGGAACGAGCGGCCCATCGGCGTCTTCATCCCGAGCCGCACCAGCGGCGGCATCGAGGCCGCGAACTCCGCGAGCGGCACGTCGCCGCGGAAGAGGTACATCGGGTTCATCAGCGAGCTGCCGCCGCTCATCTGCAGCGCGTCGAGGTGGCCATCGGCCTCCAGCAGCCGGGCGAACGCCAGCCCCTCGTCGGTGGTCACCCCGCCCCGGAACCCGTCGCCGACGCTCACCTTCGCGGTGACCGCAGCCTCGGCGCCGACCTCCTCGCGGACCGCGCGCGCGACCTGGCGAGCCAGCCGGGCGCGGTTCTCCAGCGACCCGCCCCAGCGGTCCCGGCGCCGGTTGAGCCCCGGGGCGAGGAACGACGAGATCAGGTAGCTGTGCGCCATGTGCAGCTCGAGCACGTCGAACCCGGCCAGGACCAGGGTGCGTGCGGACGCGACGTACGCACGGGTGATCCGGGTCAGGTCGCGCTCGCTCGCCGAGCCGATCATCTGCAACGACAGCGGGCTCGGCATCCGGCTCGCGCTCAGCGCGCGCACCCCGTTGGACCGGCCGTTCGCCACCGGCCCGGCATGCCCGACCTGCCCGGCGATCGCGGCACCGGCCTCGTGCACGGTGTCGGCGAGCCGCGCCAGCCCGCCCAGCGTCGCGTCACCGACGACCACCTGCTCGGCGTGCGTCCGACCCTCCGGCGCCACGGCCAGGTAGGCCACCGTGGTCAGCCCGATCCCACCGCGCGCGAAGCCCACGTGGAAGTCGACGAGGTCGTCGGTCACCTGGCCGTACGGCGTGCGCCCCTCGAACGTCGCCGCCTTCACCGTGCGGTTGCGCAGCTCGACCGGGCCCAGCCTGGCGGGCGCGAAGACGTCGGGTGCCTGCATCCGCAAACTGTAACCCGTTCTAGTTTCGCCGCCTTGCGACGATGAGCCCGTGACGATCGTGGACCGCCTGCGTGCCGCGGGCTGCGTCTTCGCCGAGGAAGAGGCCGCGCTGCTGGTCGAGGAGGCGGGCGGCGACGTCGACCGCCTCGACCGGATGGTGGGTGACCGCGAGGACGGCCGGCCGCTCGAGCAGATCCTCGGCTGGGCCGAGTTCGCCGGCATCCGGGTCCGGGTCGAGCCCGGCGTCTTCGTGCCTCGACGCCGCAGCGAGGTCCTGGTCCGGCTGGCGCTCGGGGCGGCGAGGCCGGACGCCGTGGTGGTCGACCTGTGCTGCGGCAGCGGCGCCCTGGGCGCTGCTCTGCTCGCCGCCCGGCCCGACCTGGAGGTGCACGCCGCGGACCTCGACCCGGCGGCCGTCGCGTGTGCGCGCCGCAACCTGACCCCGGACCGCGTGCACGAGGGCGACCTGTACGACGCCCTCCCCGGCCACCTGCGCGGTCGGGTCGATGTGCTCGTCGTCAATGCGCCGTACGTGCCCACCGACGAGATCGGGTTGATGCCGCCCGAGGCCCGCGACCACGAGCACCTGATCGCGCTCGACGGCGGACCCGACGGTCTCGACGTCCAGCGCGGGGTGTGCGCCGGTGTCGGCGACTGGCTCGCCGTCGGCGGCACCCTGGTCATCGAGACCGGCCGCACCCAGGCGGCCACAACGGCGGCCCTGATGGAGGATGCCGGCCTCACCCCGAGCGTCGTCACCGATGACGAGATCGGCGGCGTGGCGGTAGCGGGAACCTGACCTGATCGCGGCATCCTGCCGGATATCCTTCGAGGGCTCCCCCCAGGAAGGGACGACGTCGTGCCTCGCCTCGCCCCGCTCACGCTCGTGCTCAGCCTCGTGCTGACGTCCTTGGCGTGCGCGGGTTCGGAGAGCGGCTCGGCCGCACCCGACGCCCCGACGATGACCGCCACCTGGCAGCAAGGCCCCGACGCACCGTTCCCCGGCAGCCTGGCCGGCGAGGTCGTGGTGCCCGCCTCCCGCGAGGGCACGGTCACCATCACGCTCGACAACGCGCGGTTCACCACCCTGCCCTCGGCGTGCCGGCAGAGCACGATCGTCCGGGCCCGCTCGCTGCTCGTCGACGGCAACGCCCGGCTCCGCTGCGCGCTCGCACAGAGCGACGCCGTGCGCATCATCCGGTTCGGTGCGGTCGCGGTCGGCGCGAGGGGAGACGAGCTCGGCGGGACGGTCCGGTTCACCACCGGCAGCACGGCCCAGGTCGCGCTGCCCACGATCAGGGTCGCTGAGGCACCGGCGGCCCTGACCCCTCGACTGCGCCTCGTCTCCAGCCCCGACTTCCTCAACGCCGACGTCGGCGACCTGCGGCGTGGCCCGGGGTTCTGGAACCGGCGCCGATCGACCAACGGCATCAACAACGACTACCGCCGCGCGATCGACAAGGTGCTCCGTGACTGGGAGACGATGGGCCCCGACGGCGTGTTCGTCGCCGGCGACCTCGTCGACGGGCGCTGGGGGCGCGACGACAAGGGCACCGGCAACTTCGGGAAGGTCCGGACCCTGCGCCAGCAGCAGCGCGCGCTGGACCGTGCGGCCGCCACCTACTACCCACAGTGGATCCAGCGGTTCCGCAAGCACGACCTCGAGGTCTTTCCGGCCCCCGGCGACCACGAGTACGGCGACAACCCGTGGCCGGCCGCCAAGCGCGCCCTGGTGCCGCGGTTCCGCGAGCGGTTCGCCGACTTCTTCACCCGCACCAGTGACGGCAAGGCGAAGTACCCCGATCACCCGAAGGGGCCCCACGCGTCCACGGCGTACGCCGGCCGGCCGCTGCCCGACGTCCAGGTGATCACCATCGACCCCTTCGACATCACCCGCGAGCGAGCCCGGATCGGGCTCGACCCGGCGCAGCGGACGTGGCTGCGCAACGTGCTCCGCCAGGCGCGGAAGGACGGCGTGCAGTGGATCATCGTCCAGGGCCACGTGCCGATCCTCGGACCGGTGCGCACCCGCGGCTCGAGCCGGTTGCACCTCATGGGCGGCGCCGACTCCGCGATCTGGAAGCTCTTCGAGAAGTACGACGTCGACCTCTACCTCGCCGGTGAGGCCCACGACGTGACCGTGCTGGAGGAGGGCGGGGTCACCCAGATCGTCCACGGCGGGCTGTTCCAGTTCGGGCTCACCAACGCACTGCTGCTCGACGTCTACGACGACTTCGTGTACCTCACCCTCCGCGACTACGACGTCCGGCACCGCGACGCCGCCGACGGCACCCGCCTGTGGGAGACGGTCCGCGAAGGAATGCCCCGCCACATCAAGGTCCGCAACGAGCCGTTCGGGCTCGGCACCGGCGTGCTCCGCGACTCCGGCGGCATCCGCGACGCGAGCGGGCTGCTCCGTCCCGGCCTCTAGGTCCTAGGCTGCGCCGCCATGAGCAGCCTCGCCGACCGCCTCTACCCGGCGCGGGTCATCGCACGCTCGGGGCTGATGGGTCCGCTCCGGCCCGACAAGTACCTCCGGATCGGCGCGGTCGCCCGGCGCCAGGGGGTGCACGCGCTGGTCGGCGTCAGCCTCGCCGCGCAGCGGTGCCCGGACCGGCCGGCGATCATCGACGAGCGCGGCGCGATCACCTGGCGCGAGCTGGAGCGCCGCACCGACGCACTCGCCGTCGCCCTGCTGCCACATCTGCCCGAGGGCAACCGCAGGATCGGGTTGCTGGCCCGCAACCACCGCGGCTTCGTGGAGTCACTGGTCGCGGCGGGCAAGCTCGGCGCGTCGCTGGTGCTGCTGAACACGGCGTTCGCCGGACCCCAGCTGGTCGAGGTGCTCGGCCGCGAGCAGGTCGACGTACTCATCTACGACCAGGAGTACGCCGAGGCGCTGGCCACGATGTCCGACGGCCCCATGCACGTCATCGCCTGGGAGGACGAGCCCACCGACGGCCACACCGTCGACGGCCTGATCGCGGCGCACCTGGGCGAGCGACCGCCGCCGCCGACCCAGAAGCCCGGGGTGGTGCTGCTCACCAGTGGCACCACCGGGACGCCGAAGGGCGCCAGGCGCGGCGCCAGCGGTGGTGTGGACGACCTGGTCGCCTCGATCGAGCGGGTGCCGTGGCGCACCGAGGACACGCTCGTGGTGGCCGCGCCGATGTTCCACGCCTGGGGGTTCGGCTGCCTGGTCCTCGGCGCCACGATGGCCAACACCCTCGTCATGCGGCGGCACTTCGACCCCGAGCAGACGCTGGCGATGGCGGCCCGGCACCGGGCCGGCGGCATCGGCCTGGTCCCGGTGATGATCGAGCGGATCATGGCCCTGCCGGAGATCGTCAGAGACCGCTACCCGCTGCCGGCGCTGCGCTTCGTGACCGCGAGCGGGTCGGCGATGGAGCCATCGGCGTTGACCCGGTTCATGGACCGGTTCGGCGACGTCGTCTACAGCCACTACAACGCCACCGAGGCCGGCATGATCGCCACCGCGAGCCCGGCGGACCTGCGCGCCGACCCGCGCTCCGCGGGACGCCCGGTGCGAGGCTGCGACATCCGGATCCTCGCTGACGACGGCACCCGGCTGGGCCCCGATGAGGTCGGCCAGATCGCGGTGCTCAACGGGACGCCGTTCGACGGCTACACGCACGGCGGCGGCAAGGACAGCCTCGACGGCTACATGCTCACCGGCGACCTCGGCCGGCTGGACGCTGCCGGCCGGCTGACCGTCGAGGGCCGGGTCGACGACATGATCATCTCCGGCGGTGAGAACGTCTATCCCGCCGAGGTCGAGGCGGTCCTCTCCACGCACCCGGCGGTCCGCGAGGCCGCGGTGATCGGCGTCGAGGACGACGCGTTCGGCCAGCGGCTGAAGGGATTCGTGGTCTTCGAGCCCGGGGCCGGCGACGACACCGAGGCGCTGCGTCAGCACGTCCGCGACCAGCTGGCCAACTACAAGGTGCCGCGCGAGATCGTCGTGATGGAGGCCCTCCCCCGCAATGCCAGCGGCAAGGTCGTGAAGCGCGACCTCCCCGACGACCGACCGGGCTAGCAGATCGCCGTGGCGCCGACCGGAGCCAGAGGCCACTTGCCGTGCTCGAGTGCCTCCAGTGGGGTCAGGACGGTGGCGGACCTGCCGAGGGTGAGGGTGGCCAGGACGGTCCGACCCTCGGCCGAGATGCTCTTCAGGCGCATCGGGCCGCTGAACGCCTCCCTCAGCGGCTCGACCATCCGCTTCGCCCCCTCGACGCACCCGCCGTCGTAGACCCCCACGATCTGCGGAGCTCCCTTGTCCACGGCCCACCCGATGCCGTACGCACCGTCGTCCGTGCTCGGTGCCACCAGGTACGCCGACAACACGTCTGTCTGGTCGAGCCGTTGCCCGATCGCGAGCAGCGCCGGGTCGTCCGCGAGCGTCGGCCCGCGGCCGTCGCGCCAGCGCCGGGTCATCGGCGTGGACAGGGACAGTGCGATGCGGTCTGCCACGCGGGCGAGCCGCACCGGCCTCCCGTAGAAGTCGGCGCCGTGCACGGACACGCCCCTGGAAGCGACGTAGTCGTCGCCCTTCCCCACCGACACGATGCCGTCCTCCACCGGGGTCAGGCTCCGAGCCGGCGTGATCCCGGCCCAGGTACCACGGACGACGGTGAACTCCTCCGGAGTGGTGATCAGCGACGCGAACATCCTGAAGTCGGCCGCCGAGAGTCCTGTCTCCGACATGAAGGCGGTCGGCTCACCTCTGATCAGCCACGGCAGCTCGGCCGCGGCGACGGACGGAGTGGTCCCGTTGCCGGCCAGCACCCTCGTCCACTCCAGGACCGCGGGCTCGTCGGTGCGCTCGGGGATGGCGACCCCGTTCGCCGCGCTCAGCGCGCGCAGGTCCGCGACGGAGATGTACATGGCCTCGTCGGACGCCGGCATCGGTAGCGACCGGAGCTGGGTGACGAACGACAACGTGCGTTCCACCCGGGGGATCGGTTCCTTCGCCCGCTCGTGGCCCGAGTGCTCCGCGTCGCAGGCCACCATCACGCCCAGCAGGCTGAGCGTGATCGCCGAGGCGCGAACGGGGAGCGCGTTCACATCTGGGAGTGTGCGCCTCGCCCATCGTGGGCGGAACCTTTGTCAGCTCCTATACCCAATCGAGTCAATGACCAGGCGACGGACGACGTCCTCGGCCGGCTCCTCCCGCGCCAACGGGGCCGCCTGACCCGCCCACAGAGGCGAGAAATCCCCCGACCCGTGTGCCTCTGCGGCGGCACGCAACGGTGCGATACCAGCGGTGGCATAGGGGAACACCGGGGCGTCGCCGGAGAGCGGGCCGACCTCGCCGACCATGCGGTTGACGATGCCGCGCGCGGGGCGGCCGGTCATCACGTTGGTGAGGACCGTCGCGTCGTCGGCCGCGTCGGCGAGGGCCCTCCGGTGGACCGCGGAGGTGGTCGCCTCGGGCGTGCGCAGGAACGCGGTGCCGACCTGGACACCCTGCGCCCCGAGAGCCAAGGCGGCGGCCACGCCGCGCGCGTCGGCGATGCCGCCGGCGGCGATGACGGGTACGTCGACGGCGTCGACGACCTGCGGCACCAGGGCGAGGGTGCCCACCTGGGCGGCCGGCTCGTCGGTGAGGAACATCCCACGATGCCCGCCCGCCTCCGCGCCCTGCGCGATCACCGCGTCGCAACCGTGCTCGGCGAGCCAGCGCGCCTCCGCGACGGTCGTGGCCGACGAGATCACCGTGGCGCCGGTGGCGCGCACGCGGTCGACGAGCGGCACCGACGGGAGCCCGAAGTGGAAGCTGACCACAGGCGGCCGGAGCTCCTCGACGAGCGCACACAGGTCCTCGTCGAACGGGGTCCGGCCCGAGGTCAGGGCGGCGGGTGGCTCGGTCTCGAGCTCGGCGTAGTAGTCGGCCAGCCGGGCGAGCCACCTCTCGCCCGCGGCATCACCCGGCGGATCGCTGCGGTGGCAGAAGAAGTTGAGGTTGAAGGGTCGGTCCGTACCGGCCCGGACCGCGCAAACCTCCTCGCGGATCCGGTCGGGGGTCAGCAGCGCGCACGGCAGCGAGCCCAGGCCGCCGGCCTCGGAGACGGCCACGACGAGCCGGCTGTCGTTCGAGCTCGCCATCGGCGCCTGCACCAGCGGCACGTCGATCGCGAGCAGGTCGAGCAGGGTCACCCGACGGATCATGCTCGACGGACCGGACGACGTCCATCAGGGCCGGCGGTGCCGCGAACAGGAACCCGAGGCCGCGGCGCACCAGCACCCGGTGCAGTCCCAGGCACACCACCGTGATCGACGCGGTCATCAGCGCCGGGTAGACCGCGGTCAGCAGGACCGTCGCCGGGGCCCAGCCGAGGTCGGTGCCGATCGGCAGATGGACCACCACAGCCAGCACGGTCATGTGCAGCACGTAGACCTGGAGGGTGCGCTGGCCGAGCCAGGCGAGCGGCCGCGAGGCCGCGGTCCGCGAGAGCCGGACGGCGACCACCACGCCCATCGGTACGCCGACCAGGCTCAGCACCAGGACGGTCACGCTGTGCCGTGCGCCGGCCGCGTCCAGGGCGACGGTGAGGGCGACATACAGGGGTAAGAGCGCGAGCAACGGCAGCCGCAGCGACGCGAGCCTCCGGAACAGCTGCGGGCAGTAGGCACCGAAGGCGAAGTACCCGAAGTGCGCGAGCACCGCGACCCGGTTGGTCTCGTCGAGCGGCATCCACGAGGTCGCCGCCGCGAGGGCCGCGGCGGCGCCGAGGACGACCGCCGCCGGCACCTTGCGCAGCGCCTTGGCGAGCGCGAAGTACGCCGCCAGCGCGAACAGGAACCACATGCTGGTGGCCGCCCACACCAGTTCGGTCACGAAGTCGACCGGTCCGTCCGTGCGGTTCGCGGGCAGGGTGCGCTCGACCGAGTAGATCCCGGCGAAGACGACCAGCCAGACGACGTACAGGTAGTAGGGGTTCACGATCCGCTTGCCGACCGCGGACCACGGCCGGTGGATGGAGGACGCAGCGAAAAAGCCGCTCACCGCGAAGAACAACGGCATCCGGATCGGCTTGAGCGCCGCGGTCACCCAGAGCCAGGCGTCCTCGGCGACGCCGAGCCCTCCCGGCACCACCATTCCGTACTGCTTGCCGGTCACGTGGTGCAGCACCACGAGCAGGATGCACACGCCCTTGGCGACGTCGGGCCACTGCAGGCGGGTCGTGGAGGAGGTCATGCCTGCACTGATGCACCCGACGACGGATTGGTTCTCGGCCTGGCTGGTGCGTTATGAGTGAAGGCCGGTGGGGTCGGCTACGTGACCCGGTACGGCGTGCGCCTTCCTCGTCATGACGTGGAAGGTGTCAGCGGAGTGCGAGCCAGACCAGCAGCGGGCGGTGGTCGCTGTTCAGACCGGCGAACGTGCGCTGGCCCAGGAACTCGATGTGGCCGGCCCGGAGGTCGGACTTCGCCGCGTGCACGTAGTCGATGTAGCGGCCCGTGGGCGGGTGCGTCGGCAGCAGGTCGCGGCCACCGAGCACGGCGTACGACGAGGTGGCGACCGACGCCAGGGCCTTGGCCGGCGCCTTGGCCAGTCCCACCGCGGCGTCCGTGCGCGCGTCGAAGTTGTAGTCGCCGGTGCCGAGCACCCAGCGGCCGGGGGCCTGGCGCCACTCACGGGTCATCCGCTCGAGCTGGAAGCGGGCCCGGGCGGCGTTGCTGGTGGTGGTCCAACGCCCCGGACGGTCGAGGTCCTCGATCTTCTGCGGGAGGTGGGTGTCGATGACCGACAGCAGCCGGCCGGTCTCCCGGTGCC
>DASTDJ010000144.1:0-6297 GCA_035710425.1 Nocardioides sp.
TAGCGGTCGGCCGTCCGGGCGTCGATGGTGTCGCCGAGCATCAACAGCTCGGTGGCGCGGCCGGCGCCGACCAGCCGCGGCAGGAGGTACGCCGCCCCCATGTCGCCGCCCGAGAGCCCGACCTTGGTGAAGAGGAACGCGAAACGCGCCGAGTTCGAGCAGACCCGGAAGTCGCTCGCGGCCGCGATCACCGAACCGGCGCCCGCGGCGATGCCCTGGATGCCGGCCACGATCGGGACCGGACACTCCCGCATCGCCTTGATCACGTCGCCGGTCATCCGGGTGAAGCCGATCAGGTCGCGCGGGTCCATCTTGATCAGCTCACCGATGATCTCGTTGACGTCGCCGCCCGCGCAGAAGCCCTTCCCGGCGCCGCGGATCACCAGCACGTCGGTGTCGCCGCGGTGGGGGAGCTCGTGCAGGAGGTCGCGCAGGTCGGCGTACGACTCGAAGGTCAGCGGGTTCATCTTCTCGGGCCGGTCCAGGGTCACCGTGGCCACCCGGTCCGCGACCTCGAAGCGGAAGTGCTGCCAGTCGTCGGTGATCGGGACGCTGCCTCGGTACCGCGTCACTGCCCGCCCGCCTCTCGTTGCCGCACCAGCCCGCGGCCGATGATCGTGCGCTGGACCTCGGAGGCGCCCTCGTAGATCCGCGGCGCCCGGACCTCACGATAGAGCCGTTCGAGCAGGTGTCCGCGCTGCAGGCCTCGGGCGCCATGGAGCTGCACGGCCTGGTCGACCACCCACTGGGCGTTCTCGGTCGCGAACAGCTTCGCCATCGCCGCTGACTGGGTGATCTCCGCGGCCGGCGCCCCCGCGTCGTACGTCGTCGCGGCGGCCCGCACGAGCAGCCGCGCCGCCTCGGTGCGGGTCGCCATCTCGGCCAGGGTGTGCTGGACGGTCTGCTGGCGGACCAGTACGTCGCCGTAGACCTTGCGCGTCGTCGCCCAGTCGAGCGCCGCGTCGAGCGCGGCCTGGGCCATGCCGACCGCGAACGCCCCGACGCTGGGCCGGAAGAGGTCGAGCGTGCGCATCGCCACCGCGAACCCGCGGTCGATCTCGCCGAGCACGTCCGGTGCGCCGACCCGGACGCCGTCGAAGGTCAGCCGGCCGATCGCGTGGGGGGCGACCATGTCGAGCGCCTCGCCGGAGAGCCCCTCGGCGTCTCCGGCCACCACGAACGCGGTGACCCCGCGGGCCTTGGCGCCCTCGGTGGTGCGGGCGAACACCGTGTAGACGTCGGCCTCGGGGGCGTTGGAGATCCAGGTCTTCTCCCCGTGCAGCCGCCACCCGTCGCCGTCGGCGTCCGCCCGCAGCGACAGCGCCGCCGCGTCGGAACCCGCGTCGGGCTCGGACAGCGCGAACGCCGCGACGGTGGTGCCGGCGACCACACCGGGCAGCCAGCGCTCGACCTGCTCGGGCCGGCCGGCCTGGAGGATCGGATAGCTGCCGAGGCCCTGCAGGGCCAGGGCGGTCTCGGCCTCGGTGGAGACGGTGGCGAGCGTCTCGCGCAGCAGGCAGAGCTGGAGGGCGGCGGCGTCGCGCGGCGGCTCGTCGGGCCGGCCCCCGAACAGCCCGCGCAACAGGCCGTGGTCGCCCAGCGCCTGCAGGAGCGGGCGGTTGACGGCGCCGTGGACGGGCTCGATCGGAAGCAGGTGGTCGGTGGCGACGGAGCGGATCCGGGCGACGTACTCCTGCTGCTCCCGGGTGAGCCCGCTCATTCGGCGACCGTATTGCGCCTTGACAACTTCCGTCAAGAACGCAATATGGTCTCGTACGAGGACGAGGTGGCGGATGCGGATCGCGGTGATCGGGGGCGGGCCGGGAGGGCTCTACTTCAGCGCGCTCTGCCAGCAGCTCGCCCGGCAGACCGACGCCGAGCACGAGATCACGGTGTGGGAGCGCAACGCGGCGGACGACACGTTCGGCTTCGGCGTGGTGTTCAGCGACGAGACGCTCGGCGGCATCGAGCACGCCGACCCGGCGATCTACCGCCAGATGACGGCAGAGTTCGCGATCTGGGACGACATCGACGTCCACTTCAAGGGTGAGGTCATCACCAGCGGCGGCCACGGGTTCGCGGCCATGTCGCGGCGGCGACTGCTGGAGATCCTGCAGGAGCGCTGCCACGAGCTCGGCGTGACGATCCACTTCCGCACCGAGGCCCCGGACGTCGAGCAGCTGGCGGCCGACCACGACCTGGTGGTCGCCGCCGACGGGCTCGGCTCCGCCGTGCGCACGCGCTACGCCGACACCTTCGGTCCCACGCTCGACGAGCGCGACTGCAAGTACATCTGGCTCGGCACCGACAAGGTCTTCGACGCGTTCAAGTTCTCCATCGCGCAGACGCCGTACGGCGTGATGCAGATCCATGGCTACCCCTACGACGCGGGCGGCAGCACGTTCATCGTCGAGATGACGTCGGCGGTGTGGGAGCGAGCGGGATTCGCTGCGTTCGCGGACCGGCCGTGGGCGCCGGGGGAGTCCGACGAGAAGTCGATCGAGCTGATCCGGGAGCTCTTCGCCGACGTCCTCGACGGGCACGCGGTGCACGCCAACAACTCGCGCTGGATCAGCTTCACCACGGTCCGCAACGAGCGCTGGGTGCGCGACAACGTGGTGCTCCTGGGCGACGCCGCGCACACCGCGCACTTCTCGATCGGCTCGGGCACCAAGCTGGCGATGGAGGACGCGCTCGCGTTGGCCGCCTGCCTGCACGAGGAGCCGACGGTCGCCGACGCGCTGGCGACCTACGACACCGAACGCCGGGCCGTCGTGCTGTCGACCCAGCGAGCCGCCCAGGCCAGCCTGGAGTGGTTCGAGAACCTCGGCCAGTACCTCCACCAGGAGCCGCTGCAGTTCGCGTTCAACATCATGACCCGCAGCCGCCGGGTCACCTACGACAACCTGCGGCTGCGCGACCCCGAGTTCGTGGCTCGCTGCGACGACTGGTACGCCGCCAGCGTGGGCTCGGGGGAGAGTCGCCCGCCGATGTTCCAGCCGGTCCGGATCGGGTCGCTGGAGCTGGTCAACCGGGTGGTCGTCTCGCCGATGGACATGTACGTCGCTGAAGACGGCCAGCCCTCGGACTTCCACCTCGTGCATCTCGGCGGCAAGGCCCTCGGCGGGGCGGGGCTGGTGATGACCGAGATGGTGTGCGTGTCCCCCGAGGGCCGGATCACGCCGGGGTGTGCGGGGCTGTGGGACGACGAGCAGCAGGAGTCGTTCCGACGGATCGCCGACTTCGTGCACGCGCACACCCGGGCGAGGATCGGGCTCCAGGTCGGTCACTCCGGCGGCAAGGGGTCGACCAAGCTGATGTGGGAAGGCATCGACGAGCCGCTCGACGACGGCAACTGGGAGGTCGTCGCCCCCTCGCCGGTGCCCTACCGCGCAGGGGTCAACCAGGTGCCGCGCGAGCTCACCAGGGCCGAGATGGACACGATCCGCGACCAGTTCGTCGAGTCCGCGCGCCGAGGGGCCGAGGCGGGCTTCGACCTCCTGGAGCTGCACTGCGCCCACGGCTACCTGATGTCGGCGTTCCTCTCTCCCGTCACCAACCAGCGCACCGACGAGTACGGCGGCGACGTCACCGCCCGGCTGCGCTATCCCCTCGAGGTGTTCGGAGCGCTGCGCGAGGTGTGGCCCGCGGACCGGCCGATGACGGTGCGGATCTCCGCCACCGACTGGGTCGAGGACGGACAGACCCTCGACGACGCGCTGGCCGTCGCCCGGGCGTTCGTCGACGCCGGCGCCGAGGCCATCGACGTGTCCACGGGCCAGGTGACCTCGCGCGAGCGGCCGGCGTTCGGACGGTCGTACCAGACGCCGTACGCCGACGCGATCCGCAACCGGCTCGGGGTGCCGACCATCGCGGTCGGCGTGATCTCGTCCTACGACGACGTCAACTCGATCCTGATGGCGGGCCGGGCCGATCTCTGCGCCATCGGCCGCGCTCATCTCTACGACCCCTCGTGGACGCTGCACGCCGCCGTCGAGCAGGACTACGACGGCCCCGGGGCTCCGTGGCCGATGCCGTGGCGAGCCGGGCGCCGCAAGCCGCAGACCGCCCGCACCGACGGGCCGCGACCCCGGCTCGAGCTGATCCGGCGGGGCGAGCCGGCGACCGGGCATCGCCGGTGGCGTCCGGGGTCCTGACTACGCTGGCCACGTGATCGATCCCGAGCAGCTCAGGGTCTCCGACGACGACCGGCACCGCGTGGCCGAGGTGCTGCGCGAGGCCGCGGGCGAGGGACGGATCGACCTCGAGGAGCTCGACCAGCGGCTGGAGGCGGCGTACGCCGCCAAGGTCTACGCCGACCTGGTGCCGATCCTCGCCGACCTGCCGGGCTCCCACCTGCCCGCCGTCTCCGGCACTGCCGCGCCGGTGGCGCGGGTGAGTGGCCCCACGTCACCGGCGCGCCGGTTCGACTCGAGCTTCGCGATGATGGGCGGGCAGGACCGCAAGGGCGTGTGGGAGATCGGCGCCGAGCACCGCGCGTTCACCTTGATGGGGGGCATCGACCTCGATCTACGGGAGGCCGTGTTCGGCGCCGACGAGGTCGTGATCCACGCCGTCGCGATCATGGGCGGCATCGACATCTACGTCAACGCGTCCACCAAGGTGTCGGTCGAGGGGGTCGGCATCATGGGCGCGTTCGACCAGGCCCGCGACAAGGTGGAGCCGCAGCTCGGCCCCGACTCCCCGACGGTGCGGGTGAAGGGCCTGGCCCTGATGGCAGGCGTCACCGTCAAGCGCCGGCCGATGCCCGGCGAGGAGCGCCGCAAGCGGCTGCCCGGCTAGGACGTGGCTCTCTATCCGGGCGCGGCGCGTAGCAGGCTCGGGATAGGGGCCCCCGCCCTAGGCCTTCGGCTCCTCCGCGGGAGCACCCTTGTCCTGCTCCTCCGCGACCTGCTGCGCCTGGGCCATCGCGTCTCCCGAGGGCACCTGCCCCGCCTCGCTCGTCTCCAGGGTGAGGTTCTCGCCGGTCGACGGGTCGAACAGGTGCATGTGGTCGGAGTTGACGTAGATCTCCGCCTCGTCGCCCTCCGCCACCTTGCTCGCCCCGTCGAGGGAGATGACCAGCTGGGTGCGCAGCGACTCACCGTCCAGGTCCCTCTCGAGCTGGGCGAGCTGCTCCTGCACCTCCGGGGGTGCTTCGAACGGGATGTAGGCGTAGCTCTCGTTGCCCAGCCACTCCACGACGTCGACGGTGGCACGGAACGTGTGGCCGGCCGTCTTGCCGGAGTCCATGATCGCGGCGTCCTCGAAGTGCTCCGGGCGGATGCCCGCGATCAGCAGGCCCTTGCCCTCTGCCTTGCGAGCCTTCTCCGCCGGGATCTCGACCGAGCCGAACGGGAGCTTCACGGTCGTGCCCTCGACGGTCGCCGGTAGGAAGTTCATCGGCGGCGAGCCGATGAACCCGGCGACGAACAGGTTGGCCGGCTGCTGGTAGAGCTCGCGAGGCGTGGCCAGCTGCTGGAGGATGCCGCGCTTGAGGACGGCGACCCGGTCACCGAGGGTCATCGCCTCGGTCTGGTCGTGGGTGACGTAGACCGTGGTGATCCCCAGCCGCTTCTGCAGCCGGGAGATCTCCGTGCGCATCTGTCCGCGGAGCTTGGCGTCGAGGTTGGACAGCGGCTCGTCGAAGAGGAACGCCTCGGCCTGCCGCACGATCGCCCGGCCCATGGCGACCCGCTGCCGCTGCCCGCCCGACAGTTGGCTGGGCTTGCGCTCGAGGTGCTCGGTCAACTCGAGGAGGGCCGCCGCCTCCTCCACCCTGCGGCGCACTTCGGCGTCACCGAGCTTGCGGAGCCGGAGCGGGAAGGCGATGTTCTCGAACACGGTCAGGTGCGGGTAGAGGGCGTAGTTCTGGAACACCATGGCCAGGTTGCGGTCACGAGGTGCGATCTCGTTGACCCGCCGACCGCCGATCCGGATCTCGCCGGAGGTGATGTCCTCGAGCCCGACGATCATCCGCAGCAAAGTCGACTTCCCCGACCCGGACGGCCCGACCAGAATCATGAACTCGCCGTCGGCGATCTGGAGCGACGTGTCGTGCACCGCCCGGTAACCGTCGGCGTAGCTCTTCTCCACGTGCTCCAGCGTGATCTCCGCCATGCCTACCCCTTCACCGCCCCCGACGTGAGCCCAGCCACGATCCGCCGCTGGAAGACCAGCACGATCGCCACCACCGGGATCGTCACCACCACCGCGGCGGCGGCGATGGCCGCCGTCGGCTGTTCGAACTGCGATTCGCCCGTGAAGAAGGCCAGTGCCGCCGGCACCGTCCGGGCC
>DASTDJ010000145.1:0-9970 GCA_035710425.1 Nocardioides sp.
CACGGGCAGCACCGCGGTGAAGACCGCGCCGGCGTCATTGTGCACCGACACCTCACCACCGCGCCGCTCACAGACCACCTGGACCAGGGCCAGCCCGACACCCCGACCCCCGGCGTCGCCGGACTTCGTCGTGAAGCCCCGGCGGAAGACGTCGCCCGTGGCATCCTCCGGCACGCCCGCCCCGGTGTCGGCCACCCGCACGACGACCTCGCCCCGCTCCAGCACCAGTCGTACGTCGATCCGGTCGCCGCCCGCCGCGACGGTCGCGTCGACGGCGTTGTCGACCAGGTTGCCGAGCACCGTGCCGACGTCGGCGGACAGCTCCGGGTCCAGGCGCGGCAACGGGTCCGCCTCCGCGAGGACGATCTCCACGCCGCGCTCCGCCGCGAGGCTCACCTTCGCCACCAGGAGCGCGGCCACCGCAGGATCGTGCACCTGCTTGGTCACGGCCTCGTTGATCTCGGCCCGGCGCCGGGTCAGTGCCCCGATCACGCGCGACACCTCGTCGTACTCCTCGAGCTGGACCAGGCCGGAGATGGTGTGCAGCTGGTTGTTGAACTCGTGGGTCTGCGCCCGCAGCGTCTCGGTGATGCTCTCGCGCGCCGTCAGCTCGCTCTGCATGGCCATCAGCTCGGTGCGGTCGCGCAGGGTCGTCACCGTGCCCACCTGGCGACCGTCGTTGACCACGCGGTTGCGGTTGAGCACCACCACCCGCTCCCCGAGCACCAGCACTCGGTCCTGCACCTCGTCGTCCCCGACCAGGGCGGCCCGCAGGCCGGGATCGAGGTCGAGGTCGTCGACCTTGCGGCCCAGCGCCGTCTCCGGCAGGCCGACGAGCTCGCGGGCACTGTCGCTCAGGACCGTGACCGTGCCGTCGGTGGCCACCGCGACGACGCCCTCGCGGATCGAGTGCAGCAGCGCCTCGCGCTGGTCGGCCAGCGCCGCGATCTCGGCCGGCTCCAGTCCTCGCGTGCGCCGCTTGATCAGCCGGGCCAGGAGCCAGGCGCCGAGCAGCCCGAGCCCGAGCCCGATGCCGAGGAACGTCACCAGGTCGGGCAGCAGCTCCGCCGCCCGGTCGGCCACCGACGGATAGACGTCGGTGACCATGACGATGCCGACCTGGCGGGGCGGCTCGCCGTCCTCGTCCGGCGCGTAGAGCGGCACCTGTACGGCGATCGAGTGCTCGCCGTCGACGTCGAGGTCGCCGGTCCAGGTCGTCACCCGGTCGGCGGGCTCGGTGTGCAGCGGCATCCGGTCACCGGCGTCGTCGGGCGACGCACCGAACAGCACCTCGCCGTCGAGATCGGCCACCTGTACCGACGTGGCGTCGACCCGGTCCTGGAACTGCTGCGCGTACGCCGACATGGACGCCGGCACCTGGCCGGTGGCCGCCTGCTGGCGGACGACCGACAGGTTGGCCAGGTCCTGCGCAGCCGCCCGTAGTGGAGCACCGCGCTCGTCGCGGAAGTCGGCCTCGCCCTGCCGGAGCGCGACGACGCTGGCCACCGCGAGCGCGACCAGCAGCACCGTCACCTGGAGCGCCAGGAACTGCCCGGCGAGGGTCGGCCTGGCCCGGAGACCGCGGGACCACAAGTTCCACAACCTCCTTTGGTTCCTCAACAGTGACGCAAGCCACACCCATCCAACACCCTCGGTTTGTCGCAGTTCCCGAGCAAGTTCCAGATCCCGACCAGCGAGGAGAACCCATGTCACCCGGATGGACGAGAGGGCTGGCCGCGGCCACCGCGGGTGCGCTCGTCACCGTCCTGACCTCCGCGTGCGGCGTCACGAGCGGAGCGGAGAGCAAGGACATCACCATGCTCATCCCCAACAGCCCCGGCGGCGGGTACGACCAGACCGGCCGCGCTGCCGTCGCGGTGATGGAGGACGACGGCATCACCGGGGGCGACTTCGAGGTGCAGAACATCGTCGGCGCCGGCGGCTCCGTCGCGATGACCCAGCTGATGAACACCGAGGGCGACGAGCACACGATGATGACCGCCGGCCTGGGCGTCGTGGGCTCGCTCTACTCCTTCGGCGTCGACACGAAGATGGTCGACGCCACTCCCCTGGCGCTGCTGATCGAGGACCTCGAGGGCGTGCTGGTGCCGGCGGACTCGCCGTTCAAGACCATCGACGACTTCGTCGAGGCCTGGAAGCAAGACCCCGACTCGGTGACCGTCGGCGGCGGGTCGTCGCCCGGCGGGCCCGACCACCTCTTCCCGATGCAGCTCGCCAGCACGGTCGGCATCGACCCCAAGGACGTGCGGTTCGTGACGTACGACGGCGGCGGGCCGCTGACCAGCGCCCTGCTCGGCAACAAGATCGAGGTCGGGTTCTCCGGGGTCGGCGAGTTCGAGGGCCAGATCGAGGCGGGCGAGCTGCGCGTGCTGGCCGTCTCCGGCGAGGAGCGGCTCGAGACCGAGGCGGTGCGCGACGTACCCACCCTCCAGGAGGAGGGCATCGACCTGGTCTTCAAGAACTGGCGCGGGGTGTTCGCGCCGCCCGACATCTCCGACGAGCGCCGCGACGAGCTGATCGCCTACCTCGAGGAGATGCACGACAGCGCCGCCTGGCAGCAGGCGCTCGAGGACAACGGATGGATCGACGCATTCACGACCGGTGACGCGTTCACGGCGTACCTGGAGGAACAGGACGCCCGGGTCGAGGACACCCTGAAGGAGCTGGACCTGCTATGACCGACACGACCACTCGCACCGACACGGCACAGTACGGCGTCGCCGCCCTGCTGGCCGCGGTCGGGGCCTACACGGTCTACGACGCCACCACCCTCAACGTCGGCTTCGGCGACCCGGTGGGTCCCCGCGCCTTCCCCTACGTGATCGGCGTGGTGCTCGTCGGGCTCGCCGTACTGCTGGCCCTGGCGACCGCCCGCGGCGACGTGCCGGAGGCGGAGGCCGGCGAGGACGTCGACCTCACCCAGCGAGCCGACTGGGCGACCGTGCTCAAGCTGGTCGGCGCCCTGGTGTTCACGATCGCCACCGTCGGCTGGCTCGGCTGGGCGATCAGTGGCACGGTCATGTTCGCGGGCTCCGCCTGGGCCCTGGGCAGCCGCACGCTGATCCGTGACGTGCTCGTCGGCGTGGTGATGGCCGTGGGCAGCTGGTACCTCTTCTACGTCGGGCTCGACATCCCACTCACGCCCGGCGTCCTGGACGGAGTGCTCTGATGGGCGACCTCACGCTGCTCTGGGACGGCTTCTCGGCCGCGGCCACGCCGGAGAACCTGCTCTACGCGCTGATCGGCGTCATGCTCGGCACGTTCATCGGGGTGCTGCCCGGCATCGGGCCCGCGATGGCGGTCGCCCTGTTGCTGCCGGTCACCTACACCCTCGAGCCGGTTCCCGCCTTCATCATGTTCGCCGGCATCTACTACGGCGGCATGTACGGCGGCTCCACGACCTCGATCCTGCTGAACACACCGGGTGAGTCGGCTTCGGTGATGACCGCGATCGAGGGCAACAAGATGGCCAAGCGCGGGCGCGCCGCGCAGGCGCTCGCCACCGCGGCCATCGGGTCCTTCATCGCCGGCACCATCGGCACCCTGCTGGTCGCGCTGCTGGCCCCGGCCCTGGCCGACATCGCCGTCGACATCGGCGCTCCGTCGTACTTCGCGATCATGGTGCTCTCGATGGTGCTGGTCACCAGCGTGCTCGGCGCCTCGAAGCTGCGCGGCTTCATCTCGCTGTTCCTCGGCCTGACGATCGGCCTGGTCGGCATGGATCTCAACACCGGACAGCCCCGGCTCAGCTTCGACCAGCCCCTGCTCGCCGACCGGCTGGACATCGTGGTCGTCGCGGTCGGCATCTTCGCGATCGGCGAGGCGCTCTGGGTGGCCGCCCACCTGCGCCGCACTCCCCTCGAGGTGATCCCCGTCGGTCAGCCCTGGATGGGCCGCGACGACTGGGGCCGTTCCTGGCGACCGTGGCTGCGGGGCACCGCGATCGGCTTCCCGTTCGGCGCCGTACCGGCCGGAGGCGCCGAGACCCCGACGTTCCTCTCCTACCTCACGGAGCGTCGGCTGGCGCGCAAGCGCGACGAGTTCGGCAAGGGGGCCATCGAGGGCGTGGCCGGGCCGGAGGCGGCCAACAACGCCTCCGCGGCCGGCAGCTTCGTCCCGCTGCTCGCGCTCGGCCTGCCGGTGACGGCGACCGCGGCGATCATGCTGGCCGCCCTGCAGTCGTTCGGCATCCAGCCGGGCCCGCAGCTGATGACCGAGCAGGCCGACCTGGTGTGGACGCTGCTCGCCGCCCTGCTGATCGGCAACGCGATGCTGCTGGTGCTCAACCTGCCGCTGGCCCCGCTGTGGGCGAAGCTGCTGCGCATCCCGCGCCCGCAGCTCTACGCCGGCATCCTGTTCTTCGCCGCGCTCGGTGCCTACGCCACCAACCAGCAGCCGTTCGACGTCTTCCTGCTCCTGGTCTTCGGGCTGCTGGGCTTCATGATGCGGCGGTTCGCGTTCCCTGTGCTGCCGCTGATCCTCGGCGTCATCCTCGGTCCGCTGATGGAGACCAAGCTCCGCGAGGCGCTGGCGATCTCGGGCGGCGACGTGTCCGGGCTCTTCAACGAGCCGTTGGCCGTCGTCGTCTACGTGATCACCGCGCTGGTCATCGTCGGGCCGTTGGTCGTGCGCCGAGTCCGCCCGCCCACCCCCGACGAACCGTCGAAGACCGAGGAGATGAGCGTCCGTTGAGCACGATCGTGGTGGCCTGGACCCCCAACGAGTACGGCGCCGCAGCGCTCGACCGAGGCATCGCCGAGGCCCGGCTGCGCGGCCGGCGACTGCTCGTGGTCAACGCGACCAAGGGCGACGCGTACGTCGACGAGCGCTACGCCAGCGAGTCGCGGATCGAGGCGCTCCGGACCGAGCTCGCCGGCCTGGACATCGAGGCCGAGGTGCGCCAGGGCATGGGCGCCGACGTCGCCGACCAGGTGATCGCCGCCGCGGAGGAAGCCGACGCCGAGATGGTGGTGATCGGCGTCCGGCACCGGTCGGCGGTGGGCAAGCTGCTGATGGGATCGGTGGCCCAGCGAGTGATCCTCGAGGCGACCTGTCCGGTGCTCTCGGTGAAGCCGAAGACCTGACCCGTCACGCGGCGTACGCCGCCAGGAACACGCGCACGGCCTCGTCGGCCCATCGGTTCAGCCGGCGCGCCGGGAACGCCGAGTCGCGCCCGGTGAACAGCGCCTCGTTCAGCGGCACCGAGAGGATCAGGTAGTTGAGGTGCTGCGCCGCCAGCAGCGGGTCGGGGGCCCGCAGCAGGCCGCGTTCGGTGAGCGTGCTGATCTGCTCGGCGAGGGTCGCGTGACCGCGCTCCGGGCCGGCGGCGTGCCAGGCGCGGGCCAGCTCGGGGAACCGGCCGGACTCCGCGACGATGAGCCGGCGCATCCGCACGAGGTGTGGCTGGGTCACCAGTGCGACGTGCTGCCGGGCGAACCGCGACAGGTCGCGGGGCAGGTCGACGCTGGTCGCCAGCCCTTCGACCAGGTCGCGTGAGCCGGCCTCCGCCTCGCTGATCGCCGCCTCGACCACCGCGACGAAGAGACGCTGCTTGTCGGAGAAGTGGTGATAGATGGTGACCTTGGAGACGCCGGCACCGGCCGCGACCTGGTCCATCCCGGAGCCGACGAACCCGTGCTCGAGGAAGATCTCGAGCGCCGCGTCGAGGATCGCCTGACGCTTTCGCGCGGAGCGCGTGCCCTGCGCGGGCGGGGTCGTCGGCACGGCTGAAAGTGTACTGGACCGTTCAGTTAAAAGAAGATACTGTACTGAATCGTTCAGTTCGGGGAATGGGAGCACGCAATGACCAACCCTCTTCGCCTGACCTCCGCCGACGGCACCCCGATCGCGTTCGAGCGCTCCGGCTCGGGCCCCGCCCTGATCCTGGTCGACGCCGCCGCTCACTACCGCGGCTTCAGCTCGTTCACCGGCCTGGTGCCGCCCCTGGCCCCGCACTTCACGGTCCACGAGTTCGATCGGCGCGGGCGAGGCGACAGCGGTGACACGCCGCCGTACGACGTAGAGCGCGAGGTCGAGGACCTCGCCGCCCTGATCGACAAGGCCGGGGGGTCCGCTGCCGTGCACGGGTTCTCCTCAGGAGCGCTGCTCGCCCTGCTCGCGGCCGCCGCCGGGCTGCCGATCACCCGGATGACGCTGCTCGAGCCGCCGTTCGCCATCGGCGACGAGGCGGCCGCCCAGGCCGGCTTCACCCGGGCGCTGCGCGAGCAGCTGGCGAGCGGCGGGAACGACGCGGCGCTGGAGCTCTTCCTCGCCGACATCCTGCCTGAGGAGGTGCGCGCCCAGATGCGGCAGGACGGGTCGTGGGCCGCGATGGCCGCGGTCGCTCCCACGCTCGTCCACGACAGCCTGATCAGCGAGGCCACGACCCCGGACGTGCTCGCCCGGGCGTCGGTGCCCACGCTGGTCCTCGACAGCCGCGGCAGCACCGACGACCTCACCGGCATGGCTGCCGACGTGGCGGCGCTGCTGCCGGACGCGCAGCACCGCAGCCTCCCGGGCACCTGGCACGGCGTACCGGACGACGTCCTGGCCGAGGCCCTCCTCGACTTCCTCTCGGCGTAGCGCTCAGCCCCACATGCCGGGCTCGTAGTCGCCGGCCGGCTGTTGGGTGATGACGTTGAGGCGGTTCCAGGTGTTGATCTCCGCGATCAGGCACACCAGCGCGGCGAGCTGCTCCTCGTCGTAGTGCTTCGCAGCGTTCGCCCACACCTCGTCGGTGACGCCCCCGGCGCCGTCGGCCAGCCGGGTGCCCTGCTCGGTGAGCTCGAGGGCGGCGCGCTCGGCCTCGGTGAAGACCGTCGCCTCCCGCCAGACCGCCACCAGGTGGAGGCGCTGCTGGTCCTCCCCGATGTGGAGAGCGTCCTTGGTGTGCATGTCGACGCAATAGGCGCAGCCGTTGATCTGGCTGGCCCGGAGCCGCACCAGCTCCTGCGTCGTCGGGGGCAGACCGGAGTCGTTGACCGGCCGGTGCACGGCGCTCAGGCGCTTGAAGAAGGCGGCGGTGACGGAGTTCTCGAAGTAGTTGAGGCGGGCGTCCATGGTCGTCTCCTTGGTTGTGGTTGGGGGTGGGGGCATCAACAGCCCGGACGAAGCCGACTGGCTCCGTCACCGATATGACGACGCAGCAGCCTCAGTTGTGACAGCGCGTCCCTCGTCACCCTGGGGACGGCTCGCGATCTCAAGCAGGTCCTCGGCCGGCCCGCGGAGTCGCGTACCACTGGGCCAGATGGCCCGCAGGGTGCGGCGAAGGTCGATGGCGACCGGCACCTCCACCAGGCGCCCGGTCCGTAGCTGCTCTGTCGCGGAGAGCTCCGAGACGACGCCGGGCCCGATGCCGCCAGCGGCCGAGGCGAGCACGGCAGCCGACGATCCCGCCTCGAGCGCGACGCGAGGCTCCTCCCCCAGGGCACGGGTGAACGTCACCCGAGTGCCGCTGCCCCGCTCGCGCAGCACGAAGGTCTCCTCCCTCAGGACGTCGCGGGTGATCGGGCGGCGGGACCGGGTCCACCGGTGCCCGGCTGGGACGAGCACGAGAAGCCGGTCGCGACCGACGACCCTGCTGTGCGTCCCGCTCAGCCGGCCGGGGGTCTCCACGAACCCGACCGTGGCCCGCCCCGCGACGACCGCGGCATGGACGTCGGCACTGTTCACGACCGACAGCGACACGTGCAGCCCGGGGTGGGCGTCTCGGACCTCGGTCAGCCACTGGGGCATCAGCTGCTCGGCGATGGTCAGGCTGGCGGCGATCGCGAGGTCGCCGCGACGGCGGCGGCTCAGGGCGCGAAGACCCGACTCCAGCACCTCCGCCTCCCGCAGCACCTGACGCGCCCACGCACACACCGCCTGCCCGTCCTCGGTGAGCGACGACCCCCGGGGGGCGCGACGTACGAGGTTGATCTGGTGTCGGGTCTCGAGACGCCGCAGCCGGGTCGTGGCGGCCGGCTGGGAGACCCCCAGCGCCTTGGCGGCTCGGCTGATGCTTCCCAGCTCGTCCACGCTGACGAGAAGGCGGAGGTCGTCGATGTCAGGTCCAGCCATAATCATTCATTATCACCTGACATACGATTTGTGGATAGCCCTGCCGCTGTCTTGCGGCGAGGATCATCAGGTGACTCAGACCCAGGGGCCGAGGCTCTCTCGGCATTCGGGTCCGGCCCAGCGCCACTTCGAGGCAGTCATACCCGTGATCGTCGCGGCAGCCTGCGTCGGCCTCGACCGGTGGTGGTCGACCGCGGGACCGCTGATGACCGCACTGCTGGTCGGGTGCCTGGCGGCCAACCTCGGCGGTACGGCGCGCCCCAGGGGCCAGGCCTCCGCGGCGCGAGCTCTCCTCAGGGCGGGAGTCGTGCTCGTGGGGCTCCGCCTGAGCGTGCAGGCACTGGCCACCCTGGGAATGGCGGGTCTGGGGATCGTGCTGCTCACGGTCGCTCTCACGTTCTGGCTCACGTGCATCCTCGGGGACCGGCTCGGGCTCGACCGCGGCCTGGTCACGCTCGTCGCTGCCGGGTTCTCGGTGTGCGGCGCGGCGGCCATCGCGGCCGTCGAGGGCGGCGTACGACGAAGGGACCGGGACGTGGCCCTGGCGGTGGCCATGGTGACGGTCTTCGGCACCGGCTTGGTGGTCGCACTGCCCCTCTGCGGGGACCTGCTCGGAATGTCCGACCGTCAGGTGGGGGTGTGGGCCGGGGCCAGCATCCACGAGGTGGCGCAGGTGGTCGCCGCCGCCTCGGTGGTGGGCCCTGCAGCCGTGGCGGTGGCGACGACCGTGAAGCTCACTCGCGTCGCACTGCTCCCGGTCATGTACCTCCTCGCGAGTGCTCGCGACAACGCCGCCGCTCCGGAGGGCCGCTCACTGCCGCGTCTCCCGTGGTTCGTCGCCGGCTTCGTGGTCGCCGTCCTGGTCCGCACCCTCGACGTACTGCCCGCGTCCGCGCTCGCCACCGCCGACTTCGGGGCGACGCTCTTCCTGTCCGCCGGCATGTACGGGCTGGGTCTCGGCCTGCGCGCACGCGACCTCTTCCCTGTGCCGCTGCGACTGCTGCTGCTCTGCGGACTCTCGACCCTGGTCGCCGCCGCCGTCCCCGGCGGGCTGACGCTGCTCACCGTCTGAGCGACGGCACGAGGTCCCTCAGCTCAGCGCCAAGAGCCGCCGCATCATCGGGATGCTCGGGTACTTGTTCGACATGACCTTGTCCATCAGCACCTGGGCGTAGGTGTCGCGCTCCTCGGGACTCGCCAGGAGCTCGATCATGTCGAGCATCGTCCCGGATGGGTACGTGTCACTGGTGACCTTCTCGAGCAGCAGCCCAACGACCTCTGCGCGGATGTCGAGCCCGTTGTCATTCGCCATGGTCCCTCCCCAGAGCCCTTCGTCGGCGTGGTCACCAACGCGACTCCGGTTCCCGGCAACTCGGTTGGCAAACCCCGAATCACCCAGACAATGAAGAAAGGCCCCGACCGAGCGCTTCTTGCGCCGGTCGGAGCCTTCACCCTGTACCCCGGACCGGATTCGAACCGGCGCTACCGCCTTGAGAGGGACATGCCTGTTCGACAGATCCGCGCAGGTCAGCGGCCGTACAGCCCCGTCTGCTCTCGCGACTGTGGCACACATGTGGCACGGCTCGACCCGAGAGCTGCGTGATGATCCCGCCGAGGTGCTGCCGCGCGAGCAGCTCCTGGGCTGCGGCTATGAGGCGCTCGCGCCGGAGCGTGGGTGCTGTGCTTGTTGATCGTGCTGGGGAGCGCCCCCATGGCCATAGTCCGCGCCTACGCCTACATGTCCGGTGAGCGAGACCACACCCCAACCATGCGTACCACGATGCTCCTTGCAGTGGCACTCACCTCCATCGCGGCGGTCTGCCTCCTCGCGCTTTCCGTCGCGCTGGTGATCCGTTAGGCAAGAGCCCTTTGCTGCTGTTCGCTGAGTCCA
>DASTDJ010000146.1:0-13226 GCA_035710425.1 Nocardioides sp.
GGCGCTGTACCGGACCGGGTTCGGCGCGCCCGGGCTGGCCGGTGCGGAGCAGCTCCACGGCAAGGAGATGTCGTACAACAACTACGTCGACGCCGACTCCGCGTGGCGGGCGGCGCACGACCACGACGCACCCTGCGTGGCCGTGATCAAGCACGCGAACCCGTGCGGGATCGCCGTCGGATCCGACATCGCCGAGGCGCACCGCAAGGCGCACGCCACTGATCCGACCAGCGCGTTCGGCGGGGTGATCGCGGCGAACCGGGAGGTCACCGCGGCGATGGCCGAGCAGGTCGCCGACGTCTTCACCGAGGTGAGCGTGGCGCCCGGCTACGACGACGGCGCGGTCGAGGTGCTGGCCCGCAAGAAGAACATCCGGATCCTGGTCTGCCCGACCGACGCCGCCCCCGGTGCCGAGATCCGAGCGATCAGCGGCGGTCTGCTGATGCAGCACCGCGACCGGGTCGACGCTCCCGGCGACGACCCGGCCACCTGGACTCTGGCCACGGGTGAGGCGGCGTCCGACGAGGTGCTCGCCGACCTGGCGTTCGCGTGGAAGGCGTGCCGGCACGTGAAGTCCAACGCGATCCTGCTGGCTCACGACGGCGCCTCCGTCGGCGTCGGCATGGGCCAGGTCAACCGGGTCGACTCCTGTCGGCTCGCCGTCGAGCGGGCGGGGGAGCGGGCGGCGGGCTCGGTGGCCGCGTCCGACGCGTTCTTCCCGTTCGAGGACGGCCCTCAGATCCTGATCGACGCCGGCGTCCGTGCGATCGTGCAGCCCGGCGGGTCCGTCCGCGACGAGCTGACCGTCAAGGCGGCGGAGGCCGCCGGGGTGACCATGTACTTCACCGGCACCCGACACTTTGCCCACTAGTTCCCCTGGCAGGATGGCCGCGATGACTGCAGAGAAGCTGGACGGCACCGCCACGGCCGCCGCGATCAAGGACGAGCTCAAGGCGCGGGTGGCCGCGCTGCGCGACAGCGGGACCGTGCCCGGCCTGGGTACGGTGCTGGTCGGCGACGACCCGGGATCCCGGTGGTACGTCAACGGCAAGCACAAGGACTGTGCCGAGGTCGGCATCGAGTCGATCCGGGTCGACCTGCCCGAGACCGCCACCCAGGAGGAGATCGAGGCGGCGGTCGCCGGGCTGAACGCCGACCCGGCCTGCACCGGCTACATCGTGCAGCTGCCGTTGCCGAAGGGCCGCGACGAGAACCGCGTGCTCGGTCTGATCGACCCCACCAAGGACGCCGACGGGCTGCACCCGACCAACCTCGGCTGGCTGGTGCTCGGCACCGAGGCTCCGCTGCCCTGCACGCCCGCCGGCATCGTGGAGCTGCTCCGCCGGCACGGCGTGGAGATCGCAGGCGCCGAGGTGGTCGTGGTGGGCCGCGGCGTGACCGTCGGCCGCCCGCTCGGGCTGCTCCTCACTCGACGCTCCGAGAACGCCACCGTCACTCTGTGCCACACCGGCACCCGCGACCTCGCCGCCCACGTGCGTCGCGCCGACATCGTGGTCGCGGCCGCCGGCGTACCCGGCATCATCACCGGTGACATGGTCCGCCCCGGCGCGGCGGTGCTCGACGTCGGCGTGAGCCGGGTCGACGGCAAGCTGGCCGGCGACGTCGCGCCCGAGGTGTGGGAGACGGCGAAGTGGGTCTCGCCCAACCCCGGCGGGGTCGGCCCGATGACCCGGGCGATGCTCCTGTCGAACATCGTGGCGATGGCCGAGGCGTCGACCCGAGACCACCCGTGAGCGAGCCGGAGCCCGCAGAACCGATCGAGCAGCCCGAGGAGTCCGAGGAGCCGGTCGAGCGTCGCTACCCGTCCACGATCGGCGGCGCCTTCTACATCGGGATCCTGATCGCCACTGCGATCGGCATCGGCATCGTCTACCGGTCCCACGACTGGCGGCTGGGCGTGCGCGTGGTCGCGGGCGCGCTGTTCGCCGCCGCCCTGCTACGGCTGGTGCTTCCGCAGCGGGACGCCGGCATGCTCGCCGTGCGCTCCCGCGTGATCGACGTCGGCCTGCTGGTCGTCATCGGCGGCGGACTGTTCGTCCTGGCCGGGAACATCCCCGACCAGTAGCGCCGACCCGGCCTAGATCAGGCCGAGCTCGGTGACCGCCTGGCGCTCGTCGTCGAGCTCGGTCACGGACGCGTCGATCCTGCCGCGGGAGAAGTCGTCGATCTCGAGGCCCTGGACGATCTCCCACTCGCCGTTCTTGGTCGTCACCGGGAACGAGGAGACGAGACCCTCCGGGACGCCGTAGGAACCGTCGGAGGCGACCGCCATCGAGACCCAGTCGCCGTCGGCGGAGCCGTAGAGCCAGTCGTGGGCGGCGTCGATGGTGGCCGATGCGGCGGAGGCGGCGGAGGAGGAACCGCGCGCGTCGATGATGGCGGCGCCGCGCTTGGCGACGGTCGGGATGAAGGTGTTCTCGACCCAGTCCTGGTCGCCGACGACCTCGGCGGCGTTGCGGCCGCCGATCTCGGCGTGGAAGACGTCGGGGTACTGCGTCGCCGAGTGGTTGCCCCAGATCGTCATCTTCTTGATCTCGGTCACCGCGGCACCGGTCTTGGCGGCCAGCTGCGAGATCGCGCGGTTGTGGTCGAGGCGGGTCAGCGCGGAGAAGCGCTCGCGCGGGATGTCGGGCGCGTTGTTCATCGCGATCAGCGCGTTGGTGTTGGCGGGGTTGCCGGTCACGCCGATCCGTACGTCGTCGGCCGCGACGGCGTTGAGCGCCTTGCCCTGCGCGGTGAAGATGGCGCCGTTGGCCGAGAGCAGGTCGCCGCGCTCCATGCCCGGCCCGCGGGGGCGGGCGCCCACGAGCAGCGCGAGGTTGACGCCGTCGAAGATCTTCTCGGCGTCGTCGCCGATCTCGATGCCGGCCAGCCCCGGGAACGCGCAGTCGTCGAGCTCCATCACGACGCCCTCGAGCGTCTTGAGGGCCGGCGTGATCTCCAGCAACCGCAGCTCGATCGGACGGTCGCCCGTCAGGGATCCGCTCGCCAGCCGGAACAGCAGGCTGTAGCCGATCTGTCCGGCTGCGCCGGTGACGGCCACCTTCAACGGGGTTGCGCTCACGGGGACTCCTCGTCGTGCGTTCAGTGGGCTCGCCCGACGCTAGCAGCGCGACGGCGTCCTGCGACGATGGGGTCATGGGGACGAGAGGCCGCCGCCGCGCGGTCCTGAACGTGCTCGCTGCTCTCGTCCTCGCGGGGTGTGGCAGCGCCTCCGACCCGAGCCCTCCGGCAGGCGTCGACGGGCTGGTGATCCCGACGCCGTCGGTCGATCCCGACGACTTCGTCACCGGCGTCGACAACCCCTGGCTGCCCCTGCCGATCGGGGCCACCTGGAGGTACGCCCTCTCCGGGACCCGCCCGGGCGACGTCACCGTCACCACCCTGGAGGGCCCGGACGTCGAGGGGGTCGCCACCACGGCCGTTGAGACCCGGACGGTCCACGCGCGCGGACGCGAGATGGTCAGCGACTTCTACGCGCAGGACGAGGACGGCAACGTCTGGTGGTTCGGCCGGGAGGGCGAGTGGCTGGCCGGGCAGGACGGGGCCCGGGCCGGGCTGGTGATGGCGGCCGCCCCGCGAGTGGGTGACGGCTACCGCCAGGCCGTGGCCCCGGGTGTGGTCGACCGACGCGCGGAGGTGCTCGGTCTCGACGGCGAGCGCACCGTGCCCGACGGCGCGTTCGACCACCTGGTCACCATCGCCGTGACCTCGCCGCTGACCGGCGTGGTCGAGCAGGCCTACTACGCCGAGGGGATCGGCCTGGTCGCCCTCGAGACGATCGAGGGGGAGCCCGAGACGCAGCTAGGGCTCGTCGCGTACGACGAGCCCTAGCTGGAGGGTGAAGCAGACGGTCAGGCGTCCGGCGGCCGCACCTGGGTGGCCTCGGAGCCGCCCTCGGGCGGCCAGCCCTGCTGGCCGTGCTGGGCCGGCGGCTGCTGAGCGGGGATCCACTGTTGAGCCTGCGGGTCCCACTGCCAGCCGTCCTGGATGATCGGCTGCTCGACCTGCGGCGCCGCGTGGCCGCCCGAGTCCGGAGCCGCGTAGCCCCCGGCCGGAGTCTGAGCCTGAACCTGCTGGTCGTCCCCGACCGGCTGGTTCCACTGCTGCTGGTACTGGTCCATGCCGTACGCCGGGACGGCCGCCCGGCCGCCGAACCTGAATCCCGAGCCGACCACCGGGTCAACGGCGTGGCCGAACAGGACCGGGTAGGCGAGACCGGCGAGGCCGGCGCCGACGACGGGCGCGATGAGGAACGGCCATACCTGGACGATCCAGTCGACACCGCTGAACAGGGCCGGACCGAGCGAGCGGGCCGGGTTGACCGACGTGCCGGTGAGCGGGATCAGCATGAAGTGGATCATCGCGAGGGACACGCCGATGGCCAGCGGAGCCAGAGACGGGTGCTCGTTGCGGTTGTCGGTCACCGAGAGAATCACGAACACGAACAGGGCGGTCATGATCAGCTCGACCAGCAGGGCGGCCCACACGGCGTAGTCGTAGGGACCCTCGCTGTAGCCGTTGGTGCCGAGCGGGAAGTTGGAGTCGAAGGCCTCGAAGCCGTCGACGCCGAGCATCAGGATCATCAGCACCAGACCACCGAGGATGGCGCCCACGAACTGGGCGCCGATGTAGGTCCCGGCTTCACGCCAGGAGACCCGGCCGCCGACCGCCGCTCCGATCGAGACGGCGGGGTTGAAGTGGCCACCGGAGATGCGCCCGAGCGCGTAGACCATGAAGGTGATCGTCAGGCCGAAGGCCAACCCGGTCGCCACCAGGTCGCCGTCGGAGGTGACGGCAACGCCGCACCCGACCAGCACCAGGACGAAGGTGCCGATCGCCTCTGCTCCGAGCTTCTGCACCAGGGTGGTTGGCGCGTCTGCATCTGCCATGACCGTGAACTCCTCGATGTGGGAACCCCGACAACACGGGCGCGGGCAACCACTCTAGTGGTTGAGCGCTCCGTTGCCGCTCCACCACGTCGGTGCGAGGCTGGCCGAGTTCGCGGTCGTGGACGTCGTCAGTTATCTTGACGTCAAGGAACTTTTCGACCGGATCCGCTACCCAGGAGTCCTCGCCCCATGGCCAACCAGACTGCCGACCAGCACGCGATCATCTACACCCACACCGACGAGGCGCCGCTGCTCGCGACGTACTCCTTCCTCCCGATCGTGTCGGCGTACGCCGCCAAGGCGGGGGTGCGGTTCGAGACCCGCGACATCTCGCTGGCCGGGCGGATCATCGCGCAGTTCCCGGAGCGGCTGACCGAGGAGCAGCGCATCGACGACGCGCTGGCGGAGCTGGGCGAGCTGGCCAAGCGGCCCGAGGCCAACATCATCAAGCTCCCCAACGTGTCAGCCTCGATCCCGCAGCTGAAGGCCGCGGTCAAGGAGCTGCAGGAGCAGGGCTACGACCTGCCCGACTACCCCGACGACCCCAAGTCCGACGACGACAAGGACGTCCGGGCGCGCTACGACAAGGTCAAGGGCTCGGCGGTCAACCCGGTCCTGCGCGAGGGCAACTCCGACCGCCGGGCGCCGGAGTCGGTGAAGGGCTACGCCCGCAAGCACCCGCACTCCATGGGGGCGTGGACCGCCGACTCCAAGACGAACGTCGCGACCATGGGCGCCGACGACTTCCGCTCCAACGAGCAGTCGGTGGTCGTCGAGGCCGACGACACCCTGCGCATCGAGCTGGTCACCGAGGGCGGCGAGACCGAGGTGCTCAAGGAGGTCCCGGTGCTGGCCGGCGAGATCGTCGACGGCACGGTGATGCGGGTCGCGTCGCTGGCGAAGTTCCTCGCCGAGCAGATCGAGCGGGCCAAGGCCGACGACGTGCTGTTCTCGGTGCACCTGAAGGCCACCATGATGAAAGTCTCCGACCCGATCATCTTCGGCCACGTGGTGCAGGCGTTCTTCCCCCAGGTCTTCGCGGAGTACGGCGAGCAGCTCGCCGCCGCGGGCCTCAACCCCAGCAACGGGCTCGGCAGCATCCTTGCCGGCCTCGACCAGCTCGAGAACGGCGCCGAGATCCGGGCGGCGTTCGAGAAGGGCATCGCCGACGGCCCGCGCCTGGCGATGGTCGACTCCGACAAGGGCATCACCAACCTGCACGTGCCGTCCGACGTGATCGTCGACGCCTCGATGCCCGCGATGATCCGCACGTCCGGCCACATGTGGGGCCCGGACGGCCAGGAGGCCGACACCCTCGCGGTGATCCCGGACTCGTCGTACGCCGGCATCTACCAGGTCGTCATCGACGACTGCCGCGAGCACGGCGCCTACGACCCGGCCACGATGGGCTCGGTGCCCAATGTCGGGCTGATGGCGCAGGCGGCCGAGGAGTACGGCTCCCACGACAAGACGTTCGAGATCGGTGCCAAGGGCACGATCCGGGTCGTCAGCTCCGCCGGCGAGACGCTCATCGAACACGACGTGGAGCCCGGCGACATCTGGCGGGCCTGCCAGACCAAGGACGTGCCGGTCCGTGACTGGGTGAAGCTGGCCGTGACCCGCGCCCGGGCCACCGGCGACCCGGCGATCTTCTGGCTCGACGAGGGCCGGGCCCACGACCGCAACCTGATCGCGAAGGTCAACGCCTACCTCGAGGACCACGACACCGACGGGCTCGACCTCTCGATCCTGGCGCCGGTCGAGGCGATCAAGGTCTCGGTGGACCGGATCCGCAAGGGCGAGAACACCATCTCGGTCACCGGCAACGTCCTCCGCGACTACAACACCGACCTCTTCCCGATCCTCGAGCTCGGCACCTCCGCCAAGATGCTCTCGGTCGTGCCGCTGATCAACGGTGGCGGCCTGTTCGAGACCGGCGCCGGCGGCTCGGCGCCGAAGCACGTCCAGCAGCTGGTGAAGGAGAACTACCTGCGCTGGGACAGCCTGGGCGAGTTCCTGGCGCTGGCCGAGAGCCTGGACAAGTACGCCGAGGCGACGGACACCCCGCCGTCCCGGGTGCTGGCCGCGGCGCTGGACCGCGCGACCGCGACGTTCCTCGACGAGAACAAGTCGCCCGCGCGCAAGGTCGGCTCGATCGACAACCGCGGCTCGCACTTCTACCTCGCGCTCTACTGGGCGGAGGAGCTCGCGGCGCAGACCGACGACGCCGACCTCGCGGCCACCTTCGGCGAGCTGGCGACGACGCTGCGGGAGAACGAGCAGAAGATCGCAGAAGAGCTGATCGGCGTCCAGGGCTCCCCGGTCGACATCGGCGGCTACTACCGGCCCGACGCCGCGAAGGCGAACGCGGTGATGCGGCCGTCGACGACGTTCAACGAGGCGCTGGCCGCTCTCTAGAGACACCTCGCGGGGGCAGGCGGCAGGATGGGGCGCATGAAGACCCGACTGACCTGCCCCTGCGGCACCCAGATCGTCGGCACCGACGAGGACGACCTGGTCGAGAAGACCCAGGCCCACCTCGCCGAGGCGCACCCGGGCATGGAGTACGACCGGGAGCAGATCCTGTTCATCGCGACCTGACGGTGACGACTTTTCGCATTACGCACGTGCACCGACGCACCGCGGGATAGCGTGCCGCTCGCTTCGATCAATCCAGGGTGCGACCGCCGCAGTCCTGTGGTCTTGGGAGGAAGTCCCTCATGTCTGCTGCGCGTGCCCGGGTCCGCACCTGGGGTGCCCTGACCGCCTCGATGGGTCTGCTGGCCGCCGGTGCCGCCATTGTCGGTCCCGCCCCCGCCGCGGTCTCCGCCGCTCCCGGCGACGACTGCGCGGAGGCGTTCCCGGTAGCCGACCTGGCGGTCGGGGACACCGTGGACGGCCTGACGGTGGTCAAGGGGACCACTCCCACGTCGTTCACCGGAGAGGTCCTGGGTGTCATCGACGACGGCATCGCCGCCGACCTCGACATGGTGATGGTCGAGCTGGAGATGCCGGAGTTCGCCAGGACGGCCGGCATCTGGCAGGGCATGTCCGGCTCCCCGGTGTACGCCGCGGACGGCCGGCTGATCGGCGCGGTCGCCTACGGGCTCGCCTACGGCCCCTCGCCGATCGCGGGGGTGACGCCGTTCGAGGAGATGGACCGCTACCTCGGCACCGAGCCGGCCGGTCGCGTCGATGTCGACCGCCCCGCCGCCCGCTCGATCGCCCGGCGGACCGACGTGTCGGCCGCCCAGGCCGAGGAGGGCTTCGTCCAGCTCCGGATGCCGATGGGGATGAGCGGGCTGAGCTCGACCCGGCTGGCCCAGGCGGCGAAGGTCGACAAGCCGTACGCCCCCAAGGGGGCCTACGGCATCGGCCGACCCTCCGGGGCCGCCGCCGGACCCGAGACCGTCGTGGCCGGTGGCAACCTGGCCGCCTCCGTCGCGTACGGCGACGTGACGATGGCGGGCGTCGGCACGACCACCTCGGTGTGCGATGGCGACGTCGTCGGGTTCGGGCACCCGCTGGCGTTCCTGGGCGAGACCACGCTCAGCCTGCACCCGGCCGATGCCCTCTTCGTCCAGCCGGAGTCGCTGGGGCCGCCGTTCAAGGTCGCCAACCTCGGTGACCCGGCCGGCACCATCACCCAGGACCGCCTGTCCGGCATCTCGGGCAGCATCGGGGCGCCGCCGGAGTCCGGCGAGATCTCCTCGGCCGTCGACTACCGCGGTCGCTCGCGGGTCGGCACCACGCACGTCAGCGTGCCCGCCTTCACCGCCGACGCGGTCTTCGGCCAGTTCCTCGCGAACCACGACCGCGTGCTCGACGGCGTGGTGGCCGGCACCGAGGTCCAGGAGTGGACCATCACCGGCACCCGCCCGAGCGGCGCGGAGTTCTCGCTGACCTACGCCGACCGCTACACCTCGTCCTACGACGTCACGTTCTCCTCGGTCTTCGACCTCGCCGATCTCGTCTACGGCCTCTCGTCGGCTCCCGGCGTCAGCGTGACGTCGGTGGAGGTGGACTCGGACGTCACCGACGAGACCGGCGTCTGGAAGGTGTCCTCCGTCGAGCAGCACCGGTCGGGCACCTGGAAGAAGATCACCAACAAGGCGCCCGCCGTGGCTCGGGCCGGCAAGAAGCTCAAGCTGCGGGCCGTCCTCACCGGGCCGGCCGGCACGAAGACGATCCCGGTGCGCTTCGAGGTTCCGAAGAAGGCTCGCGGGGCCCGGACGATGCTCACCGTGACCGCCGGCACCCAGGTCTACAACGACACCTGGGTGGAGTCGGTGAACGACGCCGAGGAGATGCTCGACGGCGCCGTGCGCAACGACCAGCTCCGGGTCGAGTTCGGGACGACGGACCGGCTCAGCTTCGGCGGCTACGAGGATGAGGAGTTCATCATCCTCGAGGGCCGTCCGCGTCGTCACTCCTTCGTGAAGTCGGCACTGCTCGGACCGCTGGACAAGGTGGTCGAGGGCTCCAAGTGGTTCAAGGTCCGGGTCCGCTGAGCCGGCGCTGAACGACGGAGCCCCGGCGCCAGCGCGACGTTGACCAGGATCGAGGCCACGGCCATCACGCCCATGGCGTGAGCCGCGGCCGTCGGGCCCACGCCCATCAGGTCGGCGACGATGCCGGCGCACAGGGCGCCGACGGCCTGCCCGACCTTGAGCCCGGTGCCCCGCAGGCCGAACACCTGGCCCCGGGTGTCGGCGGCGGAGTGGGCGACCATGCGTTCCTGGAGCGGCAGGCTGGCGGCGTACCCGACCGCCGCGACCGCGCCCAGCACCATCGCGATCCCCAGGTCCGGAACGAGGAAGAACCCGAGGAACGGCACCGCCAGCAGGTAGCGCAGCGGGTCGATCAGCCGGTCCCGCGTGCCGACCGACAGGAAGCGACCGACGACGACGTCGCCCGACAGCATTCCCAGGGCGGTGGCGGCCAGCAGGTAGCCGGCCTGCTCGCCGGCGTACGGGATGAACAGCGCCTCGCAGCCGACGATCAGGCCGTTGGGGACCCACGACGAGAGGTAGAGCGGCCGCATCACCCGGGAGCCGAGGAGGGCGCGGTTCACCTCGCGCGTGCGCCGGACGATCGGCCCGGTCGCTCGTGGCGGGTGGTCGCCGAGGCCGGTGCGGATCAGCAGCGCCGCCAGCCCCGAGCACGCGGCCGCGGTGAGGAAGAGACCGCCGGTCGACAGCGCCAGCAGCAGGAGCCCGCCGAGACCGTAGCCGACGATCTGCATGGTCCCGACCGCGATGTTCAGTGTCGAGCGACCGAGGACGAACGCGTCGTCCGGCAGCAGGTCGGCGACCAGCGCGACCCCGGCGCCGGCCGACATCGACAGCACCATCCAGACGACGGCCAGCAGGCCGAAGCGCACCGGCCACGGCACGCCGGGCACCGCCTGCAGCAGGTCGACCAGGCACACCACGGTGGCGACGAGGGCCAGCGCGCGGCGCGGCCGCATCACGTCGGAGGCCGAGAGCAGGAACGTCGAGGTGAGCAGCGCGACGAGCGGGCCCCCGAACATGCTGAGACCCGTGAGAACCGCCGACCCGGTCTGGGCGAACGTGATCGTGCCCAGGGCCAGGCCGGATGTCGCGCCGGCGATCATCGTCAGGCACTGGGTCCCGAAGAGGACCCGGAACTCGGCCACGGCGAAGAGATCGCGATAGGTGTGCACGTCCGTCAGCCTCCGTCCTCCGGCAGGGCAGGCGTTAATGTTTCGGCTGGAGGTGAAACATGGGCGTCTGGCTGATGTCGGCAGACCTGCTGGCCCGGGGGCGGTTCGTGGTGTCGCCGCTGGCCGACGTGGGTGCCGCGATCGGTGCCCTCCAGCAGCCTCGCGACCCGAGCGAGCGGGTCCTGGCGGCCACGATCGGGCCCGCGTTTCGCGACATGCTGCGTGAGCACCCGGCCCGGGCCGCGGTTCTGGCTGCGAGCAGCCGGCCGGGCTGGGTCGCCGACTTCTTCGGGATGCCGCCGCGGGGCGGGCCGATGTCGTTCGCCGAGGAGCTGGCCCTGGTAGCGGAGCTCGGGGACCGACGGCTGCGGGCCGACCTCGAGGAGTCGTCGCCGCGTCCCTTGTCGCCGCTGATCGGCCGGCCGGGGTTGACCGAGCACGTCGTCGGCCTGCTCGAGTGGGTGTGGGAGCACGCCGTCGCCACGGACTGGCCGCGACGTGAGCGCGTGCTACGCGCCGACATCGTCTCCCGCACGGCTCGACTCGCCGAGCACGGCTGGTCCGGGGTGCTCAGCGACCTGCGCCGTGAGATCGAGTGGCTGGGGGAGGGGCGACTGCTGATCAACCGCTACCCGAACCCGCCCCGCGACCTGACCGAGGCCGAGGAGCTCTACTTCATCCCGCACCACGGCCACAGCACCTCGGTCGGCTGGCACCTGCCCACGAGGTACGCCATCCACTACCCGGTCACCGGCGTGCTCGCGGACATCGACTCCGGCGCCGAGGCGGGTCTCGCGGCCCTCATGGGCGGCAACCGTGCCAGCATCCTGGCCGCGCTAGCGACACCCGCCAGCACCACGGGCCTGGTGGCCCGCACCGGGCTCGCGCTGGGGTCGGTCGGAGGACACCTCAAGGTGCTCCTCGGCGCCGGTCTGGTGGCCCGCCGCCGCTCGGGTCGTGAGGTGCTCTACTGGCGCACCGCACTCGGGGACGCGCTGGCGGCCGCCGAGGGCTGAGC
Source organism: Nocardioides sp. (assembly GCA_035710425.1). GTDB lineage: Bacteria > Actinomycetota > Actinomycetes > Propionibacteriales > Nocardioidaceae > Nocardioides. The sequence goes on from DASTDJ010000146.1 coordinate 11,618, forward strand.
CTCGGTCAGGGCAGGGAGATGCCTCGGTCTGCCGCGATCTTGTCGAGGGCGGCGTCGAGTGCCGCGGCGTACACCGCGGTGTCGTCGAGGTGGTGGGTGCCGGTGCGGTCGACCCTGCGGTGCAGGCCGTGCGGGGTGGTCCACTCGTAGGTGTCGAGTCCGCGTTGTCGGAGCTGGTAGCCGAGGTGGGTCTTGGCGCGGTGGTTGGTCCGGCCGAGAGGGGCGAGGTTGTCGTCGCGGGTCTGGCCCGGTGGGCCGTGAGGCTTGTAGGGGTCGGGATGGTCGGAGTCGAGGTTGCGGGAGAGCCGGCAGGCGTGCGGGAACACCTCGCCGGGGGTGCGGAGGCGGGCCCGCTCGGTCATCGCGGTGGGGTGCTCGTAGCAGTTGACGGAAGCGCCGGTGTTGAGGTCGATGACCGGGTGGAGGTCGACGTACGCGTGGCCGAGGAAGCGGCGGACCTGGTCGAGCAGCATCGGGCCGACCTCCTCGACCCGAGCCACGGCGGCGGTGCCGTCGAGAGCGGCCTGGTGGAGGTGGAGGTAGAACGCCACCCGTGGGCGCTGGCGGCCGCGCGCCGGCTGCTCGGTCCGAGCCGCGGTGTCGCTGCTCTCGAGGAGGTCGATCAGGTCGGCCGGGTGGGCCAGCCAGCCGAACGCGACCGCGCGGAGCTCGTCCTTGCAGGGATCCTGGGGGAGGTCGGGCGTCAGTTCGGGTCGCGTGGCCAGGACGTCGGCGACCCGGTCGACGACGGCGTCGATCCAAGCGGCGTCCCCGGCCTCGATCCGGGCGTAGACCATCCGCAGGCCGTGCTCGTCGCTGGGAGCGCAGCGGACGAAGCGCTTGCGCAGCTCATCTGCGAGTCGCGCCTGATGGCCCTCCGGGTCGGCCTCGATGATCCTGGCCTCCGCGATCCGCAGCACCCGGCCCGGCGACTCGCCCGCGAGCGCTTCGGCCACTGCGGTGTCCACCAGCCCGACCCGGTGTCGATCCAGCCGCCGGGCCATGGCGGCGACCTTGCGGAGCACCCAGGCGTCGCAGTCACCGGCAAGGAACACCATCCAGCACTGCGGCAGCCGGTGGCGCAGGTCGAGAACGTCGGCCATCGCGGCGCGGGCGGCGAGCGTGTGGCAGCCGCGGGCTACGGCGAGCTCGGACAGGCACAGCTCGCGGACCTGGGGAGTGCCGTCACCGCCGATCATGACCAGCCGGTCCTCCCCGCTCCAGGCCCGTCCCGTGGGCGGCGGCGCGGGCTCGTCACCGTGCAGATCCGCCCAGTGCGCGACCAGGAGCAGGTCCTCGATCTCGGCCGCCCGCCGCTGTCCGACCGCCGCCTCGGCCCGGACCAGCGTGGCTGTCGGGTCGAGGTCGTCGATCGCCTGGTACATGTAGACATACTACTCGAACACACATTCGATGACCACTCATGGTCGCGCCCTGTGGAGAATGTGCCCGCCGGTCGACCCACGTCAGATGCGGGTGGGCCGCAGCGCGCCGCCAAGTTACGGCCGAAGCCACCGGATCTGCCGATGTGCGGACACCGGCGTTGGGGGCACAGAGTGGCCTCTCCGTCTTGATCGTCATCTCGGTCAGCGAGGCTGGGAAAACCGCG
>DASTDJ010000147.1:0-24356 GCA_035710425.1 Nocardioides sp.
GGAGCCGGTCCATCGTGGAGCCCAGCCTGACCGACACGAGCGTCCTCGACGCCACCACCGTCGGCTCGGCCCGCGGCGAGATCACCGGCGCAGGCGGCCAGAAGATCGTCACCACTCGACCGGTGGTCGACGTGGGCGTCGACAAGTCGCGGGTCTCGGCAGCGCGGGCGCAGGTCCTGGCCCAGCAGGTCGCGGACGTCACCGGCCTCGACGCCGCGCCCTACGTCAAGCAGGTCAAGGCCGCCGGCGACGAGGCGTTCGTCAGGGCGATCACCTACCGCGTCGACGACATCCCGCGGCCGGTCCACGACCTGGCCGACGGGTCGGACGGCGTGGCGCTGATCGAGGGTGAGCTGCCGCTCGCCCCGACCCGCGACTTCGCGGCGCCGATCCTCGGCACGGTCGGCGACGTGACCGCGGAGATGATCAAGGAGCACCCCGACCTCTACGAGATCGGTGACCAGGCGGGACTCTCCGGCCTGCAGGCGCGGTACGACGAGCAGCTGCGCGGCACTCCCGGGCTGGTGATCCAGGCGGTCGAGGAGGACGGCACGGAGACCGAGCTGTTCCGGTCGGACGCGGCGCCGGGCAAGGCGCTCGCGCTGACCATGGACGTGCGCCTGCAGAGCGAGGCCGAGCGGCTGCTCGCCGGCGTCGGGCCGGCGAGCGCGATCGTGGCGATCCGGCCGAGCGACGGCGCGATCCTGGCCGCCGCCAACGGGCCCGGCAACGGTGGGCAGAACCTCGCGACCTACGGCCAGTACGCGCCCGGCTCGACGTTCAAGGCGGTGAGCAGCCTGGCCCTGCTGCGTGCCGGCCTCACCCCGGACTCGACGGTGAGCTGCCCGCCGACCACCGTCGTCGACGGCAAGCAGTTCAAGAACTACTCCGACTACCCGTCGTCCGGGCTCGGCCGGATCCCGTTCCGCGCGGCGCTGGCCAACTCCTGCAACACCGCCTTCATCGGCGAGCGCGACCGGCTGAAGGACCTCGACCTCTTCGACGCCGCCGCTTCGCTCGGCATGGCCGTCGACCACGACCTCGGCTTCCCGGCGTACTTCGGGAGCGTCGAGCCCGCCGAGAGCGAGACCGAGGCGGCGGCGAACATGATCGGGCAGGGCCGGATCCTGGCGTCGCCGATGACGATGGCCGCCGTGATCGCCTCGGCCCAACAGGGCGAGGTCGTGGTGCCCCGGCTGCTGGAGGACGTGAAGGTCAAGGCGCCCGACCACGAGCCGATGTCCCGCGGCGAGGCCGCCGCGCTGCGCGGGATGCTCCGCGGGGTGGTGACGTCGGGCAGCGGCATCGGGCTGGCCGACGTACCCGGTCCCGAGGTGATCGCGAAGACCGGCACCGCCGAGTTCCAGGGCGACAGGGGCATCGAGACCCACGCCTGGATGATCGCTGCGCAGGGTGACCTGGCCGTCGCGGTCTTCGTCGAGGTGGGACAGTCCGGGTCGAGCACCGCCGGCCCGATCCTGGAGCAGTTCCTACGCGTTGCGGGCTGAGGCGCACTAGCCTGAGCGGGATGTCTCGGGTCGTAGGTCGGGAGACCCTGCTCGCCCAGGTGACGGACTTCCTCGAGCGGGGCGAGTCGGTCGCGCTCAACGGACCGGTCGGCGTCGGCAAGAGCGCCCTGCTCACGATCATCGAGGAGCAGCGCCGGACCGCCCATGGCGACGCCGTGCTGCACGCGCGCGGAGCCCACGAGGAGCACGCGCTGCCGTTCGCGGCGCTGCGCGATCTGCTGGCCCAGTGCCCGCCGGAGCTGGTCGAGCAGCTCCCGGAGGCGGTGCGCGGTCCGGTGGCGGCCGGGCTGGTCGGCATCGACGTCACCGACGAGCTGCGCTCCGACCTGGCAGCGGGGTTCCACTCGCTGCTGGCCGGCTGGTCGGAGACCCGGCCGGTGCTGATGCTCCTCGACGACGTCCAGTGGCTCGACGGCGAGTCGTCGGCGATCGTCGGCTACGCCCGCCGGAGGCTCCACGGCCGGGTCGCGCTGGTGGCCACGATCGGGCCCGGCGACAACAACGAGGAGATCGACGTCTCCGGGCTGCACCACCTGGAGGTGCCGCCGCTGCCGGCCGCCGAGATGATCGACCTGCTCTGCGATCACGGGCTGTCGGCCGACGTCGCGCAACGCGTGTACGTCGAGTCCGGCGGCATCCCCTCGCTCGCGCTGGCTCTGTGCGGGGCGATCGGTGAGCACCCGTCCGTGCTCGGCGCACCGACGCCGCTGCCGTCGAGCATCGCGCGGGTGCTCCGGGACCGTTTCCTCGCGCAGCCCGAGGAGGTCCGCGCCACCCTGTCGCAGGCCGCCCTGCTCCACCACCCGACCGTCCGCCAGCTCGAGCGCGGCGGCCGGCTCGGGGCCGAGGAGCACGTGGGCCGCGCCGCCCAGTCGGGGCTGGTGTGCCGCGCCGAGGGGGCGATCCGGTTCACGCCGTCGGCGCTTCGGCAGATCATCGCCGAGCTGATGCCGGCCGACGACCGGGTCACCCTGCACGCGGCGCTCGCGGACGTGGCAGGCACCGCCGCCGAGCGGGTCCGCCACCTGGCTCTCGCCCGGCCCGGGGTCGACGCCGACCTCGCTCGCGAGCTCGGCGTGGCCGCACGCGACTCGGCGGCGGCGGGCGCGCGGGAGATCGCGGCCGAGCTCTACCTGCTCGCGGCCGACCGGTCGCCGTACGACCTCTGCGAGCAGCGGGTCGAGTGGCTGGCGTCGGCGGTCGAGACCGCGGCGCCGGGCAACCACGTCGAGCTGGTCGTCCGCGCGCTCGCCGACTTCCTCGAGGCGACGCCGACGCCGGCGCAGTCGGTGCGCGTGCGGCTGGCGATCCCGGAGCTCGCGGGGTACGGCGTGGCCGCGCTCGACGAGGTGATGACCGCCGCACTCGCCGACGCCGGCGACGACGACCTGTTGGTCGCGAAGGTGCTGCTGCAGCGCGCCCGGATCGCGCTGATGGAGTCGCGGCCCGACCTCGCCGAGCGCTCGGCCGCCCGGGCCGTCGCCCTGCTCGAGCGAGGCGACGACCGCGACGAGCTCGCCCTCGGTCTGACCACGCTGGCCGTGGCCAGGCGCTGGCTCGGCGGCGACCACACCGCCTGCATCGACCGTGCGCTGGACCTGCAGGGCCCCACGCCCACCGGCTTCCTGCACACCTCGCCGGAGTACATGGCCGCCCGCTTCGCGTTCTACGACGACCGGCTCGAGGAGGCGTGGTCGGGCTTCTCGGCGATGCTGTCCCACGTCGAGCGCGGGGCCGGCATGGACCACGTGCACGTGCTGCGCTGCCTGGTCGAGGTCGGTGTGCGCAGCGGCCGCTGCCGCGAGGCGATGGAGTACGCCGCCCGGGCGTCGCGGGTGGGCGAGGAGTTCGACCTCGACGCGCACACGTCGTGGTTCATCACCGCGCTCGCCGAGCTGGCCGGGGGCGACCTGGGCAGGGCCCGGACCCTCGCGTCGCACGGTGTCGCCGCGGCCGAGGAGCGCGGGGACACGCGGTACTGGCAGCGGCACCTCGTGCTCCTCGGCCAGGCGCTGCTCCGGAGCGGCGACGCGCAGGGCGCCAGCGAGGCGCTGGGCCGGGTCCGCGCCTACGAGCGCGAGCACGACTTCAGCGACCCGACCGTGAACCGGTGGCACGCCGACCTGGTCACCGCCCTCGTGGTCCTTGGCCGCCTCGACGATGCGGGCCACGTGCTCGCCGAGTCGAGGCGGGCCGTCGCCGACCGGGACGGCACCGACGGGGTCGCGGCGCAGCTCGACCGCGCGGAGGCCAAGCTGCTGATGAGCCGCTGCGACCTCGACCACGCCGAGGCCCTGCTGGAGCGGTCGGCCAAGGCGGCGGGCGAGCTCGGGATGCGGATCGACGTCGGCCGGGCGCTGGTCGCCCGGGCCCACCTCGAGCGGCGGCGCCGGCGGGCCGCGGCGGCCCGGGCGACGCTGCAGGAGGCGCTGGACCTCTTCGAGCACCTGCACGCGGATGCCTGGGCGGCCCAGGTGCGCTCGGAGCTGACGCCGGACAAGGCGGGATCCGGTGCCGACCCGCTCCTCGACCGGCTCACCGACGCCGAGGCCAGGGTGGCCCGCGAGGTGGCCCAGGGCGCCAGCAACCGCGAGATCGCCGAGCGGACCTACGTCAGCATCAAGACCGTCGAGGCGACCCTCACCCGGATCTACCGCAAGCTCGACGTCCGCTCCCGCACCCATCTGGCCGCGCTGCTGGTCCCCGCACCCCCGGAGTAGACAAGGGTTTTCCCCCTATCGGGGGGTGCGGGCGGTTCCTAGGTTCGGCAGCGGTGGTCCGGCGAACCCGGAGCACCGCTGCGTTCCACACCCGCACCCTCAAGGGAGATCAGATGAAACCGCAGAAGTGGCTCGGTGCCGCTCTGGCGACCACGGTGGCCGGCGCCCTCGTCCTGGGCGTCCAGGGGCCGTCGTACACCGCCGAGGACAAGCAACGGAGCGACCGCCCGTCCCAGGTCGAGCAGGAGGGACCCCAGAAGAGGCAGGCGATCGAAGCCGCCGACCGCTACCTCCGCACCCACGGCAGCGCGGTACGCCGCGGCGCCGACGACAACATCAGGCGCGTCGCCGCCGTGCCCGGCACCAAGGGCACCTATTACGTCTCCTACGAGCGCAGCTATCGCGGCCTGCCGGTCTACGGCGGCGACTTCGTGGTCGCCGTCGACAGCCAGGGCCGCGCGGTCGGCGCGACCAGCGGCCAGGAGCGCCGGATCTCCGTCGCGACCACCCCGACGGTGAGCAAGGGCGCCGCGCGCGCCGCCGCGAAGCGGCACGTCGACCGGGTGCGCTCGGTCTCCCGCCCCACTCTCGAGGTGTACGCCGAGGGCGCTCCGCGCCTGGCCTGGAAGACCGTGGTGAAGGGTGTCGAGAAGGGCTCGCCGTCGATCCAGACCGTGTGGACCGACGCCCGCACCGGCAGGACCCTGCTCGCGTGGGACAAGGTGATGCACGGCACCGGCACCGGCTACTACAACGGCAACGTCACGTTCGGCACGTCCAGCAGCGGCGGCACCTTCCGGATGGTCGACACGGCCCGCTCCGGCGTGCAGTGCGGCGGCCAGAACGGCACGCCGTACACCGGTGCCGACGACGTGTGGGGCAACGGCTCCGGCACCAACCTGGAGACCGCCTGCGTGGACGTCATGTACGCCACCGCCAAGGAGGTCGACATGCTGTCGGCCTGGCTGGGTCGCAGCGGCGTCAAGGGCAACGGCACGAGCTACCCGGCCCGGGTCGGGCTCAACGACGTGAACGCCTACTGGAACGGCTCGATCGTCAACTTCGGGCACAGCTCCGACAACGCCCGCCAGCTGACCGCGATCGACATCGTCGCCCACGAGCAGGGCCACGGCATCTTCCACACCACGCCCGGCGGCTCGAGCGGCAACAACGAGACCGGCGGCATGAACGAGGCGACCGGCGACATCTTCGGCGCCCTCACCGAGGCGTACGCCGCCAACCCCAACGACCCCGCGGACTTCCTGGTCGGCGAGGAGGCGGACCTGGTGGGCGACGGACCGATCCGCAACATGTACAACCCGAGCGCTCTCGGTGACCCCAACTGCTACTCCACGAGCCTTCCGGGCACGGAGGTGCACGCGGCGGCCGGCCCGCTCAACCACTGGTTCTACCTGCTGTCGAACGGCTCCAACGGGTCGCCGTCCTCACCCACCTGCAACGGCACCACGGTGACCGGCGTCGGTCTGCAGACCGCGGGCAAGATCTTCTACAACGGTCTGCTGCTGAAGACGTCGAGCTGGAACCACGCCAAGGCCCGGGTGGCGACGCTGACCGCCGCCAAGACCCTCTACGGCACCACCGACTGCACGACGTTCAACCGGGTCAAGGCCGCGTGGGCCGCGATCTCGGTCGGCGCCCAGTCGGGCGAGCCCACCTGCGGTGGTGGCGGAAACCCGGACCCGGGTGGTGACTGCACCGAGACGACGACCACCGGCACGACCTCGACCGGCGTCTCGGTCTACCGGCCGTCGTCGACCGGCTTCACGACGGCCGGCGGCGTCATCACCGCCTGCCTGACCGGGCCGTCCAACGCCGACTTCGACCTGTACCTGCAGAAGCAGAGCGGGTCGTCGTGGTTCGACGTAGCGGCGAGTGAGAGCCCGTCATCCACCGAGACGATCAGCTACAACGCCGGTTCGGGCACTTATCGCATCGAGGTCTACGGCTACTCGGGCTCCGGCTCGTTCACGCTGAAGTACAACACCCCGTAGTTCCTGCACCAGGACGCCCGGGCCCGGTGACGGGCCCGGGCGTTCGCACGAGTGCGCGAAAACTAGCGAACCCCCCGCCGCATGGGGTCGGCGAGGGGTTCTGTCGAACTTCTAGGTGCTCCCTCCGAAGTACGACGGGATCAATTTACAACGTAGATTCAACGTCGTCACCACATCCCCGAGACTTTGCAGTAGGAGGGTTCCTCATGGGTGGCCTCGATCTGCTCGACCCCGACCGGCGCAACCTGTTCATCGGCGGTGCCTGGCGGCCCGCCGAGGGCGACAAGAGATTCGACGTGACCGACCCGGCCGACGGCTCCGTTCTCACCGACGTCGCCGACGGCTCGACGGCTGATGCGATGGCGGCTCTCGACGCCGCGGCCGGTGCTCAGGCGGAGTGGGCCGCGACGGCGCCGCGCGCCCGCGGCGAGATCCTCCGCACCGCCTTCGAGATGCTCACCGACCGGGCCGGTGAGCTTGCGGAGCTGATGAGCCTCGAGATGGGCAAGACCATCGCCGAGGCCAAGGGCGAGGTGACCTACGGCTCGGAGTTCTTTCGGTGGTACGCCGAGGAGGCGGTCCGGATCCACGGCCGCTGGATGCACGACCCGGCCGGCGTCAACCGGCTGCTGACCGTGAAGAAGCCGGTGGGGCCGTGCCTCTTCGTCACCCCCTGGAACTTCCCGCTCGCGATGGGCACCCGCAAGATCGGGCCGGCCGTGGCCGCCGGCTGCACGATGGTCATCAAGCCGGCCTCGCAGACCCCGCTGACGATGCTGGCCCTGGCCGGGATCCTGGCCGAGGCCGGGCTGCCCGACGGCGTCCTCAACGTGGTGACCACCACCGACTCCGGCGGGTTCGGCGAGACCCTGATGGCCGACGACCGGCTGCGCAAGATGAGCTTCACCGGATCCACCGCCGTGGGCCGCACGCTGGTGCGCCAGTCCGCCGACCAGCTGTTGCGGGTCAGCATGGAGCTCGGCGGCAACGCGCCGTTCCTGGTCTTCGCCGACGCCGACGTCGAGGCCGCCGTCGACGGCGCGATGGTCGCAAAGATGCGCAACATGGGCGAGGCCTGTACCTCCGCCAACCGGTTCCTGGTCCACTCCGACGTCGCCGACGAGTTCGCCGAGCGGCTCGCCGACCGGATGAAGGCGCTCACCCTGGGCCGCGGCCAGGACGACGGCGTCGACGTCGGGCCGCTGATCGACGAGAAGGCGGTCGAGTCCGTCGGCCAGCTGGTCGACGCCGCGGTGTCCGACGGTGCCCGGCTGGTCACCGGCGGGCGTGCCCCCGACGGCCCGGGTTACTTCTACGAGCCGACGGTGCTGACCGGGGTGCTCACCACGTCGGAGATCGCCAACGAGGAGATCTTCGGCCCGGTCGCGCCGATCACGACGTTCGAGTCCGACGAGGAGGCGGTGCGGCTGGCCAACTCCACGGAGTACGGCCTGGTCTCCTACCTCTACACCCGCGACCTCGCGCGCACGGTCCGGATGGCCGAGGCGCTCGACTTCGGGATGGTCGGGGTCAACACCGGTCTGGTCTCCAACGCCGCCGCTCCCTTCGGCGGCATGAAGGCCAGCGGGTTCGGCCGGGAGGGCGGCTTCGAGGGCATCGAGGAATACCTCGAGACGACGTACGTCGCGATCCCGGCGCCCTGACGCCGACACCCATGGACCTACTCGAGTCGGTGCAGGAGCAGTACCGCAACTTCGTGCCGTTCGCCGACGGCTACTCGCCCTGCTTCGCCGACTGGGCCACCGGCGTGGTCGACGACCCGCCGGTGATGGAGTGGATCGCGTCCCTGCCGCAGATCAAGCAGCAGCCCAACCTGGTGTTCGCCGCCGCGCGCTGGCACGGCGTGGCCGCCCCCGGTCCGTACGCCGGCCTGCGGGCCGCCCTGCTCGGCGACGACGGCACGATCAGGGACACGATCATGACCCGGGCGACCCAGACCAACGAGGCCGGACGCCTGGCGACGCTGGTGCCGGCGTTGGCGGCCCTGGCGCAGGGCGAGCCCCTGGCCCTGGTGGAGGCGGGCGCGAGCGCGGGGCTGTGCCTCTACCCCGACCGCTGGGGCTACGAGTGGAGCACGGGTGACCGGACCGTGGCGCTCGGCCCGCTCGACCCGCGGCTGGAGTGCGCCGTCGACGGGCCGGTGCCCTTCCCGGACCAGCTGCCGGAGGTGTCCTGGCGGGGCGGCATCGACCTCAACCCGCTCGACGTCACCGACGGCGACCACATGGCCTGGCTGACCAACCTGGTCTGGCCCGAGCACGACGACCGCCGCAGGCTGCTGCGCCGGGCCATCGAGATCGCGGCCGTCGACCCGCCGTCGATCGTGCGTGGCGACCTGCTCACTGTGCTTCCCGCCCAGGTGGCCCGGGCGGCCGAGCACGGCAAGGTGGTGGTGTTCCACAGCGCGGTGATCGCCTACCTCGACGCCGACCAGCGCGCCCGTTTCGCCGGGATGATGACCGACCTGGTCGCCGACGGTGCCTGCCACTGGGTGAGCAACGAAGGACCCAAGATCCTGCCCGGGGTCCACGACACCGGCCCGCCGATGCCTGACGGCGCGGCGCGACTGGTGCTCGGCATCGACGGCCGCGCCGTGGCGTGGACCGATGGCCACGGGCGGGCGATGACCTGGCTGCCGTGAGGGTCCTCGCGCCGCTGCTGCTGCTCGCAGGGATGGTGGTCACCGGTTGCTCGGACGGTTCCGACGGCCCCGAACGGACCGAGGAGGCGCCGGCGTCCGAGGCTCCGCAGACGCCGGCCCCGCGACCGACGCTCGAACCGCTGCCCGAGTCGCCGGAGCCGACGACCAGGACGAAGAAGCCGCAGGAGCCGCTGCCACCCGTCGTCGGCGCCGACATGAGCTGGCCGCAGTGCCCGAAGGGCATGGGCATCCCGGAGAAGCGGTCCCTGGGCGCGCCGCTGCCGCTCGACACTGCGGAGTTCGTGATCCTCGGGCTGACAAACGGACCCGGCTTCACGCCCAACCCGTGCCTGCCGGACATGGTCGAGTGGGTGCGCGAGCGCGGCCTGATGGTGGCGGCGTACGCCGTGGGCAGCTATCCCGACGAGGCCGCCGTGGAGATGTACGGCGGGCTCGGGCCGTTCGACGGGAGCACCAGGGACGGCGCGCTCGCGAACACCGGCTACCAGCAGGCGCGCTACAACGTGACCTCGATGCTGCGCACTGGCCTGGAGACCCCCGTGGTGTGGATCGACGTCGAGCCGGTGCCCGACTTCGAGTGGAGCGCCGACCGCGACGCGAACGCCGCGGTGGTGCGCGGGCTGGCGCGCGGCTACCGGGCCGCGGGCTACCGAATCGGGATCTACTCGACGCCGCTGCTCTGGGAAGGCGTGGTCGGTGACCTGTCCCTGGGCGTCCCCGAGTGGCGCGCCGCGGGGGAGACGTCGATGGCCGAGGCGCTGAACCGCTGCGGCGACGACTGGGTGATCCAGGGCGGGCCGTCGGTCATGGGGCAGTGGGTGGAGGACAACCGCGACCACAACGTGACCTGCCCGGGAACAGCCGACGAGATGGAGCAGTGGTTCCACCGCTACTGAGTGGTGCGTCACGTCGAGTTGACTTCAAGTTATCTTGAACTTGTCGAATGTGAGACATGCACGCCATTCGCCTTCACGAGTTCGGCCCCGCCGGCAACCTCGTCGTCGACGAGCTGCCCGACCTGGAGCCCGCCGAGAGCCAGGTGCGGATCGCCGTCGAAGCTGCCGGGATCCACCTTCTCGACACCTCGCTGCGCCGCGGCGAGGCGGGTGGGCCGATGCCGCCGCCCGAGCTGCCGACGATCCCCGGCCGCGAGGTGGCCGGCGTCGTCGACCGGCTGGGAGCCGGCGTGCCGGAGGAGTGGGTCGGTCGTCGGGTGGTGGCCCACCTGGGCATGGTGCCGGGCGGGTACGCCGAGCAAGCGGTGACCTCGGTCGACAAGCTCTTCGACGTACCCGAGCACGTGACCTTCCCCGACGCCATCGCCGCGGTCGGCACCGGGCGGACGGCGCTCGGCGTTCTCGAGCTCGAACCCCCGGCGAAGGAGGACGTCGTCCTGGTGCCGTCGGCGGCGGGCGGGCTCGGCTGGCTGCTCGCGCAGGCCGCCTCGGCCGTCGGCGCCACCGTGGTGGCCGCCGCGGGCAGTGCCGAGCGCGTCGAAGCGCTCGCTCCGCTCGGTGCCGACCTGGTCGTCGACTACTCCCGGCCCGGCTGGGCAGACCAGGTCAGGGAACGCACCGACGGCGTGACCGTGGTGTACGACGGGGTGGGCGGAGACGTGGGGCGTGCGGCGTTCGAGCTGCTGCGACCCGGTGGTCGTCAGGTGATGTTCGGCTTCTCCGCGGGCGCGCCGACCGACTTCAGCTCCGCCGACGTCGTCGAACGCGGCGTCACGGTGGGATGGAGCCTCGGCCCTCGGATGATGGCGCTGCCCGGCGGCATCCCCGGGCTCGCCGGACGCGCCCTCGAGAGGGTGGCCGCCGGCGACTGGAAGCCGCTGGTGACGACGTACCCCCTGGCCGACGCGGGGCACGCCCACGAGGACCTGGAGCAGCGCCGGGCTCTCGGCAAGGTCGTCCTCGTCGTGCGCCGATGAATTCGGTCGCGACTGTCGGTCCACACAATGAGAATTGACGAGAGGAAGGAGTGACGATGACCGAGCAGCTGACCGCGACGAAGACCACCGAACCCACCCCGGGTCGGAAGCTGCCGCGCGCACTCACTCCTTTCCGGCACACCGCCTACCGGCGCCTCGCCGTGGCCCTGATCCTGTCCACGTTCGCCTCCGGCGTGTGGGTGGTCGCCCAGGTGTGGGAGGTCATCCGGATCGGCGGCGGCCCCGGTCAGCTGTCAGTGGTCTCGACCGCCGGCGCGATCGGCGTGCTGCTGCCCGCCCTGCTCGGTGGCGTGGTCGCCGACCGGGTGCCGCAGAAGCTGATCCTGCTGTGCGTCGCGAGCATCGAGCTGATGGCCATGGGGCTCGTGGCGGTGCTGTCGATCACCGACACCACGCAGCTGTGGCACCTCGCCGCGGTCGCGTTCGTCACCGGCATGGGCATGGCGTTCTACTACCCGGCCTACTCCGCGTGGCTGCCGGCTCTGGTGCCCGAGTCGGACCTGATGGCGGTCAACGGCTTCGAGGGCATGGTCCGGCCGACCATCGGCCAGGCCATCGGCCCCGGCGTCGCCGGCGCGGTGGTCGGCGCCGTGTCCGCGGGGGCCGCGATCTCGGTGGCCGCGGGTGCCGCGCTCGCCGGCCTGATCGCGCTCACGCTGGTGCCGCTGACGCCCGTACGCCGCGAGGTCGACCCCGACGCGGAGCCGCAGCACCCGATCCGCTCCGCGCTCGCCGACATGCGCGAGGGCTTCGTCTACATGGTGCGCACTCCGTGGCTGCTGGCCACGCTGCTGTTCGCCTCGGTGATGATCCTGGCGATGATGGGCCCGTTCGAGGTGCTCATCCCGTTCCTCATCAAGGACAAGCTCGGCGGCGGGCCCGGTGACCACGCCCTCGTGATGGCGGCCTTCGGCATCGGCGGTGCGCTCGGTTCGCTCGGGATGGCGTCGTTCAAGATGCCCCGGCGCTACCTCACCGTGATGAACCTGATGTGGGGCGTCGGCTGCTTGCCACTCCTGGTGATGGGCTACGCCGAGGCAGTGTGGGTCGTGGTCGCCGCGGCGTTCGCGCTGGGCGTGATGTTCTCGGCGCCGATGGTCATCTGGGGCACGCTGCTCCAGCGCCGGGTGCCGCCCCACATGCTCGGCCGGGTCGCGTCCCTCGACTTCTTCGTGTCGATCAGCCTGATGCCGATCTCGATGGCGCTCGCCGGTCCGGTGGCCGACGCTATCGGGCTGCGCACGACGTTCCTGATCGCCGCGATCGTGCCGGGCATCGCCGCGGTGGTGGCGACGGTGTGGGCCAAGCTGCCCGCCGACGAGATCGCCCATCCCCTCAGGGACGAGGACGACTGAGGGACTCGAGCACCTCCTCGTTGTGGCGGTGGCCCACGGTCTCGTAGCCGACCACGGTCACCAGCGGTGCCAACGCGAGTACCAGCAGGCACCACGTGAGCCCGAGCCCGGCGGCGGACAGCAGCACGGCCCCGACCAGCACGGCGGCCGTGCCGGCGATCAGCATCAGGTGGAACGGATCCAAGGTGCGGGTGATCTGGGCGTAGAGCACGTAGAGCCCGATCAGGTAGACGGCCAGCGGGATGGCGACGGTGAGCACCGTCGCCGTCTCGCCCAGGACGCTGTGGTGGTCGAGGTAGTAGGCCGCCACGTGCAGCCCCGAGCCCACCGCCACCAGCGCCGCGAACAGCGGCATGTGTCCGTAGCCCCACCCGAAGGAGCGCTCGCGGTGGGCCTGCAGAAGGTGGCCGTGGGGCACGACGAAGTAGGTCCACCAGAGGCCGAACGGCAGCAACGTACCGGCGATGCCGAGGACGACGATGTCGGTGGACCAGCCGCTCTCGATCAGCACGGCGAGCGCCGCCATGGTGCCGAGCAGTCCCTCGCCCAGGGTGATGATGACGAGCAGGCCGTAGCGCTCGGCGATGTGGTGCGGGTGCCACGGGGTGCCGGCGTACTTGCGCTCGGCGACGACCGGGCCGAGCAGCTCGATGGCGACGGTGCCGAGGGCGATGACGAAGAACGTGCGGGTCGGCAGGTCGGCCAGCGCCATCCAGCACCAGATGGTCTGCGACACCACGATCGACACGATCATGGTCCAGGCTGTCCCGGCCCGCTGCGGGCTCTGGCGGCTGACCCGCCACCACTGGAGAAGCATGGACACGCGCATCACGACGTAGCCGAGGACCATGACCTGGTTGTCGATGTTCTCGCCCTTCTCCAGCGACTCGAACATCGCGGGAAGGCCGAGGGCGAGCACCAGCACCCCGACCATCTGGAGCAGCGTGAGCAGCCGGTAGATCCAGTCGTCGGTGTCGAACGCGGACGCGAACCACGACCAGAAGATCCACGCCCAGGAGACCGCGAAGATGGCGAACCCGAAACCGATCAGGCCCTCGCTGATGTGGTCCGTCGCGAGCAGATGGGCGAGCTCGTCGGCCGCGACCCCGAAGGCGATCACGAACGTCAGGTCGAAGAGCAGCTCCAGCGGGGTGGAGGCGCGATGCTCCTCGTCCGGGTCGCGGCCACCCATCGGGAGGAAGGAGTGCGTCGTGCGCTCGGCCATGGCGCCGAGTGTAGGGAGCCTTCTCGTCAGGCGGGGGCGTCGATGGACGGCGTGAGTGCCTTGCGCGACCGGATCTCGAGCTTGCGGTAGATGTTCGAGAGGTGCCACTCGATCGCCTTCACGCTCACCAGGAGCTGCTCGGCGATCTGCCGGTTGGTGAGCCCGTCGGCGGCCAGCGCCGCCACCCGGCGTTCGGCCGCGGTCAGCGACGCCATCGCCTCGCTGTCGATCTGCTGCGGCGCCTCGCCCAGGTGGTCGAGCAGCCGGCGGACGCGTCCCTGCAGCGGCCACAGCTCCTGGCGTCCGGCGTAGCCCTCCGCCGCACGCAGCATGGCCAGTGCCTCGGACGTGTCGCTGCCGTGGAGCACCAGCGCGCCGGCGAGGTCGGTGTCGATCTGGGCGAGCAGCCGATCGGCGAGCACGCCGTCGAGGGTGGCCCGCGCCTCCCGGAGCAGCGTCACCCGGTGGTCGCCGGTGACGGTTGCGGCCAGGGTCCGGAGCGCGACCGCGATGGCGTACGCCGACCCCGAGGCGAGTGCCTCCTCGTGGTGGTGCTCCGCGAGCTGCGCGGCCTCGCGGGCGCGTCCGCGACGGAGCAGCGCCAGCGCGGCGCCGGACCGCCACGGCAGCAGCTCCGGGGAGACCGGGTCGTCCGCGGTCTGCTCGCCGACGGCCAGGAAGTGCTCCAGGGCTAGGTCGGGATCGCCGAGGGCCGAGGCGAGCTCGCCGCTGGCGTGGTGCCCGATCGCGGAGGTCAGCCCGGGGCGCTCCAGGAACTCCGCAAGGCCGTGGCCCAGGGCCATCGCACCGGCCAGGTCGCCCCGGGCCAGCCGGCACTCGAGCAGCGCGAAGCAGAGCAGCGATCGCTCGGCCGCACCGAGCAGGTGCGAGACCGAGGCGTCGCCGAGCATGCCGAGGATGGAGAGCGCCTCGCCGATCGCGCCCTCACGCACCAGAGCGCACGCCGCGTCCAGTCGGGCGACGGCGTGGTCGCGGTCGGCGACCGGGTCGCCCTGCTCGTGCATGACCGAAGGCTAGGAAGCGGCGGCCTCGCCTGTACCGGTATTGCCAGTAATTTGCCCTTGCGACCGCGTCACACCTATACGGGGATGGGCATCACGGCCGAGGAAGCCGAGCAGCCGGGCGTCGTCGGGCGCGTCGGCCGGGACCGGGCGCGGCGCCCCGAACTGGGAGCCGCGGTCGGACTCGGCGAGCAGTGCTTCGGCGACGGGCAGCAGCCCCTGGGCGAGGTCGGGCGGGATCGGTCGGTCGGCACCGATCGCCGCGCCCACGTCCCAGCCGTGCACCGTGATCTCCAGGGCGGCGGCGAGCACGACGACCGGCGTCTCGAGGCGGTGGTCACCGATCCGCACGTGGTCGGGCGCCTGGTGGCTCCACGCCTCGAGAAGCGCGCACGCCTTCTGCTGGAGGTTGCCGACCCGGACCCGGACCGGCACCCGGTCGCGGAGGTCGACCTCGCCGTGCGCGCCCTCGGAGAACGCGTCGAGGGCGTCCTCCATGTGTGCGAGCAGCTGCCCGAGGTCCCAGCGCGCGCACGGGGTGCGTCGGGGCAGGTCGGCGTCGGTCACCTCGTGGAGGGTGACCCGGGTGTAGGAGAGTGCGCGGTCGAGAAGCTCGACCGCGTGGTCGAGCGGTGCCATGGCGTCAGTCCGCGGTGGCGGGGGCCCAGTCGGCGGGCAGCCTCTCCGGCAGCCCGAACTTCGCGAACAGCGACTTCTCGAAGAACGCGCCGACGTGCCTGACCCGATCGCCGTCGAGGTCGAGGACCTGCAGGTGGAACGGCCTGAAGTCGCCCCCGCGGGTGCGCATGTAGAGGCCGAACGCCGGCTGCCCGTTGGCGGTGGTCGGGATCATCGGCATGTCGTGCACGCCGCCCGGGCACTGCGTGTTGATCAGCTCGCCGATGTTGCGGTCGCCGACGTACCAACCGACGAACGGCGGCATCTCCCAGACCGCGTCGGCCTTGAGCATGCTCACGATGCTGTCTATGTCCTTGGCCCAGAACGCCTCGACGTACCGCTCGAGCAGCGCCTGCTGGTCGGTCGACAGCTCGGGCTCGACGGTCTCCTGGGTGAGCCCGCGCTCCTGCATGGTGGCGTGCGCGCGTTGCAGGGCGGAGTTGACCGCGGCGGTGGTGGTCTCGAGCGCCTCGGCGACCTCGGCGGCCGACCAGCGGAGCACGTCGCGGAGGATCAGCACGGCGCGCTGCCGGGCGGGGAGGTGCTGCAGCGCGGCGATGAAGGCGAGCCGGATCGAGTCACGCTCGGCGACCACGACGGCGGCGTCGGGCACCGGCTCGAGCCAGGCGATCTCGTTGTTCTCCTCGAGCGCGTCACCTGCCATCTGGTCGGAGGTGCCGAGCCCGGCGGGGAGCGGTCGGCGCGGCCGGCCCTCGAGGTTGGTGAGGCAGACGTTCGTGGCGATCCGGTAGAGCCAGGTGCGCACCGAGGAGCGGCCCTGGAAGTCGGCCGAGGCCTTCCAGGCGCGCAGGAACGTCTCCTGCACGAGATCTTCGGCCTCGTGGACGGAGCCGCTCATCCGGTAGCAGTGCGCCAGCAGCTCACGCTGGTAGCGCTCCGTGAGTGAGTCGAAGTCGTCGAGCTCCGCTGTCTTGTCCGAGATCTCCGTGGTCATGGTGTCGGTCCCCGTCGCCGTCGTCATGGTGCCGTTCTCCCGCCGTGCGCTTCAGTCTGCCTCTACCTGTGACCGGCGTCGACGGGAAAACTCATCGGTCGCACCCCTGTCACTTCGAATTCTTTGCCGACGGCGACCCGTCGGCGAAAGATTCGAGGACCATCGAAAGCGCCCGCTCGGCCGCGGGGACGGCGCGCGCGCGGTCGTCGCGGACCAGACCGATCCGGGTGCGCCGGTCGAGCAGGTCGTCGACATCGGCGGCGCCCTCGTGGGTCACGCCGAAGACCAGCTCGGCGAGCGTGGCGGGGATGCCGTCGGCGATGGGCGCGAGCAGCTCGTCGTCGGTGAGGCCCGTGACAGCACGGGCGTTGTCGAGGACGAGCTCGGCGTCGGTGCCGAAGCGGCGGACCAGCCGGGCCGGGGCCTCCGAGGCGGCGAGCACCGGTCGCGGGGCGGCGCCGAGCAGCGGGAGCGTGCGGGTGCGGCAGGCGGTGGCGGACAGGCCGGCGTGCCGGACCGCGGCGTCGACGGCGTCCTCCGCCATCCGCCGGTACGTCGTCAGCTTGCCGCCGACGATCGTGATCACCCCGGTGCGGCTGGTGAGCACGGCGTGCTTGCGGGACAGGTCGGCGGTCTCGCCCTCGGCGGTGTCGAGCAGCGGCCGCAGGCCGGCGTAGGCGCCGACCACGTCGGAGCGGTGGAGCGGTGTCTCGAACGCGGCGGACACCACGTCGAGCAGGAAGCCGATCTCGGGCTCGGACGGTTCGGGCACGTCGGGGATCTCGCCGCTCACCGGCTCGTCGGTCAGGCCGACGTAGATGGTGCCGTCGGGCTGCGGGAGCACCAGCACGTAGCGGTTGCTCGTGCCGGGGATCGGCGCGAAGACCGAGACGTGCAGCCCCGGGATGGTGCCCTCGCGCAGGACGAGGTGGGTGCCGCGGCTGGGCCGCAGGGTGACCTCGTCGACCAGGTGTCCCGCCCAGACGCCGGCGGCGTTGATCACGACGCGGGCGCGCACCGCGTGGGTGGCGCCGGTGAGCTCGTCGCGGAGCTCCACGGAGGTGCCGGTCGCGGTGAGCACCCTGGCGCGGGTGCGGACGTGGGCGCCGTACTCCGCCGCCGTACGGGCGATCGTGGTGACCAGGCGCGCGTCGTCCTCGAGCTGGCCGTCCCAGGACAGCAGCCCGCCGCGCAGCCCCGCGGAGCGCAGCGGCGGTGCCATCTGCATCACCTCGGTGCTCGACACCCGGCGCGGCGGGGGCAGGGTCTCGGAGTCGGTGCGGGCCACCCGGCGCAGGGCGTCGCCGGCGTGCAGACCGGCCCGCGCGAACGCGGCACCCGGACGGCTGACCGAGGAGTTCAGCGGCAGCAGGATCGGCATCGCGTGGGTGAGGTGTGGCGCGGTGACCTCCATCAGGATGCCGCGCTCGACGGCGCTCTCGTGGGCGATGCCGACCTGACCCGAGGCGAGGTAGCGCAGGCCGCCGTGCACCAGCTTGGACGACCAGCGGGACGTGCCGAACGCGAGGTCGTGGGCGTCGACCGCGAGCACCGACAGGCCGCGGGTGACCGCGTCGAGCGCGACGCCGGTGCCGGTCACGCCGAGCCCGATGACGACCACGTCGACGTCGGTGGGGGCGCCGTCGAGGCCGGGGGTGATCCGGGTGGCGGTCATGGCGTCAGCATCCGGGTGAGGACGGTGGCGAGCTCGTCGTCGAGCTCGGCCTCGGAGACGCGGTCGTCGACCATCGTGTGCGCGGAGATCACGAAGCCGTGGGCGGTCAGCACCAGCGCGCGGGCCATCGCGGTGGGGTCGCCCTTCCGCACCTCCGCGGCCGTCTGGCCCTCGACGATCGCCTCCTCGGTGATGGCCAGAATGAGGTCCTGCGAGCGGCCGCGGCGGGACAGGAGGTAGGGGAGGATCAGCTCGGGGTCGAGCTCGATGATCCGCACGAACAGCTCGTTGTCGCGGAGCGCGCGGACCGTTCCGACGATGCCCCCGACGAGCCGGTCGACGTGCGGTCGCTCCGGGCCCTGCCCCGCGACTGCCGCGGCGACGACGCCGGACCACTCGCGGGTCATCAGGTCGCCGAGCAGCTGGGGCATGTCCGGCCAGGTGCGGTAGATCGTCATCCGCGAGACGCCCGCCCGGCGGGCCACCTCGGTGAGGGTGGTGCGCCGCCAGCCGACGTCGAGGATGCACGCGCGCGCGGCATCGAGGTAGCCGTCGCGCGGGCTCTCCGGCCCGTCCGAGGTGGGGTTGTGACGAAGTGACGTCATATGTCACACTGTAACACATGACGACCGAGATGCACCCGAGCCGCTGGGGCGACCCGGCCGCCGCGACCGACCGCCCCGACGCCGCGCGCGGGCTGATCGAGCTCGCCTTCGGCATCGAGCAGCGCCCAGCGGCCACCGAGGTCACGCTGCCCGCCCCGGCCATCGCGCCGGAGCTGCTCGAGGGGCTGCGCGACCTGCTCGGTGCCGACCACGTGCTCACCGACGACGAGACCCGCCGGCTGCGCACCCGCGGCAAGTCGACGCCCGACCTGCTTCGGCAGCGGGCCGGCGATCTCAGCGACGCCCCGGACGCGGTCGTACGCCCGTCGACGCACGAGGAGGTCGCCGCCGTTCTCGCGTACGCCGTGGAGCACCACCTCGCCGTGGTGCCCTTCGGCGGGGGCACGTCCGTGACCGGCGGGCTCGTCGCCCGCCGCGAGGGCTACGCGGGTCTGGTCTCGCTCGACCTGCTCCGGATGAAGCGCCTGCTCGCCGCCGACCACACGTCGATGACCGCGACCCTCGAGCCCGGCCTGCGCGGCCCGGAGGCCGAGGCGCTGTTGGCCGCGGAGGGGCTGACGCTCGGCCACTACCCGCAGTCGTTCGAGTTCGCGAGCATCGGCGGCTTCGCCGCGACCCGGTCCAGCGGGCAGTCCAGCGCGGGCTACGGCCGCTTCGACTCGCTCGTCGTGGGGCTGCGGGTCGCCACCCCGCGCGGCGAGCTGCGGCTCGGCAGCGCCCCCGCCAACGCGGCCGGCCCCGACCTGCGGCAGCTGATCCTCGGGTCCGAGGGTGCCTTCGGTGTGATCACCGAGGTGACCGTCCGGGTGCGCAGGCTGCCCGCCGAGACGATCTACGAGGGCTGGAGCTGGCCGTCGTTCGCGGCCGGCGCCGAGGCGATGCGCACGCTCGCGCAGTCCGGCCTGCTGCCCACCGTCATCCGGCTCTCCGACGAGGCCGAGTCGGCGATCAACCTGGCCCGTCCCGACGCGATCGGCGGCGACGCGGCGGGCGGCTGCCTGATGATCACCGGCTACGAGGGCGAGCCCGCGGCCAACGCCGCGAAGCGCGCCGCGGTCACCGCCCTGCTCGAGGAGCTCGGCGGCACCTCCGGCGGCACCGAGCCGGGTGAGGCGTGGGCCCACGGGCGGTTCAACGCGCCGTACCTCCGGGACTCGCTGCTCGACCTCGGCGTCCTGGTCGAGACCCTCGAGACCGCGACCTGGTGGTCCAACCGCGAGGCGCTGTACGCCGGCGTGCGGGCCGCGCTCGAGCAGTCGCTCGGCGAGGGGGCGCTGGTGCTCTGCCACATCTCGCACGTCTACGAGACCGGGTGCTCGCTCTACTTCACGGTCGCGGCCAAGGAGGGCGACGACCCGCTGGCCCAGTGGCAGAAGGCGAAGGCCGCGGCGAGCGACGCGATGGTCGCCGCCGGCGCGACGATCACCCACCACCACGCGGTCGGCACCGACCACAAGCCGTGGCTGACCGCGGAGATCGGAGAGCTGGGCGGCTCGGTGCTGCGCGCGGTGAAGGCCGACCTCGACCCGACCGGCGTCCTCAACCCGGGGGTGCTGATCCCGTGACCCGCTCCTTCAGCTTCCTGGTCAACCCCTCGTCGGGCGGCGGGGCCGCGCCCGAGGCCGTGGTGCCGGTCGCGCGGCTGCTGCGCGACGCCGGCGCGACCGTCGACGTCACCTACTCGCCCGGCCCGAAGGCGATGGCCGGGCTGGTGGCCTCCGCCCTGGAGCGCGGCGACGTCGTGGTCTCCGTCGGTGGCGACGGGATGCTCTCGTCGCTGGCCGGGTCGGTGTCGGTCGCCGGCGGCACGCTCGCGGTGCTGCCCGCCGGCCGCGGCAACGACTTCGCCCGGATGCTCGGGCTGCCCGAGTCGCCCGACGACCTCGCCAAGCTGCTGCTCGAGGCCGACCCCCGCCGGGTCGACCTGCTCTCGCTCACCCTGCCCGGCGCCGGGGAGCGGCGCGTCGCCGGCTCGGTCTACTCCGGTGTCGACGCCCGCGCGTCCGAGATCGTCGACCGCGCGCACTGGCTGCCGAAGAAGCTGCAGTACCCCTATGCCGCGGTCCGCTCGCTCGCGACCTACCGTCCCGGCCGTTACCGGGTCACCGTCGACGGCACCACCGCCGACTACACCGCCGCCACCGTGGTGGTCGCCAACTCCGGCTACTACGGCAAGGGCATGAACATCGCCCCCGACGCCACGGTCGACGACGGGCTGCTCGACGTCGTGGTGATCGAGGCGGCCTCGCGATGGGAGCTGATCCGCTCCCTGCCGAAGGTCTACGACGGCGGCCACGTCGACCTCGACGAGGTCACCGTGCTCACCGGGCGGCGGGTCGAGGTCGCCGCCGACTCACGCACCCCGGTGCCGGTCGGTGGCGACGGCGAGCCGCTCGGCGTGCTGCCGGGTCTTGGCGCCGAGCCGGCCGTGGTCGAGGTGCTACCCGCGGCCCTGTCGATCCTGGCCTAGGCGCTCAGCCCGAACGTCCACACCAGCATCACGGTCGGCACCCCGGCCGTCACCTCGTGCGCACCCTCGTCGGTCATCTCGAACGCATCACCCGCGGAGAGCGGCTCGGCGAGCGACGACCGGAGGAGGGCGCCGGTGACGACGTACGCGTGCAGGAGAGGGGCGGCCGGCAGGGTCCGCGGGACGTTCGGCTCGAGCCGGGCCACGTCGAGCACCGCTCCGGGGAGCGGCGTGACCGACGTCGCGCCCTCGTGGACCGTGTACGACGGCCGGCCGGCCGACTCGGACCGCAACCACACCTGGACGAACCGGCACGGCCGGTCGTCGGTGGCGAGCTCGGAGTGCTCGACGCCGTCGCCGGTCGACAGCACGGCCACCGCTCCGGCCGGCACGATCGACTCCGTCCCGGTCGAGTCGGTGTGGCGGAGAGCGCCCGACACGACGTACGTGATGATCTCGAGACCGGTGTGCCGGTGGGTGTCGAATCCCTTGCCCGGTCCGAGCAGGTGGTCGTCGTGGCACACCATCGGGCCGAACGCCAGGCGCTCCGGGTCGTAGTCGGCGCCGAATGAGAACGAGTGCATCGTCAGACGGCCCGGCTCGCGTTCCACGAACCGCCTCGAACCGCGTCTGATTTCGACTCTCATCTGACAGATTGTCCCGGTGCCGTTTCCGCAGCTGCCGCCGGGCTTCCGGTTCGGGACCAGTACGTCGGCGTACCAGATCGAGGGTGCGGCCTCCGAGGACGGGAAAGGCCCCAGCATCTGGGACACCTTCGCCGCCGAGCCCGGGCGGATCAAGGACGGCTCCACCGGAGAGGTCGCGTGCGACCACTACCACCGGCTCGACGAGGACGTCGAGCTGATGCGCCGCCTCGGAGTGAGCGGCTACCGGTTCTCGATCGCCTGGCCGCGGATCCAGCCCACCGGCCGCGGCACACCCAACGGCGCGGGGCTGGACTTCTACGACCGGCTCATCGACCGCTGTCTCGACGCGGGCGTCCAGCCGATGGTCACGCTCTACCACTGGGACCTGCCGCAGGCGCTCGAGGACGACGGCGGCTGGCTCAACCGCGAGACGATCGAGCGGTTCGCGGACTACGCCGCCATCGTCGGGGAGCGGTACGCCGACCGGGTCGAGCACTGGGTGCCGATCAACGAGCCCAACGTGGTGACCCTGATGGGTTACGCCACCGGCATCCACGCCCCCGGCCGGACGATGATGTTCGAGGCGCTGCCGGTGGCCCACCACACGCTGATGGCGCACGGTCGCGCCGCGATCGCGTTGCGTGCCGCGGGCGCGACCAGCGTCGGGTGCGCCAACAACCACGCGCCGATGTGGCCGGCGAGCGAGGACGAGGCCGACGTGGGCGCGACGAAGCTCTTCGACGCGCTGTGGAACAGCCTGTTCCTCGAGCCGATGCTGCTCGGCCGCTACCCCGCCGACCTGATGCCGGTGCTCGAGCACGTCATCGAGCCGGGCGACATGGCGACGATCCGGCAGCCGCTCGACTTCTACGGCGTCAACTACTACAACCCGATGCGGATCGCCGCTGCGGCGGAGGATGCCGACCTGCCGTTCGACCTCGTCGAGCTGCTCGGCTACCCCACCACCGACTTCGGCTGGCCGGTGGTGCCCGACGCCCTGCGCGAGTGGCTGATCATGTTCCGCGCCCGGTTCCGCGCGGCGCTGCCGCCGATCTACATCACCGAGTCGGGGGCGTCCTACGGCATGGGCCCCGACGAGAACGGCGTCGTCGACGACCAGCCGCGCATCGACTACCTCGAGAGCCATCTGCGCGCGGTGTCCGAGGCGGTGCAGCGTGGCGTGG
Organism: Nocardioides sp.; assembly: GCA_035710425.1. Taxonomy (GTDB): domain Bacteria; phylum Actinomycetota; class Actinomycetes; order Propionibacteriales; family Nocardioidaceae; genus Nocardioides. The sequence continues at coordinate 22,736 of DASTDJ010000147.1, forward strand.
ATGTGCGCGGCTATTACGTGTGGTCGCTGATGGACAACTTCGAGTGGGCCGAGGGCCTCACCCAGCGGTTCGGCCTGGTGCACGTCGACTTCGAGACCCTGGCGCGCACCCCGAAGCGCTCGTTCGACTGGTACGCCGAGCTGATCGCCGCCCAGACCCGCTCGACGGGCTAGGCAGCCCCCACAGCGGACCTTGTCCTCGCCCCATCCGCCGCACCTTCTCGCGGAGCTGCTCGTTCTCCTCGCGCAGCCGTTCGAGGTCGTCCATGAGATCCGACCCTAGACTCAGCCGCACCATGCCACGCGTTCCCCGTCACCTGGTCGAGTCGGCGGCCGACGGTCTGAAGGAGCCCGTGCTGGTGATCGGCGACGCCGACGCCGCGGCCGCCGCCGCGCCGGCGTCCCCGCCGTACGGCTCGGTCGTGCTGGTCGCGTCGGACGTGGCCGCGCTACGGGTCCTGCTCGACGACCTGCCGGATCTCGGCCGGGCCCGGATGGTGGCCGTGGTCGTGGCGGAGGCGCGGGCGCCGCTCGCGCTTCGCACCCGGCCGACCTGGCCGCCGCTCCAGGACCTCGACTCCCGCATGGAGGACGGCGCCGCGGTGACGGTCGCGAAGTTCGGGTCACGGCTCAAGGTCGCCGACGTGCTCGACGGGATCGCGTACGCCGACGGGCGCCCCGGTCACGCCGGGCTGATCGTGAGCAGCGACTACGACCCCGACGACAAGGTGCCGCCCGACGTGGTGGTCGGGGCCGCCCCCGTCGAGGAGAGTCCCGTGCTCGGCCGCGCGCCCGCCGTGGTGACCGACCCCGGGCCGGCGCCGCTCGACGAGACGCTGTTCAACCCGTGCGGGTTCCGCCGCGAGTGGACCCGGGGCGTCGTCGACCTCGACCCGTCGTGGACGCCGACCACGGGCCTGGTGGAGGCGCTGCGGGACGCGCAGGGGGTGCGGGTGCCGCCGGATGCCGACGCTCGGCTGGTCGCTGCGCTGGCGATGAGCGGCATCCCCTTGGTGGAGCACGGTGGAGAGGCAGTGCTCGACGACCCGGACCTTCGCGAGCAGCACTCGGTGCGGGAGCGCCGGGCCGCGCTGCTGGAGCACTCGACGTTCGCATGGCGGCGGCGGCTCGCGGAGCGCGCCGGCGCTCGCGTCCCGGCCGAGCCCTCGGTGAGCGTCGCCCCCGACGTCACCGGCGACCTGGTGCTCGTGCTGCCCACCGCCGAGGCACCGGCACCCGACCTGGTCACCGACCTGCTGCTCGCCCGCCGCTACTCACGCGCGGACCTGGTCGGCGCCGGCCCGGACCCGACGGAGGCGTACGGCGCGGTGGTTGCGGGCGACCCCGTCCTGGTCGACCGCTCGTGGTGCCGACGGGCGGGCGCCGACCTGGCGCGGCTGGTCGAGGCGGTCCGCGCGGCCGGAGGTACCGACTACCGCACGCACGGATAGCCTGAGCCCATGTCGCACGCCGAGGAGCCGCCGGTCCAGCGGCGGGTCGTCTTCGTCGTCGGCTCGGGCCGCAGTGGCACGAGCACGATGGCGGGCGCGCTGCAGACCCTCGGCATGCACGTGCCGCAGCCCGAGGTGGCCGCCGACGAGACCAACCCGAAGGGGTTCGGC
>DASTDJ010000148.1:0-8262 GCA_035710425.1 Nocardioides sp.
CCTGATTGCTGCCGTTGGTGACCAAACGACGTCTCAGCCGCCGACAACGGCGTCGAGCTCGACCTCGTAGCGCCACCTCGGGTCGAGCAGGCCGGCGACGACCACCATCGTCGAGGCAGGGCGGACCGCGCCGAACACCTCGCCGTGCACGGCGCCGACGGCACCGGCGTCGTCGGGCGAGACGACGTACTGGCGGGTGCGGACGACGTCCTCGGGGCGGCCACCGAGCTCGGCCAGCGCACCGAGGGCGATCTCGAAGCAGCGCCGGGCCTGCGCCGCGGGGTCGGGGTCGACCTCGCCGTCGGGCCAGACCGGAGCCGTGCCGCTGACCAGGACCAGATCGCCCACGCGGACCGCGCGAGAGAAACCGATGGACGACTCGTACGGCGACCCGGAGGCCGCGTGGCGTCGGTTCATGCCCCCGGACCCTAGGCCCTATCTGCGCCACGACAGGAAGTCGGCTGCCTGCTCGACCGTCGTGCGGCCGGACCCGTCGGGGTTCGCCACGGAGATGCCGCCCGGGCCGGTCCATGCCAGGAGGCCGTCGGGGCTCCACGTGGCGTAGACGCCCTCGGCCGCCACGACCTGCTCGTCGCTGCCATCCGGGCGGATCCGCAACAGCTCCCACCGTCCACCGGTGTCGCGGCTGAAGACGATCCACTCGCCGTCGGGCGACCACGACGCGCCGAACTCGCTCTCCGGCGTCGATGTCAGGCCCTCGCGTTCGCCGTCCTCGTCGACGACCACGAGGTCGTAGGCGCCGCCGCTGGACGAGGAGCACACGTACCGCCCGTCCGGCGACGGCGCGGCGTACTCGCACCATCCCTCGCCGATGAGCCTCCGGTCGGAACCGTCGGCCGCCATGGACCACAGCCGGGGCTGGCCGGGGCTGCCGCGCTGGCTCGCGTAGACGATGCGCCCGTCCGCCGACCACGTAGGCGCCCAGTTGAGGTCCTCCGGCGAGCGGGTGAGGTTGCGACGCCCGGTCCCGTCGACCCGCATCACCCAGATGTCCGCCTCGTCGCTGTCGGCGCGCTGGTTCACGCGATAGGCGATCTGCGCTCCGTCCGGCGACAGCGCGGGGTCGAACTCCTTCGCCGGGCCGTCGGTCAGTCGCAGCGGCTCACCGTGCCCGCCGTCGAGCTCGAGCACGAAGACGTCGTCGGAGCTGCTCTCGTCCAGCACCGTGGAGTAGGCGATGGTGCCGTCGAGGTCGGTCGCGTCCACCGGCGTCAGCTGCAGCGGAGACGGCGAGGGCGAGGGCGCGGCATCGTCGTCGTCCTGCGTGCCGCCGGAGCATCCGGCGACCAGGACGAGCACCATCAGCCAGGAAAGCCGGCCCATCGCGTCTCCCAGTTATTCAATGCCAAGGCTAGTGCCGCATGACTAGGGTCGGACCCCGTGAGCGAGTCGATGATCCACGCCCGCGGGCTGCGCAAGTCGTTCGGCGACTTCGAGGCCGTCAAGGGCATCGACATCGACGTACGACGCGGCGAGGCGTTCGGCTTTCTCGGACCCAACGGCGCCGGCAAGTCCTCGACCATGCGGATGATCGCGGCCGTCTCACCGGTGACGGGCGGCGAGCTGCGCATCCTCGGGATGGACCCGGACACGGAGGGCCCGGCGATCCGCGGTCGGCTCGGTGTCTGTCCTCAGGAGGACACCCTCGACAACGAGCTCAACGTCCGGGACAACCTCTACATCTACGGCCGCTACTTCGGCATCCCGAAGGGCGAGGTCGACGCGCGCACCGACGAGCTGCTCGAGTTCGTGTCGCTGACCGAGAAGGCCAGGTCGCGGGTCGAGGACCTGTCCGGAGGGATGAAGCGGCGGCTCACCATCGCGCGCAGCCTGATCAACCAGCCCGACCTGCTGCTCCTCGACGAGCCGACCACGGGGCTGGACCCGCAGGCGAGACACACGCTCTGGGACAAGCTGTTCCGGCTCAAGCAGGCCGGCGTCACGCTGGTGATCACCACGCACTACATGGACGAGGCGGAGCAGCTGTGTGACCGGCTGGTGGTCATGGACAAGGGCGTGATCGTGGCCGAGGGGTCACCACTCGAGCTGATCCGGACCCACTCCACCCGCGAGGTGGCCGAGCTGCGGTTCGGGGTGGGGGAGCACGATGCGGTGGCGGAGAAGATCGCCGACCTCGGCGACCGCGTCGAGGTGCTGCCCGACCGGCTGCTCGTCTACACCGAGGACGGCGAGGCGGTGACCGCCAAGGTGCACGAGCGCGGCCTCGAACCGGTCGCCGTACTGGTGCGACGGTCCACGCTGGAAGACGTGTTCCTGCGGCTCACCGGCCGGACGCTGGTGGACTGATGGCCATCGCGACGGAGACCGACACAGCGTCGGAGCTCAGCCTGGCCACCGGGGTGATCCGCCAGTACGACTACTGGGCCACGGTCACCAAGCGCACCTGGCGCGCGTCGGTCGTGTCCAGCTTCCTGTCCCCGATCTTCTACGTCGTCGCGATGGGCGTGCTGCTCGGCGGCTTCATCGAGGGGGACCCCGCCGAGCTCGAGGGCGCCACGTCCTACCTCGCGTTCATCGTGCCCGGCCTGGTCGCGGCGCACGCCATGCAGACCGCGGTGGGGGAGACGACGTACCCGGTCATGGGCATGTTCAAGTGGCACAAGACCTACGAGGGGATGGCCGCGACACCGCTGGAGCCACGGCACCTGGCCGGCGCCCACCTGGCGTTCGTGGCGTTCCGGCTCGCGTCCACCTGCGGGGTCTTCATGCTGGTGCTGGTGCCGTTCGGGCTCTTCGAGACGTGGTGGGGGCCGATCCTCGCCTACCTCAGCCAGATCCTGGTCGGCATGTCGTTCGCGACCCTCGTCTACGGGCTGAGCTGCCGGATGCAGCGGGAGACCGGGTTCGGCGTGCTGTTCCGGCTGGGCGTGTTCCCGCTGTTCCTGTTCAGCGGTGCGTTCTTCCCGGTCAGCAACCTGGGCGACGTCGGCGCCGCACTGGCCCGGCTCACGCCGTTGTGGCACGGCGTCAACCTGTCCCGGATGTTCGCGATCGACAACGTCGACTGGGGCGTCGCCGCGATCAACGTGGCCGTGCTGGTGGCGATCACGGCCTGGGGCTGGCGATGGTCGGTCACCGGCATCACGAAGCGGCTGATCACCTGATGACCCTCTTACCGAGCTGGACCTCGAGCAGGCACGCGGCCGACCCGCTGAACGCCTGGCAGGCCACCAAGCTGCTGGTCCTGCGCAACTACATCACCTACCGGACCGAGTGGAAGCTGTTCCTCACCGGCTTTCTCGAGCCGGTGTTCTACCTGCTGTCGATCGGCATCGGCGTCGGCCAGCTGATCGAGTCGTTCGAGCTCAACGGCCACGACATCCCGTACGCCGAGTTCGTCGCTCCCGGCATGCTCGCCGCCTCCGCGTTCAACGGGGCGCTGCTCGACAGCACCTACAACGTCTTCTTCAAGCTGCGCTACGACAAGCTCTACGACCAGATGCTCGCCACCCCGCTGCGGCCCGGCGACATCGCCCGCGGTGAGATCGCCTGGGGGCAGATCCGCGGTGGCAGCTACTCCGCGATGTTCCTGGTCGTGATGGTCGCGCTCGGGATGGTGCACTCGTGGTGGGCGCTGCTGGCCTTCCCGGCGGCGCTGCTGATCGGCTTCTCCATCAGCGCGTGCTGCATGGCGCTGACGACGTACATGAAGTCCTGGCAGGACTTCGACAAGATCACCCTGATCCAGCTGCCGCTGTTCCTGTTCTCGGCGACGTTCTTCCCGATCACCGTCTTCGACGAGTGGCTGCGGTGGATCGTGGAGGCGACCCCGCTCTACCGCGGCGTGGTGCTCTGCCGGGAGCTCACCACCGGCGTGGTCACGTGGGACTCCGCGATCTCGGTGGTCTACCTCGTGGCGCTGGGGCTCTTCGGCATGGTCGTCGTCCGCCGGCGGCTGGAGAAGCTGCTCCTCACATGAGACGGGAACCTCCGCGCACTCGGGCCCGTCACAGACGCATGTGGAAATGGCTGGTCGGTGGTCTTGCCCTGCTCGTGATCGCGGTCGGGCTGTGGGCGTTCGAACCGTGGCGGTTGTTCACGTCGAGCGAGATCGACGAGCCGCTGCCGAGCGTGGCGGTCGACGAGGGGGACGCCGCCCCCGAGGGGCCCGGGTCGAAGGCACCCGCGCCACCGGAGCTCGTCGAGCTGGACGCCGGTGGTTTCGAGGACGCCGAGCACGACACGTCCGGCACCGCACGCGTCATCGAGCTCTCCGACGGCAGCCGCTTCGTGCGGCTGGAGGACTTCGCCAGCAGCGACGGGCCTGATCTGCACGTGTGGGTGACCGACCAGCCCAGCGGCGGGGACTGGGGGTCCTACGACGACGGACGCTACGTCAAGCTGGGCGAGCTCAAGGCCACCCACGGCAACCAGAACTACGAGATCCCCGACGACGCCGACCTCGAGGGTCTGACCTCGGTGGTCATCTGGTGCGACCGGTTCAACGTCGCCTTCGGCACCGCGCCGGTGAAGCTGTAGTCAGAGCTTCAGGGCCCAGAAGGCCGTGTCGATCCAGCGGTCGAGCTTGTGCCCCACCTCGGGCAGCACGCCCACCCGCTCGAACCCGCAGGCGCGGTGCAGCGCCTCGCTGGCCGCGTTGGGCAGCGCGATGACGCCCAGGGCCACGTGCATGCCGTCCGCCCGGAGCCGGGCGAGCAGGTCGTCGTACAGCGCCCGGCCCAGGCCGCGCCCGCCGGCCTCCGGCGCCAGGTAGACCGACGTCTCGCGCGTCCGCGCGTACGCCAGCCGAGGACGGTACGTCGTGGAGTACGCGTAGCCGGCCACGGCGCCGTCGCTCTCGGCGACGAGCATGTGGTCGCCGGGCTGGTCGCTCGCGAGGCGCTCGGCCCACTTCTCCAGCGCCGGCGGCTCGGTGTCGAAGGTGGCGATGCCGGTGAGCACCTGGTGGTCGTAGATCGCCTTGATCGCCGGGAGATCCTGCTCGTTCGCGACCCGGGTCACCATGACGCCATTCTCACGGACCTTGGCAGAAACCGGCGCGCCAGGGGTCGGAGCCGCCTGTCAGGATGTGGCCGTGGCGACACCGATCATCCCCGACACCAAGGACTGGACCTGGGTGCTGGAGCGCCCCTGCACCGACTGCGGGTTCGACCCGGCCTCCGTCGGTCGCGACGACCTGGGTCCGGCCATCCGCGACAGCGCTGCCGGCTGGCCGGCGCGGCTCGATGACGCCGACGCGGCGCAGCGCCCACGTCCCGACGTCTGGTCGCCGACGGAGTACGCCTGTCACGTCCGCGACGTCCACGTGCTGTTCGCGGAGCGGCTCGGCCAGATGCTCGCCGAAGACGGTGCGCGGTTCGCCAACTGGGACCAGGACGCCACCGCCGTGGAGCAGCGCTACGACCTGCAGGACCCCGCCGAGGTCGGGGCGGCGCTCGTCGAGGCGGCGGAGGTGGTCGCGGCGGTCTACGAGTCGGTGCCCGACGACGCCTGGGGCCGGCGCGGCGTGCGCAGCAACGGCGACGTCTTCACGGTGGAGACCTTCGGTCGCTACCACTTGCACGACGTCGTCCACCACTGGTGGGACGTCCGCCCGACATGAGACACACCGAGTTCTGGAGCCGGCTCGAGCGCCACCTCGGCACCGGCTACTACAAGGTGTGGGCGGAGCAGTTCGTGATCGCCGAGCTCGGGCGCCGCACGCCGCAGGAGGCGCTCGACGCCGGCGTCCCGCCCAAGCAGGTGTGGGCGGCCGTCTGGCGCGCCCTCGAGCTGCCACCGAGCGAGAGATGACGACCACCTCGGCCGGCACCGACGTCGTGCTGGTCCAGCGCCGCACCGTGAGGGTGCTGGTGCTCGCCCAGGCGGTCGGGGCACTCGGCATCACCATCGGCATCGCCACCGCGTCGCTGCTCGCCCGTGACCTCTCCGGCTCCGAGAGCCTCGCCGGGCTGGCGCAGACGGCGCAGGTGCTGGGCGCGGCCGTCGCGTCCTACCTCCTCGCCCGGGTGATGTCCCGCCGGGGCCGTCGGATCGGCCTGGCCACCGGCTACCTCGTGGGCGGTGCCGGGGGAGTCCTCGCGGTGGTCGCCGGCGTCGTCGGGTCGATGCTGCTGCTGATGGCCGGCGCCGCGCTGCTCGGCTCGGCCACGGCGGCCAACTCCGGCGCTCGCTACGCCGCCACCGACCTCGCACCCGAGGAGAGCCGCGCCCGGGCGCTGTCGACCGTGGTGTGGGCGACCACGATCGGCGCGGTCGTCGGGCCCAACCTGACCGGACCCTCCGAGGCCGTGTCCCGCTGGCTCGACATCCCGGAGCTGACCGGTCCGTTCGCGATCGGCGCTACCGGCATGCTGCTCGCCGCGCTGGTGGTCGGCATCCTGCTCCGCCCCGACCCGCTGCTGGTCGCCCGAGAGGTGGCCGGCAAGCCGGCGGTCGAGCCCAGCGGCACCTCCTGGGACCGGGCACGGGCGGCGGTGCGGGAGCGACCGGTGCTGGCCTACGCAGTCGCCGGGCTCGCCGCCGCGCACGCCGCGATGATCGGCGTGATGGTGATGACCCCGCTCCACATGGAGCACGGCGGCGCCGAGCTGCGGGTGATCGGCATCGTGATCAGCGTCCACGTGCTCGGCATGTTCGCGTTCTCGCCGTTGGTCGGCATGCTCGCCGACCGGATCGGACGCCCACGGGTGCTCGCCTGCGGCGGGGGGATCCTCACCCTCTCCCTCCTGATGTGTGCCTGGGCCCCAGAGGGCGCGCACTGGCGGATCTTCGTGGGGCTCTTCCTGCTCGGGCTCGGCTGGTCGTTCTCGATGGTGTCCGCGTCCACGATGGTCGCCGACCACGCGCCCCTCGACGCCCGGCCCGATGTGCAGGGCGCCTCCGACCTGGTGATGGGCGTGACGGCCGCGGTCGCCGGAGCGCTGGCCGGCCTGGTGGTCGGTCTCGCCGGCTACCCCGTCCTGGCGCTGGTGACCCTGGTGCTGGCGGCCAGCGTCGTCGGGGCCGCGCTGCGTGCGGCACAGTTGTCGGGTGCCCGTCCTTAGCGCAGACGTCGCCGTGATCGGCGGTACCGGCTTCTACTCGTTCCTCGACGACGCGGTCGAGCACCCGATCGACACGCCGTACGGCGCGCCCTCGGCCCCGGTCGCGGTCGGGACCGTCGCTGGCCGCTCGGTCGCGTTCCTGCCCCGCCACGGCAAGGACCACCAGCATCCTCCGCACGCGATCAACTACCGCGCCAACCTCTGGGCGCTACGGTCGCTCGGCGTCCGCCAGGTGCTCGCCCCGTGCGCCGTCGGCGCGCTCAGCCACGACCTCGCTCCCGGTGACATCGTGGTTCCCGACCAGCTCGTCGACCGCACCCACCGCCGCGTCTCGTCGTACGTCGAGTCCGGCGCCTGCCACCTGCCGTTCGCCGACCCCTACTGCTCCCGGCTCGGCGAGGCCGTGGTCGCTGCCGCGCCCGACATCACGGCCGGCGGGACGATGGTGGTGATCGAGGGACCGCGGTTCTCCACCCGCGCCGAGTCGCAGCACCACGCCGCCCAGGGCTGGTCGCTGGTCAACATGACCGGGAGTCCCGAGGCCCCGCTCGCCCGCGAGATGCGGCAGTGCTACTCCGCCATCGCGCTGGTCACCGACATGGACGCCGGGCTCGAGTCGGGGGAGGGAGTCGACCAGGAGGAGGTCTTCGCGCTGTTCCGCGCCAACCTGGCCCGGCTGAGCGGGCTGCTCACCGACGTGATCGCCACGCTCCCGACACCGGATGGGTGCACCTGTTCGACCTGGGCCGACGACATGGAGCTCACCTACGTGATCCCGTAGCGACACGCCGTTCCGGATCCGAATTTCGAACAGACGTTCGGGCTAGTTTCTGTGCACAGGCACGACGCATCGCGAGGTTCTCCACAGCAGGGTCACCGCTGATCAGGCGGTGTCGGTGGCTCGCCCTAGCGTCGCCGATGTGCCTGGACAACGACGAGCAAAGGACTCAGCAATGGCTGGTGGAGACCGCGACAAGGCCCTCGACGCCGCACTTCTCAACATCGAGAAGCAGTACGGCAAGGGCTCGGTGATGCGCCTCGGTGACGAGACGCGTGCCCCCCTGGAAGTCATCCCGACCGGGTCGATCTCCCTCGACGTGGCGCTGGGCCTCGGCGGCCTGCCCCGCGGCCGGGTGGTGGAGATCTACGGTCCCGAGTCCTCGGGCAAGACGACGGTCGCCCTGCACGCGGTGGCCAACGCCCAGGCCGCCGG
>DASTDJ010000149.1:0-29349 GCA_035710425.1 Nocardioides sp.
CGCGCGGCGTCCCGATCGACGCGATCCTCTTCGGCGGCCGTCGCAAGACGACCGTGCCGCTGGTGTTCGAGGCCCGCGACTGGACCCACGGCACCTTCCTCGGCGCGACGCTCTCCTCGGAGACCACGGCCGCCGCGGTCGGAGCCGTCGGCGTGGTCCGCCGCGACCCGATGGCGATGCTGCCGTTCATCGGCTACAACGCCGGCGACTACTTCAACCACTGGATCTCGGTCGGCAAGGACAACGACGCCGCCAAGCTCCCGAAGATCTTCTACGTCAACTGGTTCCGCCGCGACGACGATGGCGGCTTCCTGTGGCCCGGGTTCGGCGAGAACAGCCGCGTCCTGAAGTGGGTCGTCGAGCGGATCGACGGCCAGGCCGCGGCCGTGGAGACCCCGATCGGCCACGTGCCGGCGCCGGGTGCGCTCGACACCGAGGGCCTCGACCTGTCCGACGACGCGCTCTCCGCGGCGCTCGCCGTCGACGTCGAGGAGTGGAAGGCCGAGATCCCGCAGATCCAGGAGTGGTTCGAGAAGTTCGGCGACGACCTGCCCGCCGTCCTGTGGACCGAGCTCGACGGGCTCAAGGCGCGCCTGGGCGCCTGACCACGTGCGCTGTCCATCGAGGGCTCGCTCCGCGCTGCGGGGCGAGCCCTCGTGCGTGTTGTGGGATCATGACTCGGTGCTCGGGCAGGGGAGGCCGCACAGGGAGGCACAGTGACGTCGCACCAGCCGGATCGCCGAGATCTGTTCGAGGCACAGGCGGCCCCGCTGTACGACGAGATCGTCGCCGACGGCGGGATCAAGGCCGACGACCCGCGGATCGCTGACGACTCACCCCAGCGCGCCGGCTTCGACCTGCTGGTCGAGCTCGGACTGGTGCAGCTCGACCGGTCCGAGGAGATCTGGATGCCGGAGGACCCCACCAGCGTGCAGTCGCGGGTGATCACCCCGCTCAGCCAGGAGGGCGTCCAGCTCCTCGAGGAGTCCTCGAGGTGGGCCAAGTCCTTCGGTCCGCTCACCCACGCCTGGCGCCGCGCGTCGTTCACGCAGTCCCGCGGCCCGTTCACCTACCTCCACGGCGGCGAGGCCATCGACGCCCACCTGGCGACGCTGGTCGCGGAGGCCGAGGTCGAGACCCTCACCGCTCAGCCGCAGACGGGGCGCACCGCTGCAGCCTTGGCCAAGGCCGTTCAGCGCGACACCCAGATGCTCGAGCGGGGCACCAAGATGCGGACGCTCTACCAGCACAGCGCGCGGCGCAGCTCGATCACCCACAAGTACGTCGCCGCCGTCACCGCCCGCGGCGCCGAGGTGCGCACCCTCGACGAGTTCTTCAACCGGATGATCGTGATCGACCGGCAGGTGGCGGTGATCCCGAACGGCGACCAGCTCAGCGTGGCCGTGGTGATCCGCGAGCCGGCGATGGTCGCCTACCTGGTCGACGTCTTCGAGCGGGCGTGGGAGCGCGGCCGGCCCTTCACCAACCGTGAGCGCACCATGATGGCCGAGATCGCCGCCGAGCAGCGGGCGATGACGATCCGGATGCTGATCGAGGGCCACTCCGACCCGGTCAGCGCCAAGCGGCTCGGCGTCAGCCCGCGCACCTACGCCGGCTACGTGGCCGACCTGAAGGCGGAGTACGAGGCCGAGACCCGGTTCCAGCTCGGCTACACGATGGGCCGGCGAGGCATCTCCGGCACCGAGAACGCCCACGACTGAGTCCCCCGACGTGGGGTGACAGCGATCGAGGGCGATGCCCGGCCTGGACCCGGACACCGCCCTCGATCAAGTTGAGACCAGCCCGGGGGGACGGTGCGGGACGGCCCACCTAGAGCACTGGTGAACCGCGGTCTCAACGTCTAGCCGCGCCTAAGGGGTGCCCGTCGGCGCGCTCCGGGTGCCCCAGCTGGTGTCAGCGTTGGCCGCCGGCGCAGAGATTGCGATGAGGCCCACGCTGACCGCAGCAGCAGCCAACGTGATGCCTACCTTACGAAGTACGTTCTTCATCTTCTGTCCCCATTTCCCAGGCTCGTAGGGTCCACGGAATGACCCTCGCGCTCCGAGTCTCGCGCTTGCAGTCTCGCGCTGGCACCCCTTTATTGGGTCACATATCTGCAATGCAGAATTGTGCAATCCGCGCCGGATGGCTGTACTCCGCGGGGTATTTCCACTGCGCTCGCCCCAGCGCGAGGCTGGGGCGAGCGGGCGGCGGAGGCGGCGGGATTTGAACCCGCGAGAGGTTTGACCCTCAACCCGCTTAGCAGGCGGGCGCCATAGACCGGACTAGGCGACGCCTCCACGCCGTCCTCGCGGACGGCCCAGACAGGCTACAAGGCGCGACAGCGGAGGACCGAATCGGTCTCCGGCGGGTCATCTGCCGCGTCGTCCCCCGGCGCGCAGCCGGTCGCGGACGTCGCGCGCTAAGTCGTCCGGGTCACCGGCCAGCGCCTGCACCGGGATCGTCGTACTGCCCCCGTCGCGCAGCCGGATCACTACGCTCGGGAAGCCCCGGGGGCTGGCCGTGACGGCGTCCTCGACGTCGGCCCACCGGGCCTCCTTCACGCCGGCGCCGCGGATCATCGCCACGGTGTAGCCGGTCGCGTCGAGGTGCACGACGGTGATCTTCGAGCGCAGCACCCATGCCAGGACGAAGAGCCCCGCCAGGCCGAGCACGAGGAGTACGACGAGAGCGTCGCCGGGCAGGTCGGAGGCGGCGACCACGATCGTGGCGGCGAAGACGACCACGGCGAGAAGCACCAGGTAGAGGCCCACGAACCGGGCGATCAGGAGCGGGGCGAGCCGATAGTCGGACGCGTCGGGGGAGGGCATGGGTCTGATTGAACAAGACACGAATTTGGTGCGCCAATCGCTCTTGTCCGAAGGGGTGGCAGGAGGTCAAACTCATAGCCCAGCCCCCGGGAGGTTCCCCATGACGATGGTGAGAACGGGCATGACCACAGCACTGCGGGCGCTCGAACAGGCCATCGAGGCGCCCCGCACGGACGGGACTGCCAGCGAGAGCGTCTCGGTCGGCAACTGGCGGTGGACGGTGCGGCAGCGGATGGCCGCTGTGCGCGACGTGCTGTCGGGGGAGGTGGGCGACCCCGAGGACGGCTGGCTCGCCGCTCGCGGCGGCCGGGCCTTCCGGGAGCGCAACACCCTGCTCGGCCGGATGAGCGCGCTCGGTCCCCAGGTGCTGGAGAGCCCCGACGTCGAGCGGGTCCGCAGCGAGCTGAAGCGACTGGTCGCCGACATCGCCCGCCACATGCAGCGGCTCAACGACCTGGTCTACGACGACGTCGAGATCGAGCTCGGCGGCTCCGAGTAGCCACCGGCGATCCGCACCCCGCCGATCGGGGCGGCCCTCACGCGCTGCTGCTCCGGCTCAACCTGCTGTTGCTGCTGGTGGTGTCGTTCCCGAGGCTGGAGACGAGGAGCTGGCCGCCATCAGCAAGAGGCTCGCGCCCGGGCTCGCGTTCTACCTCGTGAGGATCGGCCTCGGGCTGTTCTTCCCGGTCGTGGCCGTGGTGGGCTACCTCGCCATCGCGATCTTCTACCTGGTCCCGATCCGCTCGCTCCGGCATCGGCACCAGACCTGAGCCGCCACCTACACTGACCCGCGTGCCCGCCACGGCGGAGCACGGAGGGGTGCCGGAGTGGCCGATCGGAACCGCCTTGAAAGCGGTCGCTGGCAGAGATGTCAGCCGCGGGTTCGAATCCCGCCCCCTCTGCCAGCCAGCCAGTGAGATAGCTCGGCCGCCCCGCGCACCTACGACGGGACGATCTCCACCAGCACGTCGCCGTCCTGGACCACGTCGCCGCTGCTGACCTTCACCGCGCGGACCACGCCGGCGACCTCGGTGAAGACCGGGATCTCCATCTTCATCGACTCCAGCAGCACCAGGGCGTCGCCCTCGCTCACCACCGCGCCGGCCTCGACCTCCACGCGCAGCACGTTCGCCACCATCTCGGACAAGATCTCGGTCACCTGGTCACGTGGCATGCCCCGAACCTAGCCGAGGCCGTGCGTACCCGTTCAGAGGAGGGCCTCGGTACGTCGCGGCTCGGGTCGCAGCGCAGGAGCCGACCCGGCGACCCGGCGCCCGCGCCCGCCGGTGCCGGTGAGCGCCAGGTCGAGCCGGGTCACGAGGTAGCCCAGGAACAGCCCGATCACCAGGCCGTAAGCGACCGAGAGCCCGCTCTCCTCGAACGAGATCGCGGGGTTGGCGAGCCCGTTGGCCACGGCCGCGGTGCCGGCGACGCCGAACGCGCACACCCACCAGCCCTGGCGACGGCGGGCCCGCATGTGACATCCATAGGCGAGCGCTGGGATGCCGAGGATGGTCTCGATGGGTCGTGGGAAGGCCCCGAGGTTGTCGCGGCTCCAGCGCACCGCGTCGAGCAGGGCCTCGACCAGCTCGGGCGTGCCGTAGCGACGCAGCAGCTCGGCGTACAGCACGGACACCGCGACCAGCACGCCCCCCACGACGACGATCACCACGCCCCGGCGACCCAGGCCGTGCAGGCCGGCGCCGAGCCGGTAGACCACCAGGAACGCGCCGACCAGCGAGAGGCCGAACGTGACGTACTCGAACCGGGTCACCGTGATGGTGGGCTCGAACCCCACGGTGGCGAGCGCCCCGATCGCGGAGAGCAGCACGGCGATCAGGCACTCCCGCACGGCATGGATGTAGCGCGGCGCCGGCACGGTCGCCATCACCGCGAACACCGCGGTCACCACGCACGTCATCACCGCAGCGCCGGTGCGCAGGTAATCCTCGTCGAGCGCCAGCACCACGATCCCGACGGCGAGCGCCAGCCCGCCGAAGACGAGGGGCCGCCCGCCGGTGCGGGCCGCCAGCGACCAGGTGTACGCCGCCGCGACAGCTACCGAGCCGGCGCCGCCGAGCCACTCGGGGCCGACCGGCACCAGGGCCGCGACCAGGGCGGCCAGACCGGCCAGAACGACGAGCCCCCACAGCACGACCGGGATCCAGGAGGCCGCGGAGCGCCTCCGGGCGGAAGGTGTGGGCACGGCGGAAGAGGTTACAGACGTCGGTTGGCCAGGGACGGGTTGGTCCGCCGGGCCTCGTCGAGCGTCTTCCGCTCGAGCGTCGCGGTGATCAGGGCGGGTTCCTCGGCCGCCTCGGCGAGCACGTCGCCGAGCGGATCCACCACCAGGGAGTAGCCGGTGTAGCGGGGACCGGGCTGCGCAGCGGCCGCGACGAACACCGTGTTCTCGATCGCCCGCGCGCGCACCAGCGTGCGCCAGTGGTCGGCCTTGCGGGGCCCGGCCACCCACGCCGCCGGCACCACGAGCACCTCGGCACCGCGGTCGACGAGGGCGCGCGCGAACTCCGGGAAGCGCAGGTCGTAACAGGTCATCAGGCCGACCCGCCAACCCGCGAGGTCGACGACGACCGGGTCGATCTCGCCGGCGCTGAGCCGGTCGCTCTCCCGGTAGCCGAAGGAGTCGTAGAGGTGCACCTTGCGGTAGTGGGCCGTGGCCGCGCCGCGCACCAGCAGCGTGTTGAAGGGCCGCGCGGGGTCGGAACCGGTCTCGAACATGCCGGCGACGACCGTCGTGTCCCGCTCCTTGGCCGCCCGCGCGACCGCGTCGTCGAAGTCGCCGCCCAGCGGCTCGGCGTACGCGCTCACGTCGGAGCCGGCCTCGCCGAAGTCGCGCGCGAAGGCCTCCGGCAGCACCACCAGGTCGGTGTCGTCGGGCACCAGCTCGGCGAGCCGGGCGCGGTTGGCCCGCGGGTCGAGCCCCGATGCCTCCTGCACCAGCGCGACCCGCAACGCGGGCGTGGTCGTTGTCACGCATCCAGAGTGCCACCCGACCGCCGCGCCGGACCGGCCGGTCACCCGGTGCGAGACTCGAGGCATGCAGATCGACCCGGGCCTGAGCAGCTTCTGCGCGGTCATCCTGGCCGGTGGCCGGGCCGCGCGGCTCGGCGGCGCCGACAAGGCGTCGATGGAGGTCGACGGCCGGACCCTCCTCGCGCGTGCGCTGGACGCGGTGATCGACGCCGCCGAGGTGGTGGTCGTCGGCGAGCAGGTGCCGACCGAGCGCCCGGTGACGTTCACCCTGGAGAGTCCCCGGTACGGCGGTCCGGCCGCCGCGCTGCTGACCGGCCGCGACGCGCTGCTCCGCACCCCGCCCCGGCTGGCGGTGCTGGCCGTGGACATGCCGTACCTGCGCGCCGACACGTTCCGGCGTCTGCTGGCGGCGGGTGCCGAGGGCGACGGCGCCGTGCTCCTGGACCCGAGCGGTCGCCGACAGCTCGCGCTGGTCGTCGACACGGCACGCCTGGACGCCGTCCGACCCGGGCTGGAGGACCAGCACGACCTGCCCCTGCACCGGCTGCTCTCCGCCCTCGACCTGGCCGAGGTGCCGTCGGCAGGGGCCGAGCACCGCGATGTCGACACCTGGGAGGACCTCCGCGACCTGCGGTCGTCCACGTCCTAGTTCCGGAAGAGGGGTTGCGATCCGGGCCGGTTCCTGGCCACATTGGTCTGGTGAACCTCCACGACTGGATCGACGAGCTGGCAGACGTGCTCGATGTCGAGGCCGAGGTCGACGAGGGTCTGGTCAACGACCTGGTGAAGTGCGCCGGTGACAACGTCGAGAGCAAAGCCGGTGCCGTGACCGCCTTCCTCCTGGGTGTCGCGGCGGGCGAGCAGGGCGCCGACCCCGAGGAGGTCGAGCAGCTGGCCGCCCGGGCGCAGACCCTGGCGGAGGGCTGGGACCGCCCGGCGAACGCCCCGGACCCGGACGACATCTACGACGTCGACGTACCCGACGACAGTGCAGTCGACCACAGCCGCGACGTCTACGCAGGCTGAGCCGCTGACAGACTGGCGGCATGCGTGCCGTGATCGCCGCCGAGCCCGGCGGCCCCGAGGTCCTGTCCGTGGGCGAGGTGCCCGACATCTCCCCCGGCCGCGGCGAGGTGCTCCTCGACGTCGCGGCCACCGCCGTCAACCGGGCTGACCTGCTGCAGCGGAAGGGCGTCTACCCGCCACCGCCCGGCGCATCGGGCGTGCTGGGGCTCGAGTGCAGCGGCACGGTCGCGGAGGTCGGTGACGGCGTCGCGGACTGGGCTGTCGGCGACGAGGCGTGCGCGCTGCTGTCGGGCGGCGGCTACGCCTCGCAGGTCGTCGTACCTGCCGGGCAGCTGATGCCGCTGCCCGCGGGTGTCGACCTGGTGACCGCGGCGGCACTGCCCGAAGTGGCCTGCACGGTGTGGTCCAACGTGTTCATGATGGGCGGGCTGCGCCCTGACGAGACGTTCCTGGTGCACGGTGGCGCGGGCGGAATCGGCACGTTCGCCATCCAGCTGGTGTCCCAGCTCGGCGCGCGGGTGTTCACCACCGGCGGCACCCCGGACAAGCTCGCCGCCTGCGCGGAGCTGGGCGCGGACGTCACCATCAACTACCGCGACCAGGACTTCGTCGAGGTCGTGCACGAGGAGACCGACGGCGCGGGCGTCGACGTCATCCTCGACAACATGGGGGCGAAGTACCTCGGCCGCAACGTCGAGGCGCTGGCCACCGAGGGGCGACTTCTCATCATCGGGATGCAGGGCGGCACCAAGGGCGAGCTCGACATCTCCGCGCTGTTCCGCAAGCGCGGCGCGGTGATGGCGGCGCTGCTCCGCAGTCGGCCGGTCGAGGAGAAGACCGCGATCTGCGCGTCGGTGGTCGAGCACGTGTGGCCGCTGGTCGCCGAAGGGCTGGTCCGCCCGATCGTGCACGGCACCATGCCGCTGGAGGAGATCGCGGAGGCGCACCGGTTGATGGAGGACGGCGGCCACACCGGCAAGATCGTGCTCACCGTCTGAAGGCTAGGGTCGGGCCCATGAGCGAACAGGCCGCACAGCCGGGTGAGCAGGAGCAGCGGGTCGTGGTGATCGGCCCCGACGGGCAACCGATGGGATCCGTCCCGGCATCGGCCCTCGAGGCCCCCGAGGCCCCCGAGCCCGACTCCGACGGCGACGACGACGAGCGCTCGATCACCGAGCTGGTGGAGCAGCCGGCCAAGGTGATGCGGATCGGCAGCATGATCCGGCAGCTGCTCGAGGAGGTGAAGGCCGCCCCGCTCGACGAGGCGAGCCGCAACCGGCTCAAGGAGATCCACCAGGCCTCGATCAAGGAGCTCGAGGCCGGGCTCGCCCCCGAGCTGGTCGAGGAGCTCGAGCGGCTCTCCCTGCCGTTCACCGAGGAGGCCACGCCGTCCGACAGCGAGCTGCGGATCGCGCAGGCCCAGCTGGTCGGTTGGCTGGAGGGCCTGTTCCACGGCATCCAGACCGCGATCTACGCCCAGCAGATGGCGGCACGGGCGCAGTTCGAGCAGATCCGCAAGGCACTGCCGCCGGGGATGATGCCGCAGCAGGCAGGTCAGCAGCCGCAGCAGCCCGGGGACGACGATGACCAGCGTCCCGGCCAGGGCTCGGGCGGGATGTACCTCTAGGCCGACTACGCCGACCGGCGGCCCAGCCGGCGGACGACGACCAGGCCGAGCAGCCCGATCAGCACCAGCGCCAACCCGGGGGCGGCGCTGCGAGTGAAGTCGACGGGGTCGGCGTCGGCGACCTGCTCGAACGACGCCTCGGGCGCGGGCGGTGGCACCGCAGGTCGGCCCTCGCCGAGCACCTCCTCGATCCGCGTGACCTGGTCGGCGACCGCGGGACCGGTGCCGCTGCAGGCGCCGGCGGACAGCGCCTCGGTGCCGGCCCGGACGAAGAACAGGTAGCGCTCGCCCTCCTGCAGCGGACCCAGCCCGGGTTGCTTGCGGGAGTTCTGGCGGGTGAGCACGGGGACGGCGGGCACCTCGATGGGCCCCTTGTAGACCTGCTCCACCTGCACGGTGTTGGTGAAGTAGGGCTCCCCGGGCGCGGACCGGCGGACCGAGGTGACCAGGCCGGTGAACACCGCGTCGGCGACCTCGGCGGCGTCGGCCGCGGTGACCTTCACGCAGTTGTCGGGCGGGGTGGGTCGAGCGGGCGCGGAGGCGGCGTACGGCGCGCCCACCAGCACCAGGGAGGCCGCGAGCAGGCAGGCGGCGAGCAGGCGGCGTACGGCGGACTTCACGGGACCATCTCAACAGATCGGGCAAGTCGCGGACCAGGCAGGCTCATCGGACCGCGATCCCGAACAGCTCGCCGAGCACCACGGCCACGCCGTCGTCGTCGTTGGCGGGTGCCACGTGCGTCGCGGCCGCGAGGACGGTGGGATCGGCGTTGGCCATGGCGTACGACGTGCCGGCCCACTCGAGCATCGGCAGGTCGTTGGGCATGTCGCCGAACGCCACCACGTCGGCCGCATCGACGCCGAGCTCGTCGGCCACCTGCACCAGCCGCGCCGCCTTGGTGATGCCGGGTGCGCTGATCTCCACCAGCCCCGGCACCGACCAGGTCGCCACCGCCCGGTCGCCGACCGCGGCGACCACCTGCTCGCGCAAGGCGTCCGGGTCCATGCCGGGATGGCGCACGAGCAGCTTCACCGCCGGCTCGTCCCAGAGCTCCTCGAGCGGTCCGACCGGGCTGCCGTCCGGCACGTCGTGGGGCTCGACGTAGGTCGGGTCGCGGCGGATGCCGGAGAGGCACTCGATCGCGAACGCCACGCCGGGGACCGCCGCCCCGATGACCTCGCGCAGCGCGGCGCCGGCCTCGGCGTCGATGCCGGTCACGTCGCGGGCGCGACCGGCGGCCACGTCGTAGAGGATCGCGCCGTTGCTCACGATCGCCATGCCGTGCCGGCCGACCATCGGCCACAGGTCGTCCATCCAGCGCAGCGGGCGTGCGGTCACGAACACCACCGGCACGCCGCGACCGTCGAGGGTGGCGAGCAGCTCCTGGGTGGCGGTCGAGACGGTGCCGTCGGAGCGGATCAGGGTGCCGTCGAGGTCGGTGGCGACCAGGCGTGGCGTCATCCGAAGTGGCGTTCGAGCTCGAGCGCCGCACCGTCCTCGTAGACCGACGCGGTCACGTCGTCGGCCGCGTCGATCACCGGCTGGATCGCCTGCCCCATCGCCACGCCACGACGCGCCCACTGCAGCATCTCGATGTCGTTGCGCCCGTCGCCGATCGCCAAGACGTCGTCGTCGGTGAGCCCGAGCTGCTCGACGACGTGGGCGAGCCCGGACGCCTTGGACACGCCGACCGCCGAGAGGTCGAGCCAGGCCGTCCACCCGACGACGTAGTTGGTGCCGTGGAGGCCGAGCTCCTCGGCGAGCGCCACGAAGTCCTCAGCACTCTGCTCCGGGTCGCGGATGATCACGCGGCTGACCGGTCCGGCGACCAGCTCCTCGACGTCGGTGATGATCATGTCGCCGGAGAGCTCACCCTCGGGGAACGGCGAGTTGAGGCGGTAGCCGACACCGCGCTCCTCGACCGCCACCAACACGCTGGGGTGCCGGTCCAGGATCGCCCGGACCGCCGGTCCTGCGTCGAACGTCTCCTCGTGGACCACCTCGACCGGTGGGTAGCGGAAGACGACCGCGCCGTTGCTGGCCACCACCCACACCCGCTCCTCGCCCTGGCCGCGCAGGTCGAGGAGGTCGGCGATGCCGGTCATGCCGTGCGGAGAGCGGCCCGAGGCGAGGACGACGTGGGCGCCCGCGTCGAGCGCCCGGTGGACGGCGTCGAACACGCGAGGCTCGATCTGCTCGTACGTCGCCCCGGCACCCTCCACCCACTTGAGCAGGGTGCCGTCGATGTCGAGCGCGACCACCTTGGGTCGCCAGCCGTCGGAGGTCACCTCGACAAGGGCTCCAGCACGTCGCGGCCGAGCCACGGCTGCAGGGCCTTCGGCACCCGCACCGAGCCGTCCGCCTGCTGGTGGGTCTCGAGGATCGCGACGATGGTGCGGGTCATCGCGCAGAGGGTGCCGTTGAGCGTGGCCACCGGGCCCACGCCCTCGGGGAACCGGCCCCGGGTGTCGAGCCGCCGGGTCTGGAAGTCGGTGCAGTTGGACGTCGAGGTGAGCTCGCGGTACTTGCCCTGCGTGGGGATCCACGCCTCGAGGTCGAACTTGCGCTGCGCCGACAGGCCGAGGTCGCCGGCGGCGGTGTCGATCACCTGGTAGACGAGCTCGAGCTTGTCGAGGAAGGACTTCTCGATCTCCAGCAGGCGGCGGTGCTCGGCGAAGGAGTCCTCGAGCGTGGTGTAGACGAACATCTCCACCTTGTCGAACCAGTGCACCCGGATGATGCCCTTGGTGTCCTTGCCGTGCGAGCCGGCCTCCTTGCGGAAGCACGGGCTGAACGCCGCGTAGCGCAGCGGCAGCGACTCGGCGTCCAGGATCTCGTCGGAGTGGTAGGCCGCCATCGGCACTTCCGAGGTGCCGACGAGGTACATCTCCTGCCCCTCGATGCGGTAGACGTCGTCGGCCGCCTGGCCGAGGAAGCCGGTGCCGTCCATCGCGCGGGGCTTGACCATCGACGGAGCGATCACCTGGGTGAAGCCGTGCTCGCGAGCGTGCTCGTTGGCGAGGTTGATGAGCGCGAACTCGAGCTCGGCCCCGGCCCCGGTGAGGAAGTAGAACCGTGACCCCGATACCTTCGCGCCGCGCTCGATGTCGATCGCGCCGAGGATCCGGCCGAGCTCGATGTGGTCGCGCGGCTCGAAGTCGAACTCTCGCGGCGTGCCGACGGTCTCGAGCACGGTGAAGTCGTCCTCACCGCCGGCGGGCGCCTCGTCGGCGGCCAGGTTGGGGATCGACCACAGCGCGTCGTGCCACTCCTGCTCGGCGGTGGTCTGGGCGGCCTCCGCCTCCTTCACCTCGGCGGCGAGGGTCTTCGTCTGCGCGAGAAGTGCCTGCTTCTCGTCGCCCTGCGCCTGCGGGATCAGCTTGCCGAGCTTCTTCTGCTCAGCCCGCTTGGCCTCGAAGGTGGCGATCGCCTCGCGCCGTGCGGAGTCCGCCGCGAGCGCGCGGTCCACGGAGTCGCCGGACAGCCCACGCTTGGCCTGGGCGGCGCGCACTCGGTCCGGTTCGTCTCGGAGGATCCGCGGGTCGATCATGCGGCAAGGCTACTTGCGTCCGCCGGTGGTCCTCACCCCAGTTGCGCAGGGGGCCTTCGTCATACTTGCCCCGGCAACCACACCGGAGGGAACCCCTTGCTCGACCGCTCGCGCACGACCCTGCTCAGCCTGGCCGGGGTCTGCTTCGCCCTGTTCGCCCTCCTCGCGCTGGCGTTCAAGCAGGAGTGGGCCCTGGTCGTCGACATCGACGACGCCTCGCGCGAGTGGCGCGACTGGGTGCTCGACACCTCGTGGCTGCACGAGCCCCTGCGCTGGGTGGAGGTGGCCTTCGGCACCGTCGGGATGACCGTGCTGACCACGGTGCTGGCCGTGGCCATGTTCGCGAAGGGCTACCGACGCGCGGCCGGGTTCGCCGTCGGTGTGATGATCGCGACCTCTCTCACCACCACCCTGCTCAAGGTGTGGCTCGACCGCGCGCGCCCGGTGTGGCAGTCCGTGGAGCACCTGCTGGAGACCAACGCGTTCCCCTCCGGCCATGCCTCCTCGATCGCGGCGTTCGGGGGCATCGTGATGGTGCTCGTGGCGATGCTGGTCCGCCGGGCGAACCTTCGTCGACTCGCGTACGCCGCCGTGGTGGTCGTCGTACTCCTGGTGTGTGCCGACCGCGTCCTCCTGGGCCGCCACTACATCACCGACGTGAGTGCGGGGGTGCTGCTCGGCGCCGGGTTCGTGCTGCTCGGGCTGGCGGTCTACAGCCCGCTGCCCCGCAGCCACGCCGAGAAGATCGAGCCGCTGCCCGAGGCGGTGCCGTCCGAGCGCCGGCTGGCGGTGATCCTCAACCCGGTGAAGGTGGAGGACGTCGGCCAGTTCCAGGCGATCGTCTCCGCGATGGCGGTCGAGGCCGGCTGGTCGACGCCGAGCTGGCACCTCACCACGGTCGAGGACTCCGGCACCGGCCAGGCCCACCAGGCCGCCGTGGGTGGCGCCGACCTGGTCATCGTCTGCGGCGGCGACGGCACGGTGCGCGAGGTGTGCGCCGAGCTCGCCGGCACCGGCGTCCCCGTCGGCATCGTGCCGGCCGGCACCGGCAACCTGCTGGCCCGCAACCTCGACATCCCGCTCTACGTGCGGGCCGCGATCGACGTGGCGCTGACCGGCCAGGACCGCGCCATCGACATGGTGTCGGTGAGCGGCGACGAGCTCGAGGACACCCACTTCATGGTGATGGCCGGCATGGGCCTCGACGCCGCGATCATGGAGGGCGTCAACGAGGACATCAAGCAGAAGGTCGGCTGGCTCGCCTACGTCTGGTCGGCGCTGAAGTCGCTGATGTTCCCGGTGACGAAGGTGGAGATCTCGGTCGACGGCGCCGAGCCCACCACCCACCGGGCCCGGACGATCGTGGTCGGCAACGTCGGCTACCTCCAGGCCGGGATGCCACTGCTCCCCGACGCCACCATCGACGACGGACAGCTCGACGTGGTGATCCTCTACCCGCGCCGGTTCCTGTCCTGGCTCCCGATGGTCTTCCGCGTGCTGGCCAAGCGGACCCGCACCGACGACACGATCAACCGGATGACCGGCCGCACCGTGTCCATCAGGGCCGCGGCCGACACCCCCCGCCAGCTCGACGGCGACTCGGTCGGCTCCGGCCGCGAGCTGCATATGGAATGCATCCACGGCCGGCTCCTGGTGCGCGTCCCCCGCTAGGCAGGGGGCGGGGGTGGACCCCCCTGCACGAAGTCCTTCTGCCGAATCAGCGCCAGGCAGATCGCGGCGGCGACGAACGCGGTGACCGCGGCGATCGTGGTGATGTGGTTGAGCGCGTCGATGAACGACTGGGTCGCCACGTCGGCGATCGTGCCGCGCGCCTGCACCGGAGCCGCCGCGATCACCTGGTCGACCTGACCGCCGGTGATGGCGGTCGAGATCCGGTCGGACTGGTCGGCGACCGGCGTCCCCTGCAGACCGTCGGCGACGCCGTCGGCCACCCGGTGGCTGAAGATCGAGCCCAGGGCCGCGATCCCGGTGGCGATGCCCACCTGGCGGAACGTGGAGTTGATGCCCGACGCCATCCCGGACCGGTCCACCGAGACCACGCCGACCGCGGTCGAGGCGAGCGGTGGGTTGATCATGCCGATGCCCACGCCGCTGACCAGCAGCCCAGGGATCAGGTGGGTCCACGACGACCCCGTCTCGATGCCCCGCACCAGGAGCAGGCCGACCCCGAGCACGAGGAAGCCCGGTCCGATGAGCCACTTGGCGGGGACGACGGACGTGAGCCGCCCGGCGATCGCGGCCGCGACGAACGCGGCGCCCGACAGGAACAGGAACCGTACGCCGGTGGCCACGGCGGAGTAGCCGAGGACGTTCTGGACGTAGATCACGAGGTAGGTCAGCAGCGAGAAGATCGAGGCGGAGACGCCGAACGCCGCCACCAGGCCGCCGGTGAAGGTGGGCTTGCGCAGCAGGCCGAGGTCGAACATCGGGTCCGTCTGCACCACCTGGCTGACCACGAAGACCACCAGGAGAGCGGCCGACGCGACCAGGAAGGACACCACCCGGCCGTCGGTCCAGCCGTCCTGGCCGGCCTCGATCAGGGCGTAGACCAGGGCGCCGAGCGCGAGGCTGAAGCTGATGAAGCCGACCCAGTCGGGACGCCCGGCGCGCGGGTCGTGCGACTCGCGCACCTTGAGCTGTGCGATCGCGATCGCGACCAGGCAGATCGGGATGTTGACGAAGAAGATCCAGCGCCAGGAGAGCCCGCTCGTGAGCACGCCGCCGAGGACCGGGCCGATGGCGACCGCGACACCGGTGGTCGCGCCGAAGGCGCCGAAGGCGACGCCCCGCTCGCGGCCCTGGAACGCCGAGGCGATCAGCGCGAGCGCGGTCGCGAACATCGCGGCCCCACCGATCCCCTGGAACGCGCGGGCCAGGGTGAGGAACGTGATGTCCTGGGCGGCCCCACAGGCGATGGACCCGAGCGTGAACAGCGCCGTACCGACCACGAAGAGGAGCCGCCGACCGTAGAGGTCGGCGAGCGAGCCGGCGGTGAGGAGCAGTGCAGCCAGGCTCAGGGCGTAGGCGTCGATCACCCACTGCAGGTCGGACAGCGAGGCGTCGAGCTCGCCCTGGATGTCGGGCAGCGCGACGTTCACGATGGTGATGTCGAGCAGGAGCATGAAGACACCGACGCAGACGGCGGCGAGCGTCCACCACTTGGCGTCGCTGGCGTCGGTGTGGCGGTCGGCCGAGATGGTTGCCGTCGGCGTTCGGTTCGTCATCGGAGCCCCCTCGGAGCCATTCATCAATTGGGTAATCATCAATCGGTTAACGATCGACTCGCTACGATACGCTTCTTCGCAGATTCGTCAAGTGCCTAATGATCAAGTGAGGTGCACGTGGGTTCAGAGGTGGTACCGAGCGCCAGCCACACCCTGCTGCCGGCGCTCGCGAAGCTGCCCGGACACCTCCTGTGGCGCGCCAACGCCCGCGTGCAGGTGCTGCTGGACCAGGAGCTCCCCGACGGCGTCGACATCCACGCCTACGCCGCGCTGCTCGCGCTGGCCGACGGCACGCCGCGGTCGCAGCAGTCGCTGGCCGACTCGATCGCCGTCAGTCGGACCACGATGGTGCGGGTGGCCGCCGAGCTCGCCGAGCAGGGGCTCGTGGAGCGGGTGCGCAACCCGACCGACCGCCGCTCCTACGCGCTGACCCGCACCCGCGCCGCGGCCGCCGCCGTACGACGCTGGCGGCCCCACATCGCCAGGCTGGAGGCGTCCGTCGTGCGGCCGTTCACGCCTGCGGAGCGGGACGAGCTGCGAGAGCTGCTGCTCGCGACGATCCGAGAGGACCTCGTCACGGGCGCCCCCGCCCCGCTGCTCGACAGCGTCGGCTTCCTGCTGACCCGGACGCACTTCCGGATGCACCGAGAGTTCGGCGCCGCGCTCGCACCGTTGCGGATCGAACCGCGGCACTTCGGGGTGCTCACCGCGCTGCAGGCCACCGGCCCGGTGCCGCAGTCCGAGGTGGCCCGGGCGCTGGGGGTGAGCGGGGCCAGCGTCGTCCAGATGGTCGACGACCTGGAGCACCTCGGGCTGGTCGAGCGTCGCAGGCTGCCCACCGACCGACGTACGCAGGTGCTGCACGTCCTGCCCGACGGCCAGCGGGCACTGGTGCAGGCGCGCGAGATCGCCGCGCCGCTCGTGGGCAGCCGGCTCGACCCGCTCAACAAGAAGCAGACCGACCGTCTCGTCGTGCTGCTGGTGCGCCTCGTGACCGCTGAGTGAACGCCTAAGATTCCACGGTGACCGCCGGACGCATCGCCTACCAGGGAGAGCCGGGAGCCAACTCCCACCTGGTCTGCACGCAGCACTACCCCGACTACGAGGCAGTGCCGTGCGCCTCGTTCGAGGACGTGTTCGCGGTCGTCGAGGGCGGCGAGGCCGACCTGGCGATGATCCCGATCGACAACTCGATCGCGGGCCGGGTGGCCGACATCCACCACTTCCTGCCCGACTCCGACCTGCACATCGTGGCCGAGCACTTCCTGCGGATCCGGTTCCACCTGATGGCGGTGCCGGGCGCGACGCTCGACACCATCACCACCGCCCACAGCCACGTCCATGCGCTGGGCCAGTGCCGCAAGATCATCCGCGAGCACGGCCTGCGGCCGATCATCTCCGGTGACACCGCGGGCGCCGCGCGCGAGGTCGCCGAGGCCGCCGACCCCACTCAGTCGGCGATCTCGCCGCCGATGGCCGCAGAGATCTACGGCCTCGAGGTGCTCGCCGAGGACGTCGAGGACGCCGACCACAACACCACCCGCTTCGTCGTGCTCTCCCGCGACTTCATCCAGGCGCCCGCCGACAACGGACCGGTCGTCACGTCGTTCATCTTCAACGTCCGCAACCTGCCGGCCGCGCTCTACAAGGCGCTCGGCGGCTTCGCGACCAACGGCGTCAACATGACCAAGCTCGAGAGCTACATGGTCGACGGGTCGTTCACCGGCGCCACGCAGTTCCTCGCGGAGGTCGACGGCCACCCCGACCACATCGGCCTCAAGCGCGCTCTCGAGGAGCTCGCGTTCTTCTCCACCGACGTGAAGATGCTCGGGGTCTACCCCGCCGACCCAGCCCGGTCGTGATCGAGCACTATCAGCGCGGCCCGCGGGCCGCCGTACGTCGCCTGGTCGAGCACCCGGTCTTCCAGTGGACGATCATCGGCGTCATCCTGCTCAACGCCGTGGTGATAGGCCTCGAGGTCTCCTCCACCTGGATGGACCGGTACGGCGGCGCGACCACCGCCGTCGGCTGGGCGACCGTCGCGGTGTTCGTCGTCGAGATCGCGCTGCGGCTCTTCGCCTCCGGGTGGCGGTTCTTCCGCGACGCCTGGAACGTCTTCGACTTCCTCGTGGTGCTGATCGCGCTGATCCCCAGCACCGGCTCCTACTCCGTGCTCCGCGTGCTGCGGGTGCTGCGCGTGCTCCGGCTGCTCTCGACGGTGCGGTCGATGCGGGTCGTCGTGGGTGCGCTGGTCGCCACCGTCCCCGGTATGGCGTCGATCGCCGCGCTGCTCGGGATGCTGCTCTACATCTTCTCGGTGATGGCGACCCAGCTCTACGGCGACGTCGACCCCACGCACTTCGGTGACCTGGGCACGGCCACGCTGTCGATGTTCCAGATCACCACCGGTGACGACTGGGCCAACGTGATCCGGCCGACCACCGACGCCGAGCCGACCGCATGGATCTTCTTCATCCTCTACATCGTGCTGGCGACGTACATCGTGCTGAACCTGTTCATCGCGGTCGCGGTCGAGGCGCTCGACAGGGAGACCGAGGAGTCCAACGAGGAGCTCGCCGCGGAGATGGAGGAGGCGATGGACGAGTCCACCGAGGCCATCCTCGCCTCGCTCGACGAGCTCAAGGGTCAGGTCGCTCAGCTCGAGGCGCGGCTGGACCAACGCGCCTGACCGGTACGGACCTGTCGAACTCTCACGAGTTCGGGCGATGACACCTCGCCGACTCGGTGCCACCTTGGTCGTATGGCACCCGCGGGGTTCTTGGACGACGCGGTCGAGCGCACGGCGCTCGCCGAGCACGTCGGCAAGTCGGGCGCTGCCCTCGAGCGGGTGACCCTCGCCGACGGCCGCCGGGTGGTGGTCAAGCGGATCACTCCCGAGACGGACCTGACGCTCAAGATCTTCGACCAGCCGTTCGCGCAGGAGCTCCTGCTCTGGCGCTCCGGCGGCCTCGACCGGCTCCCGGAGAACGTCGGGCACGTGATCGTCGACGGCTGGACCGAGGGCCAGGACACGACGGTCATCGTCATGCGGGACCTCGGCGACGCCGTACTGACCTGGGACGACCGTCTCGACGCACCCGCCTGTCACTGGATGCTGGAGAGGGTAGCGGCCCTGCACCGCACGTACCTCGGCGATCCACCGCCTGCGCTGGCGCCCCTGACACCGTTGCTCGAGCTCTTCGCACCCTCCCGCATCGCCGGCCCGGCCGGCACGGGGGACGAGCTCCTGGGGGCGGCGCTCCGCGGCTGGGGGTACTTCGCCGACCTCGCCCTGGTGCCCTCCGACGTGTCCGAGGCGGTGTTCGCCCTCCACCTGGACGCGACGCCATTGACGGGCGCCCTGACCGCCGGCCCGGTCACGCTGGCGCACGGCGACCTCGCGACGGTCAACATGGCCTTCGAGGGCGATCAGCTGATCCTGCTCGACTGGGCGATGCCGACCGCCGCTCCCGGCGCCCTCGATGTCGCCCGCTTCCTGGTGGGCTGCGGGCACGTGATCGACATCGGCCCGGACGAGCTCATCGACGCCTACCGACGTGCCGCCGGCCCGGCGTACGACGAGGAGTCGATGCAGCTCGCCCTGCTGTCGGCGCTGTGCTGGCTGGGATGGAACAAGACCCTGGACATCGTGGAGAGCCACGACGAAGTGGTGCGCGAGCGAGAGCGCGCGAGCCTCGACTGGTGGGTCAAGATGGCACGGACGGCTCTCGAGAACGGAGCATGGTGATGGATTCAGGAACCCTGTACCAACGAACGGTCGAGAGCTGGACCGACCGGGTCCTCACGGTCGATCCCGATCAGTGGGCGGCGGCGACGCCGTGCCTCGAGTGGGACGTCCGCGCGCTGGTCAACCACGTGGTCGGCGAGGACCTGTGGACCGAGCCGTTGGTCCACGGGGCGACGATCCAGGAGGTCGGGGACCGCTTCGACGGCGACCTGCTCGGCTCGGACCCGCGCGAGACCGCGCTCGACGCCGCGGAGCGGGCCAGCCGGGCGGTCGCCGAGGCGTTGCCGGGGCGCGGGAAGGTGCACCTGTCCTACGGCGACGAGGACATGGAGGAGTACGTCGTCCAGCTGGCGGCCGACCACCTGATCCACGGCTGGGACCTGGCGGCGGCCACCGGCGGTGACACCGCGCTCGACGCCGACCTCGTCACAGAGGTCGCTGCCTGGTTCGCGTCGCGGGAGGACGTCTACCGCTCGGCGGGAGCCATCGGTGCGCGCGCCGCAGCGGCCGACGACCCCCAGTCGCAGCTGCTCGCCGCCTTCGGCCGCGACCCCGGGTGGAGCGGTCGGTCCGACTAGTTCAGGCAGAACTCGTTCCCGTAGGGGTCGCGCATGACCGTCCAGGACTCATCGCCCTCGACCTGACGAGCGACCACCGTTGCACCCAGGCCGACGAGCCGTGCCTCCTCCGCGTCGCGGTCGTCGGAGAGCAGGTCGAGGTGGACCCGGTTCTTCCCACGCTTCGGTTCGGGGACCTGGATGAACAGCAGGCGTGGGGCCCCGTCGCCGGGGAGCCGGATCCTCGCTGCAGCTCCCCAGTCGCCGTCGATCTCCGCGCCGAGAGCGGTCGACCACCAGCGGGCGACCAAGCCGGGCTCCACGTCACAGTCGACGGTGACGTTCATGAGGGAGAGGGACATACCGCTCAGTCCTCGGCGTTCTGCATCGCGCAGAACGTCGCGCCCTGCGGGTCGCTGACCACGGCCAGCCGGCCGACGTCGGGGACGTCCCACGGTTCCGCGAGCACCGTGCCGCCCAGCTCCACGACCCGGGTGATCGTGGCGTCGGTGGACTCGACGTTGAAGTAGACGTTCCAGTGCGGGGGCTGGCCGGGGATGCTCGGCGGCAGGGCGGCGCCGACAGGCTTCCCGCCCGCGACCAGGCACGTGTAGTCGCCGCCGTTCATCTGCCGGGTCTCCCAGCCCACGCCCAGCACGGTGGAGTAGAAACGGGTCGCCGCGTCCACGTCGGGAGTGACCAGCTCGTTCCACGCCGGCGCCCCCGGCTCGTTGACGATCTCGGAGCCGATGCTGTCCCCCGGCGTCCACAGGTTGACCCGGGCGCCGGTGGGATCCTGGATCGCCGCGATCCGGCCCGCTCGCATCACGTCGAACGGGCCGGCGTCGACCGCGCCGCCGGCCTCGACCACCGACGCGGCCGCCGCGTCGACATCGTCGGTGGCCAGGTAGACCGCCCACCACGCCGGGTGGCCGGCGAGCTCGGGCAGCTGCCCTCCGATGCCCGCGACCACGCCGTCGCCCTTGCGGACCATCGAGTAGTAGCCGCCCTCGTCGAGCGGCTGGTCGTCGTACTCCCAGCCGAACAGGTCGGCGTAGAACACCTTCGCGGCGTCCTGGTCGGGTGTGGTCAGGTCGACGAAGCTGGGAGTGCCCTGGGCGTAGGACTCGATCCTCGGCATGGCGATCAGCCAACACCCCGCCGCCCGGCACCGGCAATGCCGGTTGGCAGACTGGCCGGGTGGACCTCGGCGCCGTCGCTCTGACGTTCGGCGCGATCTTCCTCGTCGAGCTGCCCGACAAGACGTTCCTCGCGACGCTGGTCCTGGCGACGAAGTACCGGCCGATCCTGGTCTGGATCGGGGTCGGGCTGGCCTTCACGGTGCAGACCGCGGTCGCCGTGCTGCTCGGGCACGCGGCGTCGCTGCTGCCGCCCGAGGTGGTGCAGTCGGCCGCGATCGTGTTGTTCCTGGTCGGAGCCGTGATCCTGATCCGGGAGGGCCGGAGCCACCAGGAGGAGAGCGGCGAGGAGTTCGCCGAGAAGGCACGGCAGGTGCACGGGCTGCGCGCCGTCGGGGCGTCGTTCCTGGTGCTGTTCGCGGCCGAGTGGGGCGACCTCTCCCAGCTGCTCACGCTGTCGCTGGTGGCGAGGTACGAAGCGCCGTTCAGCGTGTTCGTCGGCGCCCTCGGCGCGCTGCTCACGGTGAGCGCGCTGGCGGTGCTCGTCGGTCGCAGCCTGCTGCGCTGGATCCCGATCCACGTGCTGCACTACCTGGGCGCCGCAGTGTGCCTGGTGCTGGCGGCGCTCACGACCGTCGAGCTGGTCGGGTAGTCCCTCTAGAGTGCCGTCCATGACTGCCCCTCACGGCGCCGACAGCGAGGTCGGGCGGCTGCGCACGGTGATGCTGCACCGACCCGGCGACGAGCTGAAGCGGCTGACCCCGCGCAACAACGACAAGCTGCTCTTCGACGGGATCCCGTGGGTGGCGCGGGCGCAGGACGAGCACGACGCGTTCGCGGAGGCGCTGCGGATCCGCGGCGTCGAGGTGCTCTACCTCACCGAGCTGCTCACCCAGTCCCTCGCCGACGAGGCCGCCCGCGCCAGCGCGATCGAGACCGCCCTGGCCGACCTCGACATCGGGGGCACCATGCGCGGCTACCTCGCCGGGCTGCTCGGCGACGCACCGCCGGAGGAGCTGACCACCCACCTCACCACGGGCATCCGCAACGACGAGGTGCGCGGCGGCTTCGGCCTCGTCACCTCGCTGCTGCCGCACGACGCGTTCCTGATCGACCCGCTGCCCAATCTGCTGTTCACCCGTGACTCCTCGGTATGGGTGCGCGACCGGGTCGCCATCACCTCGCTGGCGATGCCCGCGCGCAAGCGCGAGACCCAGCTGACCGAGCTGATCTACCACTTCCACCCGCGCTTCGCGGCGACCCCGCGGATCCACGGCCACCACTACGAGCACGTCGAGGGCGGCGACGTGCTGCTCCTCGCGCCGGGGGTCATCGCGGTCGGCGTCGGCGAGCGGACCACGCCGGCCGGCGCCGAGCGGCTGGCGATGCAGGTGTTCGACAACGACCTCGCCCACACCGTGCTGGCGGTGCCGATCGCCCAGGAACGGGCCACCATGCACCTCGACACCGTCTGCACCATGGTCGACGCCGACAAGGTCGTGATGTACCCCAACGTCGCCGACACCCTCACGGCGTACGCCGTCACCCCCGAGGGGCGGTCCGACGACGGGTCGCTGCTGCTCCGGGTCGCGGACGCTGAGCCGTTCCTGGTCGCGGCCGCGAAGGCGCTGGAGATCGACACGCTGCACCACATCGACACCGGTCTCGACCCGGTGACCGCGGAGCGCGAGCAGTGGGACGACGGCAACAACACCCTTGCGCTGGCACCGCGGGTCGCGGTGGCCTACGAGCGCAACGACGAGACCAACTCGCGGCTGGAGGACGCCGGCATCGAGGTGGTCCGGATCGCCGGGTCCGAGCTGGGCTCCGGCCGGGGTGGTCCACGCTGCATGAGCTGCCCGGTCGCGCGGGACCCGCTGCCCTAGGATCAGGGGAGGGGAGGCACACCGAAAGGGTGAGCATGACTTCGTTCTTCGACACGTTCACGCCGCAGGAAGTAGCGCGGATCAGCGCCGCCGGGCGGCACTCGACGCTTCCCGAAGGCTGGTCCCCGATCTGGGAGAAGACCCCTGCCGACAAGGCGTACATCCTGCTCGAGGGCACCGTCTCGGTGCGCCACGACGGCGAGGAGATCGCGCAGATCGGTCCGGGTGAGATCTTCGGGGAGGCGGCGATCGTGCGGCACACCCTGCGCACCGCCTCGATCGTGGCGCTGACCCCGCTGGAGGTCATCCACTTCACCGCCGACGCGATCCGCGAGCTGATCGCGGAGCTGCCGGCGTTCGAGGCGGCGCTCGACGAGGTCGCCAAGTCGCGCCTGGGGTGACCGGCGACGCCGACCCGACGGGAGCCCTCGACGACGTCGAGGGCTACCTGCTGGGTGAGGAGCCGACGCTCACCCGCCTCGACGTCGCCGAACGCTCCGGCGTACCGATCGAGGTCGCCGAGGAGCTGTGGCGGCTGCTCGGCTTCCCGAAGCACGCCGACGACGAGCGTGCGTTCACGCCCGCCGACGTCGATGCGCTGCGGCTGACCCACGACCTGATGGAGCTGGGCATCCTCAGCCCCGACCGGATGAGCGCGCTGACCCGCACCTGGGGCCGGTCGTTCGCCCGGCTGGCCGAGTGGCAGGTGGGGCTGCTGGCCACGGTCACGGCCGAGGCCGGGGACGACCCCGCCGAGAGCGTGACCCGCCTGGCCGACGAGGTGCTCCCGCGGGTCGACGAGCTCCAGAGCTGGGTGTGGCGCCGGCACCTGGCCGGCGCGGCGAACCGGATGCTCGCGGTCGGCGCCGCGGGCGAGACCGCCGAGATGGCCGTCGTCTTCGTCGACATCGTCGGCTACACCTCGCGCAGCCGGACCCTCTCGGAGACCGAGCTCGTGCAGTGGCTGGAGGCGTTCGAGAGCGACGCGGCGCAGCTGGCCGTGGAGCACGGGGGCCGGATCATCAAGAACATCGGCGACGAGGTGCTGATCGTGGCCGACGACCCGTCGGCGGGCGCCGACATCGCGCTCGAGCTGACCCGGCGGGGCGCCGACGACGATGACGAGTTCCCGCCGGTGCGGGCCGGGCTCGCCTACGGCGACGTGGTCAACCGGCTGGGCGACGTCTTCGGGCCCGTGGTCAACATCGCCTCACGGCTCACGTCCGTGGCGCGGCCGGGCACGGTGCTGGTCGACGAGGGCGCCTACCGCGCTCTGTCGGGTCGGACAGACGACGAGTCCGACGAAGATGGCGCCGACGAGAGCAGCACCGCGGCGTACTCCTTCCGTCGGGTGCGGCGGCTGTCGGTGAAGGGCTACTCGCGGCTCCGTGCCTGGGCGCTGCGCCCGGTCAGCGGATCGTGACCTGGCGGTTGGCCAGGCCCGAACGCGCCGCACGCTGCTCGGTGGTCAGGTCCGACTCGTCGCCCAGCGCCTCGGCCAGGTCGGCCGCGAACCGTGCGGCCGGCTCCTCCAGCACCTCGGCGCCGGTGCCGACCTCGAGGTCCCACACCGGGGCCAGCAGCCCGTGGGCGCGGAACATCCCGACCAGCCGGGAGTCAGGGACCAGGACGTCCTTGCCGGCGGCGTGCAGCCGGGCCAGCGCGTCGAGCAGGCGGTCCTCCGGCTCGGGCATCACCCAGCGCAGGTGCTCCTTGCTGCCGACGTTCGTCCAGTACGCCGCCTCCACCGACGCCAGCCGCGAGGTCGGCGTCACCGAGGAGTTGGCCTGCTCGACCAGCGCCTCCGCGGTGTCGCGGTCCTCGGCATCGGCGACCCAGTAGTCGAAGCCCTCGTGGACGGTGATGTCGAGGGACGTGTCGGTGATCAGGTCCTGCAGGCGCGGCCCAGGGCCGGGCGGGTCGGTGAGCCCGACGACGCCCGCACCGGGCTCGGCATCAAGCGCTCGCGTGAGTACGGCGGCCAGGTCGCGCGACGGGTCGCCGAAGTGGTGCTGGACCTGGAGTCCGAGCCAGACGTCGCCGCTGTCGCGCACCATCGCGGGCGCGGCCATCGGCAGCAGCGTGCACAGCTGGACCGTGCGATCTGAGTCCTTGACCGTCAGCGGCGCGGTGGCGGCGGGCACCAGCTCGCGCAGCGCGATGACGTCGCACTCCGACGGCAGCCCCTCGAACGGCCGGCCGACGTACACGTCCCCCGCGCCGCCGGGAGCGCCGTGACACGCCTTGTACCGCTTGCCGGACCCGCACGGGCACGGCTGACGCGGCCCGACCTCGCCCTCGGTGGTGGCGACGTCGCGGGCTTTGGTTCGTGAGCGCTTGGCCATGGAGGGGAACGATAGTCAGGGAGCAGTGACGCGACGGAGGGGGTACGGCGTCGACGGGGTGCAGGCCGCGGCCCGCCGGGCGATCACGGCGGTCGTCGTCCCGGCCGCCAGGAACAGCACCGCCAGCAGGACCCACCCGGGTGTGCCGTGGCTGATCGCGGTCACGGTGACCACGGTCGGTGCGAGCATCGCCGCGACGGCGTACCCCGTCTGCGACACGCCCTGGTAGGCACCGGCGCTGCGCGGGTCGGCGAGCTCGAAGGCCAGACCCCAGTTGCCGGCCTCCGAGAACACCTCGCCGGCCGCGAGCGCCAGCGCACCCAGCACCAGCAGCACTACGGCTGGGCCGGTGCCGCCGTACGCCGCGGCTGCCAGGAGCCCGCAGCCCACGGCCACCAGAACTCCCGCGCGTCGGACGGCGCGTCCGGCGACCAGGATGTCGTGGGTCCCGCGTGACGCGGGCACCTGGAAGACCGCCACGAAGATCGTGTTCACGATCATCAGCAGCGAGATCACCACCGTGGGAGCCTCGGTGTGGCCGGCCACCCACAGCGGGACGCCGACCGTCTGGATGCCGAAGTTGATCGCGAAGACCGTCGCCATGGCCACCGCGCCCAGGTAGGTGCGGTCGGTGAGCGGCGAGCGACCCCGCGGGCCACCCGACTCGTCGTCGGCGATCGGCAGCAGCCGGTCGGTCAGCCCCGGCACCCGCCGGCCCAGGCCGAACAGCGGCACCGTCGCAAGCAGCACGAGCACGCCGGCGCCCGCCATCGTGAACCGGTAGGCCGCGGCGGTGTCGATCACCAGCGCCACGGCGGCGACCACCGTGCCGAGCCCGATCCCGACGTTGGTGACCACCCGGAGGCCGGCGCGGGTGGTGACCCGGTCGGACCCGGTGAACCATCGGGCGATCATGGCCTGCCGCGCCGCGCCGCCGGCGGCTCGCAGCCCGACCGCGAAGCAGGCGACCAGCACGAACCAGGCCGTGCCGTCGGCGAACACGTAGGCCAGCAGCGCCAGCCCCTGGCCGACCATCGCCCAGCGCTGGACCAGGTCGGCCGGCACTCGGTCGCTGGCCCAGCCGGCGGCGTACGACGCCACGACACCGCACGCGCCCGCGACGGTGAGGCCGAGCCCGACCGTCGTGGCGGAGAGGCCCAGGGTGCGGGTGAAGTAGAGCGCGCTCACGGCGTAGAACAGCCCGGTCGACAGCGACATCGCCATGGTCGCCACGGTGAGCGCGCGGGCGACCGGCTCTCGGGGGAAGAACGTGGTCAGCACGCAGAAGTTCTCTCACCTCTGTCGGACCGACTCCACTGATGTAGCGTATTGCTTCATGATCGAGTACGAGCTCGAGGGCATGGACCTGGGGGAGGTCCGGTTCGCGATCTCGCCGCTCAACGAGCTCACGCTGTCGCTGCGCACCATCCGCGACCCCGGCCGCTACCCGCTCCACCTGCCGTGGCTGCGCCTCACCCAGGACGTCCGCGGCGACCTCGACCACGAGCTGCTGCTGGCCCTCACCGACACCCGCCTCTGGACGCCCGACTTCCTCAACCCGCGGCCGACCACCCCCCTCGCGCGATTGGACGACGAGCTCGACATGGTGCGCGAGGTGCCCGCGCGGGTGGTCCGCGAGGACCTCGCCGAGGTGCACCCGGAGGGGTTGCCCGAGGCGCTGCGCGGACGACCCGACCGCCTCGTACGCCGGATCGTCAGGGCCTTGAGCGACTACTGGGACGCCTGCATCGAGCCGTGGTGGCCGCGGATGCGGACGGTCCTGCAGGCCGACATCGTGCACCGGGGCCACGTCATCGGCCGCGACGGCCTGGCGGCGATGTTCGCCGGGCTATCGCCCCGCATCACCCTGGTCGACAACGTCGTGCGCACCCAGCTCTCCGCCGACGTGTCCTACCGGCGCTCCACCGCCGACGTCGGGCTGACGCTGGTGCCGACGCTGTTCAACCGCAACGCCAGCACGCCCATCTCCGCCGACGAGCCCCCGATGATCATGTACGGCGCCCGGGGCATCGGCGCGCTGTGGGAGGCCGAGGCTCCGGCGACCGGTGGCGCGCTGGTCGGCCTGATCGGCCAGGCGCGGGCCCGACTGCTCACCCTGCTCGGCGAGCCCGCGTCGTCCACGGAGCTGGCGGTGCGCCTCGGTGTCACGCCGACGGCGGTCAACCAGCACCTGCGGGCGATGCGGGCCGCCGGGCTGCTCACCACCGCGCGGCACGGCCGGTCGGTGCTCTACCTGCGCTCCGACCTCGGTGACCGGCTGATCGCCACCGCCGCCTGACCGGCGACCGGCTGCCTCAGCCGCGCCGGTCGAGCAGGTCGAGGATGTACCTCGGCCGGTCGGTGATCACGGCCTTCACCCCGAGGTCGAGGCAGAGCTGCAGGTCGGCCTCGGTGTTGACCGTCCACACGTGGATGTCGCGGCCGGACCGGGCGATCCGCGTGCCGAGCTTGGGGTGCTCGCGCAGCTCGACGATGCCGGGGCCGACGATCCAGTCCTTGCCGATCGCGCGGCGGAGCATCGGCCAGTACTGCGCGTGGTCGACCAGCTGCACCAGCGGCACCTCGGGCGCGAGCCGCTCGACCCGCTGCAGCGCGGTGTAGGAGAAGCTCATCACCCGCACCGGCGTGCCCGTGCGGTCCCAGCCGAAGTCGCGCAGCATCTCGACCACGCGCTTCTCCACCAGCCCGGCGTAGCGCGTGGGGTGCTTGGTCTCGACAGCGACCTCGATCCGGCGATCGTAGTCGGCGACCATCTCCAGGAGCCGCCGCAGGGTGAGGACCCGGTCGAGCGACTCGTCGCGGTCGGGCGCTTCGTCGTCGAGCTCGGCCCACGGGTGCTTCCAGGACGCCACGTCCAGCTCGTTCAGCTCGGCCAGCTCCATCGTCGAGACGATCCGCCGCTGGCGCGCCGTACGCCGCAGGTCGCGGTCGTGCACGCACACGAGGTGGCCGTCGGCGGTCAGCCGGACGTCGCACTCGAACCCTTCGGCGCCGGCGTCGAGCGCCGCGACATAGGCACCCAGGGTGTGCTCCGCGTTGTCGTGGCTCGCGCCACGGTGTGCGACCACCTGGGGCCTCATGCGCTCATTGTGACTTCCGGTCACCCTTCGACGCGATCTCGCGGCGGCGAGTCCTGCCCCACGGTTTCATCACCGCGAGCACCGTCGCGAGGCCGAGCGCGGTCAGTGAGACGGCCGGCGGGTAGAACATCTGCGACACCACGGCGTCGTCGGGGCTGCCGCCGGCAGCCAGCGCCTCGCCGTACTCCCCGACCTCGGTCATGCCCGGCTGCAGCGCCACCAGGATCAGCGTGCACAGCACGAGGTTCAGGGCCAGCTTGACCGCCACCCACCAGTAGCGCACCAGGCCCCACTTGGTGGCCATCCCGAGCAGCAGACCGGTCAGCAGGCAGATCAGGCCCGAGGTCAGCATCGGCCACACCACGAACCGGCTGAGCGCCTGGTAGGCGATGCCGCGGGTGTCGGCGCCGTCGCCGAACCAGCCCGTCAGCACGAGCACGGCGACGATCACGTCGATGCCGATCCAGGCGCCGGCCGAGACGATGTGGACGACGAGGACGGTCTGGCGGGTGCGCCGGCCGAGCGGCCAGCGAACGGCCGGCGCCACCGCCATCACTCCGGGTCCGCGATCACGTAGCGAGCACCGAGTGCCCGGGCCGCCACGACCGCTGCGGCGGCGGCCAGGATGACGTCCTTCAGCACGTACTGCGCCTCGAGCGTCGGCAGCCCGCCGGGGAACATGTCGCCGGCGAACAGCACCACCGGCGTCATGATCCCGACCAGCCAGCCGGCCATCGCGACCAGGCCGAGCCGGAGCCCGATGCCCGTCAGCAGGCTGAGGCCGATGAAGGTCTCCAGCAGCGCCGTACCGACCGACGCGGCGGTGCCGTTGACGATGCCGAGGGTGAGGACGTCGGTGGTGCGCTGCACCAGGTCCTCCGCAGGCGATGCGCCGGGGAAGTACTTCAGCGCGCCGAAGCCGAGGATCACCAGGCCGAGGCTGATCCGCAGCCAGTCGATGCTGTGCGCGGTGAGCGTGGCGGCGATCCGGGCGACCGCAGGCGCCGGGCGCTCCATGGTGGAAAGCGTGGACATGAGCTCCTCCTTCTGACCGGGGCCCGGGGGTCGAGCCCGACGTCCATGACGCTCCCGTGATCGCGGTCCGGTGGCGTCGGGCGGACGACGACACCTCCGCTGCGCGCCCCGGCGGAGACCGTGACCGCGCGTACGCCGGTCTGCGTACGCCGGCGTACGTCGCGCGGGTGACGACCGCCGCCGGACCCGGCGGGATGCTCGGGGGGTGACCGCACGAGACACCCTGCTCCCCGGCGTCCTACTGGTGCTGGCACTCGTGTCCTCG
>DASTDJ010000150.1:0-6997 GCA_035710425.1 Nocardioides sp.
TTCATCGTGGTGGCCAGGCGGTGGATCTCGTCGCGGGCACGAGGCACCGGCACCCGCCGGTCGAGCCGCTCGTCGCCGATCGTCTCGACCTCCCGCCGGATCCGCTCCACCGGCGACAGGGCCCGGGTGACCACGGCCCAGGTGGTGGCACCGACGACTACCAGGAGCAGGGGTACGCCGATCAGCAGCAGCGGCACCAGCGCGGCCGTGGACTCCTCCACGTCGTCGAGGGAGGCGGCGACCCGGACGTCGTACTCCTGGCCGCCGCTCTCGGCGTCCTCGGAGACGACGACGTAGCCGTCGTCGGGCAGCCGCTCCGCACCCAGCACCACGGCCCCGGACCCGTCGGTGACCTGGACGACGACGTCCTCGTCATCATCGCCGTCGTCCTCGCCCAGGCTGCTCGGCAGGCCGTCGGCCTCGATCTGGTCGGCCAGTGCCGACGCCCGGTCCTCAGCGGACGACTCGACGCCGTCGCGGAGCGCGTCGCGCTGGAGCCCGACCAGCACGACGGCCCCGATGCCGAGGGCGAGCGCGACCACCACGACGGCGCCCACGGTGGTGCGCACCCGCACCGAGCTAGCCACCGTTGCTCGCCAACCGGTAGCCGGCGCCGCGCAGCGTCTCGATCGCCGCCCGCCCGAACGGCCGGTCGATCTTGTTGCGCAGGTGCCGCACGTAGACCTCGACGATGTTGGGGTCGCCGTCGAAGTCGACGTCCCACACCGCGTCGAGGATCTGCTGCTTGGACACCACGTCGCCCGGGTGCCGCATCAGGAACGCCAGCAACGAGTGCTCCTTGGCGGTCAGCGTCAGCTCCTCATCGCCGCGCCAGACCCGGCGCGCCGCCGGGTCGAGCCGGAGGTCGCCGGCCTCGAGCACGGTGGGCCGTTCGCGCGCACCCCTGCGCGCCACCGCCCGCAGCCGCGCCACCAGGACGGGGAACGAGAACGGCTTGGTGAGGTAGTCGTCGGCCCCGGTGTCGAGCCCCTCCACCTGGTCCCACTCGCCGTCCTTCGCGGTGAGCATCAGGATCGGCGTCCAGTCCTGCTCGTCGCGGAGGGTCTGACAGACCTGGTAGCCGTTGATCCCGGGCAGCATCAGGTCGAGGACGATCGCGTCGTAGGTGTTCTCGCGGGCGAGCCACAGCCCGTCGGTGCCGTCGTGGGCGACGTCGACGGCGAAGCCCTCCGCCTCCAGCCCGGTGCGCAGTGCCCGGGCGAGGCGCACCTCGTCGTCGACCACCAGCACGCGCATCCGCCGATTGTTGCGCGAGCCCGCTGAATCCTCCCTGAAGGCCCGCGCGCTGCGGCAGAATCCGGAGCACCGGAGACATGGAGGCAGACATGGGCTGGTTCGACGGGTTCAAGCGGATCAAGGACCCGGTGCGCGCCACTGCGCAGATCGTGTCCACGACGGCGGCGCCCGACTCCGCGACCTCCGGCACCTGTCGGATGCACCTCGTCGTCTCGGTGCCCGGGCACGCGTCGTACGCCATCGACGACGAGTTCATCGTCAAGGTGAAGAAATGGCCCAGCCCCGGACAGACCCTGCCGCTCGAGGCGTCCCAGTCGGACCCGACCAGGTTCAAGGTCCTCTGGGACGAGATCCCGGACTGGGACGTCGGGGCGGCGGCGCAGGCAGAGCAGCTGGCTGCGGCGATGAACCAGGAGCCCCCGACCACCCAGGTCAGCTCGTCCATGGTCATGATCAACGGCCGACCGGCGACGCCGGAGGAGCTGAAGCAGTACGAAGCGATGACCGGCATGGACCTCGACGGCGACGGCAGGATCGCCGGCGGCGCCGCCGCCCCGGGCGGAGGTCTGCAGGGGATGATCGCGGGCGCGATGGCCGCCGCCCAGCAGGGCATGCCCGCCGGACCCGACCAGCCGGGCAAGGCCGACGACCGGGTGGCCGCGCTCGAGCGGCTCGCCGCGCTGAAGGCCAGCGGCACGATCACCGAGGCCGAGTTCCAGACCGAGAAGGCCCGCATCCTCGACTCCTAGGCGGGATTGCAACCATTTCCGCCCCGCCTGCGTCTTGGTCGCAGACAACCGAGACACACACGGCAGGGACGGATGACGACGATGCAGCTGATGGCTGGGTCCAGACCAAGGACGGGGGCCGGCGTGGGCCGACGCGCGGATCGCGACGCCGAGTTCACGGAGTACCTGAACGCCCGTCAGCCCAGCCTGCTGCGCACCGCCTACCTGCTCACGGGTGACCGGCACCAGGCCGAGGACATCCTGCAGACCTCGCTCGCGAAGCTCTACCTGGCCTGGCACAAGGTCAACGACCGCAGCTCCGTCGACGCCTACGTCCGGCGGATCCTGGTCAATGAGAACAACTCGCTGTGGCGCCGGGGCTGGAAGAAGCGGGAGTACGCCGCAGAGCAGCTTCCCGAAGGCGACCCGCACCACGACGCCTACGACGAGGGGCTCGGCGCCGCGCTCTGGCAGGTCGTCCAGACCCTGCCGCCGAAGGCCCGCGCCGTGGTCGTGCTCCGCTACTACGAGCAGCTGTCCGAGACCGAGACCGCCGACGTGCTCGGCATCTCCGTCGGCACCGTCAAGTCACAGTGCAGCCGCGCACTCGCCGCGCTCCGCGAACGGGTGCCCGCCGAGCTACACCCCAGCCACCGGGAGGAGGAGCGATGAACATGCACACGGACCCCTGGGAGACCGAGATGAGTCGCGAGTTCGACGAGCGCGTCCGCGACCTCCACGAGGCGCCGCTGACCCTCGACCGGGTGAAGGGCAGGGCCGGCCGGATCCGGCGTACCCGCCGGCTCGTCGCCGCGGGCGGTGCGCTGGCCGCCGCGGCCGTGATCGTCCCGATCGTGGTGTTCGCCGGCGGCAACCTCACCGACGACAGCGGCCCCGAGCCGGCCCCGAGCCCCACCCCCGACCCAACCGTCATCGACCCGTCCGGCACCGGCTTCCACTACCTCGAGGGCCGGACCCTGCACCGCTCGGACGGCACCACCCTGGACCTGCCCGAGACCTACCGCGACGGCGCGGTGATGGGCGACTTGTTCGCCGGGGTGCGCTACGACGAGAACGGGGAGCCGTCCCTGGACGTCGTCGACGACGAGGGCGACGTCGTCGAGTCCCACGAGATCACGACCGGCATCGCCGCCACCGACGACGGCACCACGATCGCCTACGTCGACCGGGACGGCGTCCTGTGGACGCAGTCCGACAGTGGCCGGATGAGCATCCACGACGGCCTGGCGCCGAACGCCAACCCGGCAGCGGTCGTCTGCGGCCAGGAGGACCTGGACTGCGCCGTCTGGCTGAACGCCGGTGACGGGACCACCCCGCCCGAGAACGTCTCCTCGCACTTCCGGCTCACCGAGGTGCCCGACGCGCTGAGCGTCGGCGACGCCACCGAGTCCCGGCTGGTGGCGGTGATGAACGAGTCGCTCGACGAGGGCTCCTGCGGAGGCGTCTACGACGTCGCCAGCTCGTCGTACGTCTGGGAGGGCTGCGAGTCGTACCTCTACGACTTCTCCCCCGACGACGCCCACCTCACCGGCACCCACGCCTACCTGGACGGCCCCGGCCCCGGCTACATCACGATCCTCGACGCCGCGACCGGCGACGAGGTGGCCCGCCTCGACCCCAAGGACGGCTACATCGGCCGAGCCGTGTGGCAGGACGCCGGCCACGTGGTCGTGACCGTGTTCGAGGGCAACCGCTGGAGCGTCTACCGACTGGGGGTCGACGGGTCGCAGGAGCGGTTGCTCGGCCCGGAGCGCGGCGACGAGTTCGACCCGGCGTACACCCTGCTCGGGGGCAGCTGAGTCAGCTCAGCTCGACGGTGGCCAGCACCGACTCGATCAGCTCCGGCCAGCCGTCCCTCGGCCCGCGGAGATGGACGAACTCGACCGACACGATCTCGCCCTCGTGGATGAGGCCGAACTCCTCGTGGTAGTCGCCGACCACCTCGCCGGCCACGTGGAAGGCCGGCTGCCCGGCCATCGTGGTCGGCGGCAGCACGGAGCCCTCGGGGTAGCCGCCGGTCTTCTCGGTGCTCTTGGCCAGGCGAGCGATGCTCGCATCGGGGTCGAGGGAGGGGAAGCTGCTCAGGTTGATGAGCGTGTTCTCCTCCGCGTCGGCCCCCACGACCAGGAAGCTCGCGTCGTCGTTGTCGAGCTTCCAGCCCTCGGGCATCCGCAGCGAGATGGCCTTGACCTCCAGCACCGGACCGGTGGCCGGCGGGGCCGTCGTCGGCTCGTCGGTGGGCGTGGTCTCCTCGGTCGAGGACGACGACGAGGCCGGCGACTCGGGCGGCCCCTCGCCCTCCGGTTCGTCGTCGTCGCTGCAGCCGGTCACCAGCAGCACCAGGCACAGCGCCGCGCAGGTCGTCCATCGCCCCGAGAACACACCGATGACCATAGCGACCGACCGGAATTTCCCGAGGCAGGCATGTTTGGTGGGGATAAGCGCGGGTATCAGCCCGGACAAGCAGCCGCCGTCCCCGTGAAGGAGCCCCCGGAGATGTTCCCCGACTCGATCGCAGCGACACTCAACGAGCTCGACGTCGAGGAGTCCACGATCAAGCAGATCGTCGACATCCTCGAGGAGAGCGCCGGCGACGTGAAGTCGGGCGAGCTCGGCACCCTCAACGCCGCGCACCTCGGCGGGTCCTCGTCCGGGGCGCTGCTCGGCTACCACACGTCGGTCGCCCACAAGCACGTCGTGAAGGCCATGGAGCAGCTGGTGCTCGGCCTGCACGGCTACCAGGCGAACGTGCAGAAGTTCCACAAGGACATCGACTTCGTCGACGAGGACAGCGGCGCCTCGAGCGTCCGGACCACCGGGAGGGTCAACGGCGTCGTGCCGACCATGCCCCAGGCCGACGGGTGCGCGGTCCCCGACGACTTCAACACCAACGACCAGTGCACGATCCCGGGAGACAGCTGATGGCACAGGGACCCAACGAAGCCCGCTTCCGCACCAGCCTCAACGGCGCGTCGGCGGAGTCCGTGCAGGACGGCGCCAAGGAGTGGCTCCGGTGCGCCGAGCTCCTCGACGTCGTCTCCCGCTCGCTCGAGGCGGCCGCCGACAAGGACCAGCGGATCGGCGGACGCACCGGCCCGGCCATGGGCGCCGCGTTCCGGCGGACCTCCAGGTCGGTCAACGAGCGCGCCGGCCTCCTGCGGGAGGGCAAGGCCGCGCTCGAGTCGGCCGCGCAGGTCATCGAGAAGGCCGTGAAGGCCCAGCAGGCGATGGACAACGACCACCCGGCGGGCACCAACCCGGGCACCTGGAACCGGCCGGTCGGCCCGCTGACCGAGGAGGATCTCGACGCGCAGCGCAAGCACCAGGCGAAGGTCAACGAGTACCAGGAGAACGCCGCCGCGCGGGAGCGGATCTCCCAGCAGTGGACCGAGAACATC
Source organism: Nocardioides sp. (assembly GCA_035710425.1). GTDB lineage: Bacteria > Actinomycetota > Actinomycetes > Propionibacteriales > Nocardioidaceae > Nocardioides. The sequence goes on from DASTDJ010000150.1 coordinate 5,405, forward strand.
GACAACGTGTTCGCGGACTCGACCGAGGTCATGAAGAAGATCCACGGCGAGCCCGACCCGGAGCCGCCCAAGGGCACCGACGAGGGCAAGCCCGGCTCGATCAACCCGACCCGGGGCATCCCGCAGGGACCGGGTGAGAGCGACCCGCGCGACCCCGACGGCAGCGACCCGCGGGACCCGGACGACACCAACCCCGGCGACCCCGACGACCCCGACGCCAACGACCCGCGCGACCCCGACGACACCAACCCCGGCGACCCCGACGACACCAACGCCGGCGATTCCGACGACGGCGGCCACATCCCGCCGATCGGCTCGGACCCCGGCGGCAACAGTGGCGGCGTGGGCACCGGCACGCTCGGCGGCCTGGCCGTGGGCGCGGGCGGCGGCGCGCTGGCCCTGAGTGGGCTGCGCAACGGCGGCCTGGTGCTTCCAGGGGGCGCGGTCAACTCCAACGGCGTACGTCCCATCGGCAGCACCGGCCGGATCGGCACCAGCGGCGCCCTCGGTCGGGGCGCAGGGGCGATCGCCCCCGGCAGCCCGGTCACCAGGAGCGGAGCGGCAGCCGGACGCGGCGGCGTCGGGCGCGGTGGCGCCGCCGGCACCGGGAGCCCCGTCGGCCGAGGTGGCCGTGGCGGCGCCGGTGGTCGTGGCGCCGGGCGCGGCGGCCGCGCCGGCGTCGGCGGCATCGGCACCGGCCGCGGCAAGGGCAAGAAGGACGAGGAGAAGAAGCAGGCGCCCCGCGACCTGTTCGACGACGGCGACGACTGGATCGACGACGAGGGAGCGGCGCCCGACGTCCTCAGCTGACTAGTCGCGCTGACCCGTCACCACGTCGGTGACGGGTCAGTGTGATTTCAGGCCAGGACCTGCGTGACGGGGAGGCTGGAGTCGGCAGGCAGGTCCAGCGCCGACGCGGGTCGCCCGCGGGAGACCATCTCGGATCCCAGCGCGGCGACCATGGCGCCGTTGTCGGTGCACAGTCCCGGTCGTGGCACCCGCACTCGTACGCCGAGGCCGGCGGCCCGCTCCTCGGCCATCGCCCGAAGTCGCGAGTTCGCCGCGACGCCCCCGCCGATGAGCAGGTCGTCGATGCCTTCGGCCGCGGCGGCGTCCAGGGCCTTGCGGACGAGCACGTCGCACACCGCCTCCTGGAAGCTCGCCGCGACGTCGGCGACCGGCACCGGCTCGCCCGTGCGCTCCCGGGCCTCGACCCAGCGGGCGACCGCGGTCTTGAGCCCGGAGAACGAGAAGTCGAAGCGGTGCCGTTCGAGGTCGCGGCGGCTGGTCAGGCCGCGCGGGAAGTCGACGTAGATGCTGTCGCCGTCGCGCGCGGCCCGGTCGATGTGAGGACCACCCGGGAAGGGCAGCCCGAGCAGCCGCGCCACCTTGTCGAACGCCTCGCCGGCGGCGTCGTCGATGGTGGCGCCCAGCGGGGTGACCGGACCGGCCAGGTCGGGCACATCGAGCAGGCTGGAGTGCCCGCCGGAGACCAGCAGCGCCAGGCACGGCGGCAGCGGGCCGTGCTGCACGGTGTCCACCGCGACGTGCGCGGCCAGGTGGTTCACCCCATAGAGCGGAACGTCCCAAGCC
>DASTDJ010000151.1:0-15812 GCA_035710425.1 Nocardioides sp.
TCCCACTCGATGGTGCCGGGCGGCTTCGAGGTGATGTCGACGGTGACCCGGTTGATCTCGCGGACCTCGTTGGTGATGCGGGTCGAGATCCGCTCGAGCACGTCGTAGGGCAGCCGGGCCCAGTCGGCGGTCATCGCGTCCTCGGAGGTCACCGGACGGAGTACGACGGGGTGTCCGTAGGTGCGGCCGTCGCCCTGGACACCGACGGACCGGACGTCGGCGAGGAGGACCACCGGGAACTGCCAGATGTCGCGGTCGAGGCCGGCGTGAGTGAGCTCCTCGCGGGCGATCACGTCCGCCTCGCGGAGGATGTCGAGCCGCTCCCGGGTGACCTCGCCGATGATCCGGATGCCCAGCCCGGGGCCGGGGAACGGCTGCCGCCAGACGATCTCGGGCGGGAGCCCGAGCTGCTCGCCGACCAGCCGCACCTCGTCCTTGAAGAGGGTGCGCAGCGGCTCCACCAGCTCGAACTCGAGGTCGTCGGGCAGCCCGCCGACGTTGTGGTGGGACTTGATGTTGGAGGTGCCCGCCCCGCCGCCGGACTCCACGACGTCGGGGTAGAGCGTGCCCTGCACCAGGAAGGCCACCTTGTCGCCGTCGCTGCCGCCCACGGCGTCGGCGAGGACCTCGGCCTCGGCGGCCTCGAAGACCCGGATGAACTCGCGGCCGATGATCTTGCGCTTCTCCTCGGGGTCGGAGACGCCGACCAGCGCGTCGAGGAACTGCTTCTCCGCATCGACCACCTTCAGGTCGACCCCGGTGGCGGCCACGAAGTCGCGCTCGACCTGCTCGGTCTCGCCCTTCCGCATCAGCCCGTGGTCGACGTAGACGCAGGTGAGCCGGTCGCCGATCGCTCGCTGCACCAGCGCCGCGGCCACCGCGGAGTCGACGCCGCCGGAGAGCCCGCAGATCGCCTGCCCGCGGTCGCCGATCTGGGTCCGGATGGACTCGATCTGCTCCTCGACGATGTTGACCATCGTCCAGGTGGGCCGGCAGCCGGCGATCTGGTGCAGGAAGTGCTCCAGCACCTTCTGGCCGTGCTGGGTGTGCATCACCTCGGGGTGCCACTGCACCCCCGCCATCCGCCGGTCCAGCGACTCGAACGCCGCGACGGGGGTCACGTCGGAGCCGGCGAGCACCCGGAACCCCTCCGGGGCGGCGGTCACGGAGTCGCCGTGGCTCATCCACACGGTGTGGGCCGTCGGGATGTCGGCGAGCAGGGTGCCCGCGTCGGACACCGTCACCGAGGTCCGGCCGTACTCCCGGGCGCCCGTGTGCGCGACCTCGCCGCCCATGCCCTGCGCCATCAGCTGGAAGCCGTAGCACATGCCGAACACGGGTACGTCCGCCTCGAAGAGCGCCGGGTCGAGGCCGGGCGCGCCCTCGGCGTAGACCGAGGAGGGCCCGCCGGAGAGGATCACGGCCTTGGGCTGCCGGGCCAGGATCTCGGCCACCGGCGTGGAGTGCGGCACGATCTCGGAGTAGACCCGCGCCTCGCGGACCCGCCGGGCGATCAGCTGGGCGTACTGGGCGCCGAAGTCGACGACGAGGACCAGGTCGTGCTCGGCCGCGGGCTGCATGCCCGAACTCTATCGAGGGCGATCCGTGGTGGTTTCGAGGCTCGTCGCTGGCGCTCCTCGCACCTCAACCAGCGTGGGACGCCGGGACTCCTGGTCTCGATACGCCGGTCGCACAAGGCTCGGAAAAATGCACCAGGGCCCGGCCGGGGAGGGAGGGTGGCCGGGCCCTGTCGTCCACGCAACCGCTGGACCGAAGTCTCACTGTCACCTGGACAAGAACCCGAACACTTCGGGAGGGAGCATGAACATGCCGGGTTCGAAGGGTGAAACGAGACTCAGGCCTACAGAGTTACGCCGTTCTCGGTGCCTTTTTTCTGGTCTAGCCCGATTGTAGGACAAATCCTTAGCTGACGCCCACGATCGGGAGCCTCAGAGCCGCCGGAGCGGCCCCCGGGACCACCGGGGACGCGGGCGCGACGGGCGTCAGCCGCTCGTAGCCCGCGCCGAGCTCCGGGCGGGGGTCCGGCTCGCCCTTGTTGGGCCAGAACGCCATCGCCCGCTCCGCCTGAGCGGTGATCGTCAGGGACGGGTTCACGCCCAGGTTGGCGGAGATCGCGGACCCGTCCACGACGTGCAGGCCGGGGTGGCCGTACATCCGCTGGTAGGGGTCCACGACGCCGGTCTCGGGCGAGTCACCGATGGTGCAGCCACCGATGAAGTGGGCGGTCAGCGGGGCGTTGAAGGGCTCGCCGACGTTGCCGCCGGGGGTCCCACCCATGACGTCGGCCATCCGGCGTACGGCCTCGTAGGCCACCGGGATGTACGTCGGGTTGGGCTCGCCGTGACCCTGCTTGGAGGTCATCCGCCACCCGAACGGCGTCTTCTTGCCGACCGTGGTGATCGAGTTGTCCAGCGTCTGCATGACCAGGGCGATCACGGTCCGCTCGGACCAGTGCTTCATGTCGTAGAGGTCGAGCACCTGCCGCCGCTGGGCCCACATCTCGCGCAGCCAGGTCCGCCAGCGCGGCTCGGTGCCGGTCTCGTCGGCCAGCACCGTCTGCATCATCGCCATGAAGTTGCTGCCCTTGCCGTAGCGCACCGGCTCGATGTGGGTGTGGTCGTCGGGGTGCCACGACGAGGTGATCGCGACGCCCTCGGTGAAGTCGGTGGCCAGGTCGGGCGCGAGCGCGCCCAGGATCGCCTCGGAGTTGGTCCGGGTCAGCACGCCGAGCCGGTCGGAGATGCGGGGCAGGTCTCCCTCGCCCTTGAGCTGGTGGAGCAGCTTCTGGGTGCCGAGCGCGGCGGCCGAGAACACCACCTGCTCGGCGGTGAACGTCTTGACCGCCGTACGTCGCGAGAGCTTGGCCTTCGTCCACCGCGTGTCGACGCGGTAGCCGCCGCCGTCGAGCGGCACCACCTTGGTCACCGTCGTGAGCGGGTGGACCACGGCCCCGGCCTGCTCGGCGAGGTAGAGGTAGTTCTTGACCAGGGTGTTCTTGGCGTTGTGCCGACAGCCGGTCATGCACTCGCCGCAGTTGCGGCAGGTGTGCCGGTCCGGTCCGACACCGCCGAAGTAGGGGTCCTCGACCTTCTCCCCGTGCGCCTGGCCGGGGCCGCCGAAGAAGACGCCGACCGGGGTCGGGTGGAAGGTGTCGCCGACGCCCATGTCGGTGGCGACCTTCTCCATCACCTCGTCGGAGGGCGTGCGGTAGGGGTACTCGTTGACGCCGAGCATCCGCTTCGCCTGGTCGTAGTAGGGCGCCAGCTCGTCCTTCCAGTCCGTGATGTGCGCCCACGAGGGGTCGCGGTAGAAGGCGTCCAGCGGCTCGTAGAGCGTGTTGGCGTAGACCAGCGAGCCGCCGCCGACGCCCGCGCCGGCCACGATCATGCAGTCCTTGACCATGTCGATGCGCTGGATGCCGTAGCAGCCGGCCGCGGGGGCGAAGAGGTACTTCTTGACCTCGAACGAGGTGGTCGGCAGGTCGTCGTCCTCGAATCGCGCGCCGGCCTCGAGCACACCGACCCGATAGCCCTTCTCCGTGAGCCGGAGCGCCGTGACGGAACCGCCGAAGCCCGAGCCGATGACCAGGACGTCGTAGTCGAACCCCACGGTCAAGCCCTCCCGAGCTTCTTCATCAGCTTCAGGTTGGCGTTCATCACCTTCGCGTAGGTCTCGTCGGACATCCCGAACATCGGCGCGAACCGGATCATCCGCTGGGTGCCGACCGACTGCGACTCGGTGTAGCGGTGGATGCCCTCACTGCCCTGCCGGCGGCCCATGCCGGACTCGCGCATGCCGCCCATCGGGGAGTCGATGCTCGCGAACGTGGCGCCGAACGCCTCGTTGATGTTGACCGTGCCGCACTTGATCAGCCGGGCGATGGCGCGCGCCCGGGCGCCGTCCTGGCTGTAGATGGAGGCGTTCAGGCCGTACTCGCCGTCGTTGGCCCGGGCGATGGCGTCCGCCTCGTCGTGGAACCGGTAGAGCGAGATCACCGGGCCGAACGTCTCGTTGCCGAAGCAGGTCATGTCGGGGGTGACGCCCTCGAGGATGGTCGGCTCGTAGAAGTAGGGGCCGAGATCGGGCCGGGCCTTGCCGCCGGTGAGCACCCGGGCGCCCTTGGCGACCGCGTCGTCGACGTGGGCCACGACGGTGTCGAGCTGGTCCTGGGAGATCAGGGTGCCCATGTCGTTGCCCCACTCGAGCGTCGCGCCGAGGGTCATCGCCTGGGTGCGGGCCACGAACCGCTCCACGAACCGGTCGTAGACCTGGTCGGCGACGAACATCCGCTCCATCGAGACGCACAGCTGCCCGGCGTTGGAGAACGACGCGCGTACGGCGCCCTCCGCGGCCTTCTCCAGGTCGGCGTCACGGAGCACCAGGATGGGGTTCTTGCCGCCGAGCTCCAGCGAGCAGCCGATCAGGCGCTCGGCGCACTGGGTGGCGATCAGCCGACCGGTGGCCGTGGAGCCGGTGAAGCAGATGTAGTCGGAGCGCTCGATGATCGGGCCGCCCAGCTCGCGCCCGGGGCCGGCAACGACCTGCCACAGGTCCTTCGGGAAGCCGGCCTCGTCGAGCAGGCGGGCGCCGAGCAGGGCCGAGAGCATCGTCTGCGCGTCGGGCTTGGCGACCACGGCGTTGCCGGCGAGCAGCGCGGGCAGCCCGTCACACAGCGCCATCGTGAACGGGTAGTTCCAGGGCGAGATGATACCGACGACGCCCTTGGGGACCCGGTTGACCTCCACCCGCGTCAGCCCTGGCACGACGCCGATCTTGCGCTGGGTGTCGAGGTGCTGGTGGGCGGTGCGGGCGTAGTAGCGCGCGGTGAGTGCGATGTGCAGCGGCTCGTCGAACGCGTGCTTGCGCGCCTTGCCTGACTCCCAGCAGATCAGGTCGATGATCTCGTCCTGCCGCTCCAGGACCAGGTCGTGCAGCCGCAGCAGGATCTCCGAACGCTCCTCGAGCGAGGTGCGCGCCCAGGCCGCCTGGGCCCGCCGCGCCCGCGCGAACGCCTCCTTGACGTCGTCGTCGCTCGACTGCGGGATGTTCGCCAGCGGGCCGCCGTTGAGCGGGCTCTCGACCTGCACGGCGCGGCCCGTGGTCGCGACGAGGCGGTCGGTGAGCGCGGCGACGTACTCGGGCTCGAGGCCGTACGACGCGCGCGGGTCGTGCTCGGGGTCGTGCGGTCCCTCCACCAGCGGGCCACCGGCGGGAGTGGGGTTCTGGGAGCTCATACGGTCGAGCGTAGGTGGTGTTCGTCACCCCTGCCTACCGTTTGGTAACCGGATGTGGCGCTTGACACATCCGGCTATTTTGTCAAGGCGGCGGTCAAGGTCGGATCAGAGGATCAGCGAGGTCTGCTCGACGTCGATCATCCGGGCGTAGAGCACCTGCTCGTTGACCTCGAGGTTGTTGATCAGGGTGAGCGCGAGGACGATGCCGTGACCCACGAGCTCGCCCTCCACCTCGCCGTACTGCACCTCCAGCAGGACGTTGTCGGCGCGCTCGTCGTTGGACACGCTCGCGGGGTCCTGCCAGGTGCCGGCCGCTTCCAGCTCGGTCGCGGCGCGCATGAAGTCCAGCGCTCCGGCCTTGAAGCGCGGGATCGCCATCGTGAGCAGCTCCTGCGGACCCCGCTCGAGGTCGCAGCCCATCGTCTCGTCGGCGAAGAGCAGCGCGAACAGCACGTCCTTGGCGTCGGTCAGCAGCGCCTCGCCCGACTCGGTGCGATCCGCGGCCGTCAGCAGTGCGGTGCCCTTGGCCGGCGCCGAGTCGTGCAGGTGGCCGTCCGCGATCAGCGACTCGCGGGTGACGCCGTCGTACCGGTTGACGAACGCCTCCAGCGTGGCGCGGCCGAACTCCATCGTGCGCACCCGCTCGAGGCGCTCGCGCCGCGCCCGCGTCTTGGCCTCGGCGACCACCCGCCGGTCGGCCTCCTCGAGGGCGTGCGCGTCGAGGGTGAGCCGCACGACCTGGTCGATGAGCCAGTCGCGGTCGCGGTCGGCGAGGGCAGCACGGAGCCGCTCCTCGATGAGCGGCACCATCTCGCGGTTGATCCCGCGCATGATCGATTCGATCGTGGACATGGCGGGAGTCTTCTACACGGGGACCCGAGCCTGCAGGTGCTTCGGCAACGGGCGGTGGATGAGGCTCGCCGCGTCGTGCAGCTTCATGAGGTGCGGGAAGTACTGCGACCGGTCGGCGTGAGTTCGAGGCCAGGTAGTCCGTCAGGACGTCGTGGTGCCGGCAGATGTACCAATTCCTCCCGCCCGCTAGCCTGCGGCCATGCTGCGCCAGGTGCAGACAGTCGCCGGAGCGGTCATGGGGTCGCTGGTCATGATCGCGATCGCGCTCGGCATCGCGTTCCCGGAGGGCGAGCGTTTCGACGCGCCGCCACTGTGGCTGGTCGCCGCCCAGGTGCTCGCCGCGATCGTCGTGCACCTCGCGGTCGAGGCGATCGGCTACCGCGCGCCCGCGATCCACCCGGAGACCGGCGAGGCGGAGGCACGCACGATCTCGGCCCGGGCGTTCACCTCGGGGACGGTGCTCCGGGTCGGCCTGTGCGAGTCGATCGCGCTCGCCTCGGTCGCGGCGGCGTTCCTCGTCGACTCCGGCGGGTACGCCGGCTTCCTCACCGGCGCCGCGATCTCGTTGGGACTGATGGCCGTGCACGCCTGGCCGGGCGCCGGCCCGATCGAGAAGACCCGGGCCAGCCTCGAGCGCGACGGCGGCCGCTCCTACCTGCGCGAGCAGCTCGGCCTCGGCACGGTCGGCCCGATCCAGGAGCTCTAGCGAAGCGAGTGCTCCGCGAGCAGGCGGGCCTCGGCGTCGGCGTCCATGCCGGTGCCTGCGCGGCCGGTGGCGGGGTCCGGCGTGCCCTCACGCTGCAGCCAGGCCCAGGTGTCGGCGACGGTCTCGGGCATCGGGCGACAGGCTAGCCCGGCGTCGTAGGCCGCCGACACGTCGCAGTCGTGCAGCCCGATCAGCTCACCGGTCGGCGGCAGCCAGATCGGCAGCTCGGTCCAAGGCGCCACCCCGGCAGCCTCGATCGTCTCGGGGGTGACCCACACCAGCTCGGCGTCGCTCCCGGTCACCCGCCGGCACTCCTCGAGCAGCACCCCGATCGTCGTGTGCCCGGGCCGGCTCACCGTGTTGAACGGGCCGGTGACCCCGCGGTCCGCGGCGTCGAGCACCCAGCGGGCGATGTCGCGGGCATCGACGTACTGGAGGGGGCGGTCGAACGGGCCGGGGCACGGCACCCGGCCGCCGGCCGCGATCCGGTTCAGCCAGAACGGCAGCCGCCCGACGTTCTCGTACGGCCCCAGCACCAGCCCGGCCCGCACGTGCAGCGACGGGCCGGCGAACTCCTCCATGACGGCGAGCTCGCCGCCGCGCTTCGCCGCCGCGTAGTCGGAGGCGTCGTCGCTCGCCGGGTCGCCGTCGACCACCGGGGCGGACTCGTCGGCGCCGGTGGCCAGCGGCCACGAGTACACCGAGCGGGACGAGATGTAGGTGTAGTGGCCGACCCGGCCGGAGAGGAGCCGCGCCGAGGTCTGCACGGCGAGCGGCGCGTGCGACCAGGTGTCGACGACGGCGTCCCAGGTGTCGTCGCCGAGCGCTGCGGCCATCGCGGCGGGGTCCAGCCGGTCGGCGTGCCGCGCCTGCGCGCCCGCCGCCGGCGGACCGCTCCGGCCGGTCGTCAGCGTGGTGACCCGGTCTCCCCGGGACAGCGCCTCCTCCACGAACGCGCGGCCGACGTGATGGGTGCCTCCGAGAACGAGCAGTCGCATGCGGGCCATCGTTGGTCACGGCGGGCGAGCGGCGCCAGCGTTTACGCCAGAGGCAGAAGCCGGGCTGCTCCACTGGCCGATCGGCCATCGTTCCTAGTCCGATCGGGTGATTCGCCGGCGGAACCCGAGATCCGCCATGGCCGCACACCTAACGTCGCATGGGGCACTCTCCGACCACCCCACGAGGGAGATCCCGCCATGACCATGACCCGCCCACCGGTCACCGAGACGAAGCCTGCGACGCCTCGGACCTCCCGGCGCGCGTGGGTCATCGGCGCGGGGGTCGCCGTCCTCGCGCTGGTCCTCGGCACCGTGCTGGGGAACCGTGCCGCGGATGCCACGAAGAGCCCGGAGTACCAGGCACAGGGCGACAAGCTGGCGACCACCGAGTCGAGGCTCGCGTTCGCAGAGGCGGCCCTGAGGGACGCGCGGGAGTCGCAGGGCGACGCCGAGGACACCGCCACCGACGCCCAGGACCGGCTCGCGGCCTTCAAGGGCCAGCTGCAGGAGCGCAAGGCGGACCTGAAGAAGCGCGAGGCGCAGCTGAGGAAGCGTCAGGCGTCCCTCGACGACAAGAAGACCCGTCTGGAGGAGAGATCTGCAGAGCTCCGCGACCGCGAGGAGGACGTCACCGAGGCGGAGGAGCTGCTCGCGGTGACCACGGTGCCGGGTGACGGGACCTACGAGGTCGGAGCGGACATCGAGGGCGGCCTCTACCGGAGCACGGGCAGGCGGAGCTGCAGCTACGCCGTGTACGGCGACGCCGACGGCAAGGACGTCCTGCTGGACAAGAGCACCGCAGGGTCGACGTCGGTGTCCCTCCGCACCGGGACCTGGTTCGTGACCCGGGGTTGCGCGGAGTGGACCCGGCAGTAGCTCAGTCCCCCGGCAGCGGCGTGTAGATCGACTTGACCTCGGTGTAGTGCGCGAGGCCCTCGGGCCCGAACTCGCGACCGATGCCGGACGCCTTGTAGCCGCCGAAGGGCGCGGCGAAGTCCATCGTGTAGGTGTTCACGCCGTAGGTGCCGGTGCGGACCCGGCGGGCGACGTCGACGCCGGCGTCCAGGTCCGCGGTCCACACGGTGCCGGCCAGGCCGTACTCGGAGTCGTTGGCGATCCGTACGGCGTCGTCGACGTCGTCGTACGCGATCACCGAGAGCACCGGGCCGAAGATCTCCTCCTGCGCGATCCGCATCCGGTTGTCGACGTCGGCGAAGACCGTCGGACGCACGTACCAGCCGCGGTCGAGGCCGTCGGGCATGCCGTTGCCGCCGATCACGACCCGGGCGCCCTCCTCCTGGCCGAGCGCGATGTACTTCTCCACCCGCTCCTGCTGCCGCTGCGCGACCATCGGGCCGATCTCGGTCTCGGGGTCGGTCGGGTCGCCGACCTTCATCGACGACACGGTCTCGGCGAGCGCGTCCACCACCGCGTCGTAGTTGCGCCGGCTCGCCAGGATCCGGGTCTGGGCCACGCAGGCCTGGCCGGAGTTCATCAGCGCGACGAACCGCAACCCCTCCATCGTCGAGGTGAGGTCGGCGTCGTCGAGCACGATCGCGGCCGACTTGCCGCCGAGCTCGAGGCTGACCCGCTTCAGCTGCTCGCCGCACACGGCGCCGATCGCGCGCCCGGCGGCCGTCGAGCCCGTGAAGGCCACCTTGTCCACGCCGGCGTGGGCGACCAGGTGGGCGCCCTCCTCGCGGCCGGCGGCCACGATGTTCACGACACCGGGCGGTACGCCGGCCTCCTGCAGCAGCTCGGCGAGCAGGTAGGGGTCGAGCGGCGTCTCAGGAGCGGGCTTGACCACGACCGTGCAGCCCGCGAGCAGCGCGGGCACCAGCTTGGACATGATCGTGAACTGCGGGACGTTCCACGGCGGGATCGCGGCCACGACCCCCACCGGCTCGCGCCGGACGATCACGTCGGCGCCGAGCGCCCCGGGGCGGTGCTCCTCCCACGGGAACTCGCGGGCCACCGCGCGGAACGCCTCGATCTGCATCCACGGCGCCGGCGACTGGGCCAGGTTGGCGAAGGTCGTGGGCGAGCCCATCTCGGTGGTGATCAGGTCGGCCATCTCGCCCATGCGCGCGGCGTACAGCGCCGAGAACGCCTCGATCACCGCGATCCGGTCGCGCGGCGAGGTGCGCGGCCACGGCCCCTCGTCGAAAGCCCGGCGGGCGGCGTCGACCGCGGCGTCGATGTCGGCGCTCGTGCCCTGCGGCACCGTGGCGACGACCTCCTCGCTGTGCGGGGAGACCACCTCCAGCAGTGCACCCGATGCGGGCGCGGTCCACTCGCCGCCGATGAAGAGGGCGTCGCGGTCGAGGTTCATGCGGGTCCTTCCGGTCAGGGATCAGGGAGCAAGGTCGAAGAAGTCGGAGAAGCCGCTGGGGTCGTGCCGGCCGATGGCGCCGTGCTCGAAGAGCCCCCAGCCCTCGGCGCCGTCGCACACGGCCCGGCCCACGTGGTCGATCACGCCGAACATCACCCGGCCGGCGACGTCCGGGTCGGTCATCTCGTAGGTCACCCGCTCGGAGAAGCCCTGGCCCTTCCACTGGCCATGGCCCCAGTCGGGGTCGCCGCCGTAGCCGCCGCCGACGTGGATCGGGACCGGCAGCCGGGACTCGACCTCGATCACGAGCGGCTTGCCGTCGGGGGTGGTGCAGGTGATGGTCGCGCCGGTCGGGACCCGGGTGCCGGACGCGTAGGCGATCTCCACGAGTGGCCACCCGAGCTGCTCGACCCGGCCGTCGGCCCAGATCCGGGTGCAGTCGTTGAGAGTGCGGAACCCGTCGGGGTCCTCCTGGATGATCAGCACCACGGCGTACTCGTCGAAGCGCATCGGCACGTAGAGCCACCACATGCCCTCGAACGGCGGGTCGGCGGGCGCGCCGGCCGGCACCGCCTCGCCGGAGGGCCGGATGCCCCACGAGCGGTCGCGGGTGCCGACCCAGGTGTCCGGGCTGACCACGATCTCCTCACCGTCGAGCACCAGGGTGCCGCTCCAGGTGCCGACCTGGGCGAACCGCTGGGCGTCGAGGGTGACCCGGCTGCCCGCGCGCATCACGTGCCGCTGCTCCTGCAGCACGTCGAACGAGCCCTCCCACGTCAGGTCGCACGAGATGCCCTCGGTCTCCTCGAGGACCAGCCGCACGGATCGGAGCGGCTCGACGACCTCGATCCGGTAGCCGCCGACGTGCTGGTGGAGCCGGTCGTCGTCGATCTCGTCGGAGAGGTGGACGGCGGTCTGGGTGTCGCCGCGCCGGACCAGGAAGAACGCGTCCTTCACGCCGAGGTTCGGGTAGTAGCCGAGCCCGCTGATCACGAAGATGTCGCCGGTGCGGTCGTGGGCGTTGAGGTAGCACCGGTCGTAGAAGTTGCGGTCGCTGGGGCCGGCCCAGCCGACCGGCAGCGGCAACTGGTGGATCGGGTACTCGTCGAGCGGCCCGACCATCAGGCACCCGCCTCGTCGAGCAGCTGCTCGAACAATGGCCGGTGGTGCATCAGGGACTCCACGTCGTCGGGCGCCTCGATCTCGCCGAACCGGACCTGCCTGGCGCCGGTCCGCAGGAACACGATCCCCCACTGCACGGCGTCGTAGAGCTGGTACCAGCCCAGGTCGCCGACCTCGACGCCGGTGAGCGCGGCGTACGTCGATCGCACGTCGTCCTCGCGCAGGAAGTCGGGCATGCCGGGCAGGCCCAGGGCGCCGGCGATGGTCTCGAAGACGCGGTGCGCGAACACCAGCCAGGCGAGGTCCATCTCCCGCGGGCCGACGGCTGCCATCTCCCAGTCGAGGACGCCGACCGGCTCGAACTCGCGGTAGAGCACGTTGCCGATCCGGGCGTCGCCCCAGCAGAGCACGGTGTCAGTGCTGACCGGGACGTTGGCCTCGAGCCAGGCGAGCCCGCGCTCGATCAGCGGCGACCGGCCGCCGTCGGGGACCGCGTAGTCGTACCAGGCGCGGGTCCGGGCCAGGTTGCGGCGCAGCGGCGAGTCCCCGTCGGCATCGGCCTCCAGGAACCCGAACGTGGACGCGGCGTCGGCGATCCCGTGCAGCCCCGCGATCGCCGCGACCGTGCTGTCCTGCAGCCGACGCTGCTGCTCGGCCTCGGCGTCGTACAGCCAGTTGTCGCCGAAGTTGTAGGGCAGCACGTCGGGCGGCACCGCCCCGTCGATCCGGTCCATCAGGAAGAACGGGGTGCCGAGCACGTCGCCGGTCGGCTCCATCCAGCGGACCGTCGGCACCGGCACCTGGCTCCGCTGCCCGGCGAGCCGCATCGCGTCGAACTGGTCCTGGAGCCGGTACGACGGGAAGACCGGCACGTCCTCGGCCGCCGGGGCGACCCGGGCCACGAACTCGCCGTCGCGCCGCTCGCCCTTCTCGGTCCACGAGGCGTCGAGGACCAGCGTCTCCGACGACATCCCGTTGGCCGCGATCCCGGTGTGCAGGGTGACCGTGGGCTCGGCGCCGACGGGAAGGTGGCCGGCCAGCCACTCCGCCAGCCGCTTCGGCACGTTGGCCGAGTCGCGGCTCGACCGCTGCATGGAGAAGTCTTCGGGAGGGCGTTCTGACGAGGCGCCATGGGTCACCGCAGCAGACTGGTGGAACGTGTTCTAGTTTGTCAACGGGCAGCCGGGCGCGAGGAACGAGCGCGGCGTCGCCCGTTGAACGAGGCCGCAACCGGTGGTAGCGAGACTCAACGCTTCCGGTAGCGGTGGACGGCGTACCCGAGCCCGACCGCCGCCAGGCCACCCGCGATCAGACCGGGCCGGGAGCGGAGCCGCTTGTAGTCCTCGGTGATGACCGGCCAGACCGTCTCGTCGATGAGGCGGCCGGCGTCCTCGGGTGTCGCCTCCAGGTCGGACACCGGGATCGGCTCGCCGAACGAGACCTGCACCCGCCTCGGGAGCGGCCAGCGGCGCTTCTCGGTGCCGGTGATCGCGGTCGGCACGATCGGGGCACCGCCCTCGATGGCCAGCCGCGCCGCGCCCCGGTGCGGCGTACCGAGCAGCTCGGGGTCCGCCACCCGGGTGCCCTCGGGGAACAGCGCCAGGGCGTCGCCCCGGTGCAGGATCGCCAAGGCCGTCGCGATCGCCTCCACGTCCGAGCCGCCGCGGCGTACCGGGAACCCGCCGAGCGCGAGCAGGAGCCGTCCGGCCCGCCCCTCGAACAGCTCCGACTTGCCCATGAAGAAGATCCGCCGGGGCAGCACCGCGGAGATGAAGAACGCGTCCCAGAAGCTCTTGTGGTTGGGCGCGATCACGACCGCGCCCTCCTTCGGGACGTGCTCACGACCGGTGACCCGCATCGTGAAGAGCAGCCGCAGCACCGGCATCAGCAGCAGCCGGACCGTCCAGTAGGCGAACCGGCCGGGGCCGGCGCGGGCGACCTCGTGGGCCTCCGCGTTGTCCAGCCGCGCCATCCCGCCCCCTCGGTGATCAGATGATGTCGGCGACCTTGACCCGGGCCTCGTCGGCCTCCTGGTCGGTCAGCTTCAGCTGGCTCTGCCGCTCGGCCTCGACCCGACGGAGGTAGTGGTCGATCTCCTCGTCGAGGCGCTGCTCGTCCCAGCCGAGCTCGTCGGCCATCAGCCGCGCGGCGAGGGGCGCCGCCGCCACGCCCCGGTCGAAGGTCTCGATCGAGATGCGGGTACGCCGGGTGAGCACGTCGTCGAGGTGGCGGGCGCCCTCGTGGGTCACGGCGTAGACGACCTCTGCCGTCAGGTAGTCCTCGGCCCCCGACAGCGGACGGGCCAGCTCGGGCCGCTCGGCGATCAGCGCGAGCAGGTCGTCGACAAGACCGCCGAACCTGCCGAGCAGGTGGTCGATTCGGGCGACGTGCAGGCCTGAGCGCCGGGACAGCAGCACCCGCTGGTTGGTGCGGGTCTCGAAGCCGTCGGCGCCCAGCAGCCGGACCTGGTCGGTGATCGAGTCGCGGATCGCGAGGTTGCCGGTCGTGGTCAGCGAGTGCGCCGCCGCGTCGACGGCGTCCTTGGCCATCACCCGGTACGTCGTCAGCTTGCCGCCCGCGATCATCACCAGCCCCGGCACCGGCGTGACCACGGTGTGCTCGCGGGAGATCCGCGACGTGGGCTCGGACTCGCCGGTAAGCAACGGCCTCAGGCCGGCGTAGACGCCCTCGACGTCGTCGTGGTCGAGCGGCTCGCGGAGCAGCTTGTTGACGTGCTCGAGCACGTAGTCGATGTCCGCCCGGCTGGCCGCCGGGTGCGCCTTGTCGAGGTCCCAGGCGGTGTCGGTGGTGCCGATGATCCAGTGCCGGCCCCACGGGATCACGAAAAGGACCGAGGTCTGGGTGCGGGCGATGAAGCCGGCCTCGGAGCGGATCCGGTCGCGTGGCACGACGAGGTGGATGCCCTTGCTGGCCTGCACGTGAAGCGCGCCGCGGCCGCCCACCATCTGCTGGATCTCGTCGGTCCACACCCCGGCCGCGTTGATCACCACGCGGGCGCGCACCTCGAAGTCGCGCTGGTTCTCCAGGTCGCGGGCGCGGACGCCGATGACCCGCTCCCCCTCGCGCAGGAAGCCGACGACCTTGGTCCGGGTCGCCACGTGGGCGCCGTGCCCGGCCGCCGTGCGGGCGATCGTCATGACCAGCCGCGCGTCGTCGACCTGGCAGTCGTAGTAGCGGATCGCGCCGGCGATCGCGTCCGCCTTGAAGTCGGGGGCGATCCGGGCCACCTGCCGCTTGAACAGGTGGCGGTGCCGCGGCACACCCATGTCGTACTTGCCCAGCATCGCCATCGCGTCGTACAGCGCCAGCCCTGCGCCGACGTAGGGGCGCTCCCAGCCGCGGTGGGTCAGCGGGTACAGGAACGGCACCGGCCGGACCAGGTGCGGGGCGAGCCGGGTGTACAGCAGCCCGCGCTCCTCCAGCGCCTCGCGCACCAGCCCGAAGTCGAGCATCTCGAGGTAGCGCAGCCCGCCGTGGATCAGCTTGCTGCTGCGGCTGCTGGTGCCGCTGGCCAGGTCGCGCTGCTCGAGCAGACCGGTGCTCAGGCCCCGGGTCACGGCGTCCAGGGCGGTGCCGGCACCCACCACTCCCCCGCCCACGACCAGGACGTCGAGCTCGTTCGGGTGTTGATCGTCCGCGGTCATGGCCGCTATCGCGGCGTCGCGGGCGGCCGGTCCCAGTGCCGACGAGATCCGTGCCGAGGGCTGGCTCATGCCGGGATTGTTTCAGGCGCCGGCACAACCTTTGTGGCGCCCTGAGAGTCTTCCCGATGTGAGGACTGCCCGGCGCCCCGTCCTGGCGGCCCTCGTGTTCCTCACGGCGACGACGCTCGCGGCGCTCGGCGCACCCGGCGGCGGACCCGTCGTGACCCGGACGATCGCCCCGCAGGCCGCCACCGCGCCCGCGGTGCCGACCACGCCGACGCCTCCGCCCGAGCCCGCTCCGGTCCGGCGTACGGCCTCCATCGTGATGGGCGGCGACCTGCTGTGGCACAACACCGTCTGGCAGAGCGCGGCCGAGGACGCGGCGCGGTCCGGCGCGCGCGGGCCCTACGACTTCGACCCGATGTTCGCGGCGCTGCGGCCGCTCGTGTCCGGGGCGGACCTGGCCATCTGCCACGAGGAGGTGCCCTTCGCCGGCCAGGGCGACCCGCTGCAGAACTTCCCTGTGTTCGCGGCGCCGCCCGAGATCGCGCCGTGGATCGCGCGGATGGGCTTCGACGCCTGCACGACCGCCTCCAACCACGCGGTCGACCAGGGTTTCGAGGGGCTGGTCCGCACCGCCGACCTGCTCGAGGCCAACGGCGTCCGCCACGTCGGCACGTTTCGCACCGCCGGGGAGCGCCGGGAGCCGGTGGTCCTGACCACCGACGACGCGGTGCGGATCGGCCTGGTGGCCGGCACCTACGGGCTCAACGGCTTCCCGCTCCCCGAGGGGCGACCCTGGTCGGTGTCGCTGTGGGACGCCCGCAACCTGATCGACCAGGCCACTCGGGCACGCGAGGCGGGGGCGGACATCGTCGTAGT
>DASTDJ010000152.1:0-7525 GCA_035710425.1 Nocardioides sp.
GGTGGTCGGCGACTCGCCTTTGGTGCCGGACACGACGACAACGTCGTTGCCGTTGTCGAACAGGAGGCGGGCGATCGCCCCGGTGCCGTCGAGGTCGACGGACCCGTCGTCGGCGAACGCGGTCGCCATCGCAGTGAGGACCCGGCCGAACGGCGTGGCGGGGGTGGACGTCATGGGCTCAGGCTATCGCTCGCGCCTGTGGGAGCACCTCCGCCGCCACCAGGCGCAGGTGGTCGAGGTCGGCGAGGTCGAGCACCTGCAGGTAGAGCCGCTGGCTGCCGAGGGCGGCATACCGGCCGATCTTGTCCAGAACCTCGTCGGGCGTGCCGGCCAGACCGTTGGCGCGCAGGTCTGCGGGCTCGCGCCCGATCGCCTTGGCCCGGCGCTCCACCTCGGCCTCGTCGGCGCCGATGCACACGGTGAGCGCGTTGGACCAGGTCAGCTCGTCGGGGTCGCGGTCGCGGCGCTCGCAGGCCTCCCGGACCCGCGCGAACTGCGCCTCGGTGACCGCCTCGTCCACGAACGGCAGGTTGAACTCGTCGGCGTACTGCGCGGCCAGCGCGGGGGTGCGCCGGGGACCCTTGCCGCCCACCAGTACCGGAGGCTTCGGCTGCGTCGGCTTCGGCAGGCCCGGGCTGTCGGAGACCTGGTAGTGCTCGCCGTCGAAGGAGAACCCGCCCTCGGTCGCCCACAGCCCGGTGATGATCGCGAGCTGTTCCTCCAGCCGGTCGAAGCGCTCCTTCGGCTGGGGGAACGGGATGCCGTACGCCGTGTGCTCGGCCTCGAACCATCCCGCGCCGATCCCCATCTCGACCCGCCCACCGCTCATCTGGTCGACGGTGGCGACCGTGATCGCGAGCGGGCCGGGCCGCCGGAACGTCGCACTGGTGACCAGCGTGCCGAGCCGGATCGTCGAGGTGTCGCGCGCCAGCCCCGCCAGGGTGACCCACGCGTCCGTCGGCCCGGGCAGGCCGTCCGAGCCGATCCCGAGGTAGTGGTCGGAGCGGAAGAACGCCCCGAACCCCAGCCGCTCGGCCTCCAGCGCGACCGCGAGCAGGTCGTCGTAGGTCGCGCCCTCCTGGGGCTCGGTGAAGATCCGCAGGTCCATACGGCTCAGCCTGTCACGCGGCTCCCAGCGCGGACCCACCAGACCAGGTCGAACTCGTCGTGCTGCTCGCGCCGCGCCTCCACCCACTCGTGGCGGTCGAACGGCGGGTAGAGCGTGTCGCCGGCCGGGCTCAGCCGCACCTCGGTGAGGACCTGGGCGTCGGCGTACGGAAGAGCGAGCGCGTAGATCTCGGCTCCCCCGGCGACGTAGACGTCTCCGGGCAGCTCGGCGGCCAACTCCATCGCCGCGTCGAACGACGACGCGACCAGCACCCCCTCCGCGGACCACGAAGGGTCGCGGGTGAGCACGATGGTGGTGCGCCCCGGGAGTGGCCGCCCGATCGAGTCGTACGTCGCCCGCCCCATCAGCAGCGTGTGGCCGAGGGTGGTGCGCTTGAAGTGCGCGAAGTCGTCGGGCAGGTGCCAGGGGATGGTGCCGGCGTCGCCGATCACGCCGTTGTCGGCGACCGCAGCGATCAGCACGACGCGCGGCCTCCGGCCGCTAGACGGCAATGGGCGCCTTGATGCCGGGATGCGGGTAGTAGCCGGCGACCTCGATGTGCTCGAGGTCGAACTCGTCGAGTGCCGTGACCGACGGGTCGAGCACCAGGGTCGGCAGCGGCCGCGGGTCGCGGGTGAGCTGGACCCGGGCCTGCTCGAGGTGGTTGGCGTAGAGATGGGCGTCACCCAGCGTGTGGACGAAGTCGCCCACGCCGAGCCCGGTGACCTGGGCGACCATGTGGGTGAGCAGGGCGTACGACGCGATGTTGAACGGCACGCCGAGGAAGACGTCCGCCGAGCGCTGGTAGAGCTGGCAGGACAGCCTGCCGTCGGCGACGTAGAACTGGAACAGCGCGTGGCACGGGGCGAGCGCCATCTGCGGGATGTCGGACACGTTCCAGGCGGAGACGATGTGCCGGCGCGAGTCGGGGTCCTGGCGGATCTGCTCGACGATCTTCGCGATCTGGTCGACGTGGCCGCCGTCGGGGGTGGGCCAGGAGCGCCACTGGTAGCCGTAGACCGGCCCGAGGTCGCCATCGGCATCGGCCCACTCGTCCCAGATCGTCACCCCGCGGTCCTGGAGCCACTTCACGTTGGTGTCGCCGCGGAGGAACCACAGCAGCTCGGCGAACACCGACCGGGTGTGGATCTTCTTGGTGGTGACGAGGGGGAACCCGGCGCCCAGGTCGAAACGCATCTGGTGCCCGAAGACGCTCAGGGTGCCGGTGCCGGTGCGGTCGCCCTTCTCGACGCCCTCGTCGAGGATCCGGCGGAGGAGATCGAGGTAGACCTGCACGGTCCCAACCTAGTCCCACGGCACCGTGGTCGGGGTCCTCATGTGGTTGGCGTGTTCCAGGGCGCGCGAGGACGCCGGCCGCGGGGCACTAACGAGGGAGCAGTGAGCGCGCACCGCCGGCGGGGTACCACGCGACCAGCTGGCAGTCGGCGTACGGCGTGGCGCAGCGATGGACCTCCGAGACCTGCGAGCCCGGCGGCTCGAGGAGCATCACCACCGAGTGGTCGGGCGCGAACCGGGCCGCCGTGACGCTCCGCGGCTCGTCGATGTCGAGCGCCACCGGGTGCGCGGTGTCGGTGTCGTAGAGACGGATCCGGGCCGTGGCCGCCCCGGCGCCCTCCTGGGTCAGCACGAACCGGCCGTCCCGCTCCAGCTCCCCCGGCAGTCGCCAGTCAGGGACCACGTCGACCGAGCCCTGGTCGAGGTTGACCGACAGCAGCTGCTCGGCGGAGGCGACGTACGCGCCGGCATCCTCGAGGGAGACGATCCGGACCGGGCGCTCCTCCAGGTCGACCTCGCGGAGCCGCTCCTGGGTGTCGAGGTCGTAGTCGACGAGCACCGGGCCTTCGGGGTCGACCCACACGAGCCGGTCCTCGGTGTCCGACACGAGGAAGGTGCTGTCCGGGTCCACCGCGGCGACGAGCCTGCGCTCGCCGTCCCGGGTGACCGTGACCAGGTTGCCCCGGAGGTCGAGGTAGACGGCCCCGTCGTCCCACTGGGCGAAGGCGCGCACGTCACGCAGGTCGACCTGTGAGTGCGGGAGGTAGAGCGTGCCGTCGGCGTACCAGGCGAGCGGGGAGGGGTTGTCGTAGGAGCGGCTGGTCACCGGGTCGAACGTCTCACCGGACTCGTCCGCCGACGGGTTGCCGGCCCGGAGGGCGATCGCGGTCACGACGCCGGCCACGACCACGACCGCGACACCTCCGGCGACGGAGAGGGCCCGCATCCGCCCGCGACGGCGCCGGGAGGCCGCGATCATCTCCGCGACCGGCGGCTGGTCGACGGGGAACATCTCGACGGCAGCGCGCAGGCCGGCCACCAGCGCCGGGTCCGCCGGCGCTCCGTCCGCACCGGCCACGTCCTGGGCCTGGTCCGGGCTCAGGCGGGCCACCTCCCGGAGCACCAGGGCCGTGCGGCCCGCCACGTCGATCCGGTCGAGAGTGGCCTCGATCTCGGGCCATCCCGGTGCGGCCTCCACCTCGCGGTCTCGCGCGGACAGCTCCCACCACGCGTCCCGGCGCCGCTTCCAGCGGCTCACCAGGTCCTGGAACACGTGGACGTCGAGGTCCGCCCACGCGTCTCGCTCGTCCCAGGAGTCATGGCACCGGGACAGGGTCTCCGCCGCTCCACGATGTGCAGCCTCCAGCGGCGCGCCGAGCGCGAGGAGCGAGCGCACCAGTGGAGTCCAGCGCGCGGCGACGTACGACGTGAAGTCCCGGTCGTCCGTCATCGGCCCACCGCCAGGAGGTCAGGCCCGCAGCGACATCGGCCCGTAGACCCGGCGCTCGAGCTCGAAGAGGGTGACCGCCTCGACACCCTCCTCGGCGAGCTCCGACCAGATCTCCCCGACCCAGGACTCGGCGTCGGCCTGGCTGGCGAACCGCTGCTCGGCGAGCTCACCCGACACCTCGACCTCGGTGCCGTCGGCGTCCTCCAGCCGCCACCACCAGGGGCGCTCGGTCGCGGTGGGCTTGCGGAACGTGGCGGGCTGCTCGGGGAGGTTCACGACGACGACCCCTCGCGCACCGAGGTGTCCACGAACGGCAGCTTGGTCAGCTCGAAGATCTCGCGACGGCCGCGGACGTCGACGCCGACCTGCGCGTCGGGGGCGACCACCGAGGCCACCAGCGCCAGGCCGATCCCGACCTTCAGGGTCGGCGAGAACGTGCCGGAGGTGATCTCCCCCAGCAGCACGTCGGGCGTCAGGCTCACTGACATGTGCGGCCGCGGGATCGCCCGGCCGGTGGACTTGAGCGCGACCAGGCGCCGGCGCGGCCCGGCCTCCTTCTCGGCCAGCAGCACGTCCTTGCCCCAGAACGCGTCCTTGCCCCAACCGACGGCCCAGCCGAGCCGGGCCTCGTTGGGGGTGACCTCCGGCGAGATGTCCTGGCCGTGCAGCGGGTAGCCCATCTCGGTGCGCAGCGTGTCGCGGGCGCCCAGGCCGCACGGCAGCATGCCGAACTCCTCCCCCGCCGCCAGCAGCGCGTCCCAGAGCGCTCCGGCGCCTTCGTTGGCCGTGATGAGCTCGTAGCCGCGCTCGCCGGTGTAGCCGGTCCGGCAGACCACGACGCCGATCCCCTCGAACGTGGTCTCAGCGAAGGACATGTAGTCGTGGCCGACCGGCAGCCCGACCCGGGCGAGGACCTCGTCGGAGTGGGTGCCCTGGACGGCGAGCACGGCGTAGTCGCGGTGGCGGTTGTGGACGGCCACGCCGTCGGGCGCGGTGGCCTCCAGGCGGCGCACGACCTCGGCGGTGTTGGCGGCGTTGGGGACCAGCAGCACGTGCTCGTCGTCGCGGTAGTAGGCGATCAGGTCGTCGACGATGCCGCCGGTCTCGGCGTCGCAGCACAGCGTGTACTGCGCCTGTCCGGGCCCGATCCGGTCGAGGTCGTTGCTCAGCGTGGCGTTGACGTACGCCGCCGCCCCGGGGCCGCTCACGACGGCCTTGCCGAGGTGGCTGACGTCGAAGATCCCGACGCTCTCGCGGACCGCGGTGTGCTCCTTGACCACGCCGGCGGCGTACTCCACCGGCATCGACCAGCCTCCGAACTCGGCGAACTTCGCACCGAGCTTCTCGTGCCGATCGTGCAAGGGAGAGCGCAGCAGATCGCTGTCGTCGGCCATGGCCGGAAACCTACCGCAGCGCCCTGGTTATCCTTCGCCGGTGAGTACCTACACCCTGCGCACGGCCAGCCCCGCGAAGACCCGTGCCGACGCGGTGGTCGTGGGGCTTCTCTCGGGACCGGGCGGTCCGACCGTCGCGCCGGGTGGCGAGCCGGTCGCCAAGGCCTACGGCCGCAGGTTCACGCCCCTCCTCGCGGCGCTCGACGTCAAGGGCAAGGCCGGCGAGGTGGTCAAGGTACCGACGGGCGGCGCCATCTCCTCTCCCCTGCTGGTGCTGGTCGGTCTCGGCCCCGAGGCGACCACGACCGCCGTACGCCGGGCGGCCGGCGTCGCCGCCCGGACGGCGACCAACGCGGCCTCGGTCGCACTCGCGCTGCCGGCCGACTCCCCCGACCTCGTGCGCGCGGTGACCGAGGGCCACCTGCTCGGGGGCTACACGTTCACGGCGTACAAGAACGGATCGACGCGCACCGCCCCGGGCGACGTCGTGGTGCTCAGCCCGGCGGCCCGGCGCAAGGACACGATCGCGGCGTTCGACGAGGCACAGGTGCTGGCCCGCGCGGTGGCCACGACCCGCGACTGGGTGAACACGCCCCCCGGCGACCTGACGCCGCCGGCCTTCGCGGACGCGGTGGTCGAGGCGGCCAAGCCGTACGCGAAGGGGAAGGGCAAGATCAAGGTCTCGGTCCTGGACGAGCAGAAGCTCGCCGAGCTCGGCTGCGGCGGGCTGCTCGGCGTCGGAGCCGGCTCGGCGGCTCCCCCGCGGCTGGTCGAGCTGAGCTACGCCCCCCGCGGCGCCCGCCGGCACCTCGCCATGGTCGGCAAGGGCATCACCTACGACTCCGGCGGGCTCACCATCAAGCCCTCCGGGAGCATGACCGAGATGAAGTCGGACATGGCCGGCGCCGCGGCGGTGGTGCAGGCGATGTTCGTGATCGCTCAGCTGGGACTCCCGCTCCAGGTGAGCGGGTTCGTGCCGATGGCGGAGAACATGGTGGGTGGCGCCTCGATGCGCCCCGGCGACGTCCTCACGCTCTACGGCGGCACCACGGTCGAGGTCCTCAACACCGACGCCGAGGGGCGCCTGGTGCTCGGCGACGCGATGGTCCGCGCGACCGAGCGGAAGCCCGACGTGCTCCTCGACGTGGCCACCCTGACCGGCCACATGGTCGCCGCCCTGGGCGACAAGCTCGGTGGCGTGATGGGTGACCCCGAGATCGTCGACCGGGTGCTGGCCGCGTCGACCGTCGCGGGCGAGGACAACTGGCCGATGCCGATCCCCGAGCACATGGACACCCGGATCCACAGCAGCAAGATCGCCGACCTGGCCCAGCACGACTGGATCCGCTGGGGCGGCGGGCTGTTCGCCGCTGCCTTCCTGCGCGAGTTCACCGGCGGCATCCCCTGGGCCCACCTCGACATCGCCGGGCCTTCGTTCAACAGCGGCGGACCCTACGGTCACGTGACCTCGGGCGGCACCGGCGTCTCGGTCACCACGCTGGTGGAGTTCGCGCGAGCGATGAGCGAGGCCTGACTCAGCGGAGCAGCGAACGCCCCGTCGGCAGCGCCCGGATCGTCTGCTGGACCGGGCCCGGCGGCGCCGCACCGTGGTCGATGCGCACCGTGACCTCCACTCCCTCGACGACGGGGAGCCGGGGGAAGGTGTTCTCCGCGTGGAGGGTGCGGAGCAGCGCCACCGGCGCATCCCCTGCGTCCTCCGGCGTGCCGTCGTAGACCGTGATCGTGAAGGGCGACGCCTTGTCCTCGGACCGCTCCGCGGGCAGGTCGAGAGTCATCGGCTCGAGCAGCAGCACGTCGTCGCTGTCGATCATGGTGTCGGCAGCAGCCGGCCCGTGCTCCTTCCAGACCGGTCCGTCGTAGAAGTCGGTCAGCGCCTGCCGACGGGTCTCCATGTCGGCGAACCCCCGCAGCCACACGAACCAGTCTGGCCGGTCGAGGTCGCGGAACTGCCCGATGACCCGCATGCCGCAGGCCTCCTGGGTCTCGACCAGCTCGCGGTCGAAGACGTCGATCAGGTCGTCGGTGCGCCCGGGCTTGAGGAGGTACTGGCGGAGCTCCACCACGCGAATGTCCACGGCCGGAGGCTAGGGCCGGCCACCGACAGCGCGCCGGAGGGAGCTACAGGCCCTGCTGCTTCTTGCGCCGGTTGTAGTCGCGCATCCGCTGCGGGATGCCGACGACAGCGGCGTCGTAGGACGGCACGTGGTGCTTGTTGGCGAAGTCGTGGGCCCAGGTCACCGACGGTACCCGGCGCCG
>DASTDJ010000153.1:0-15019 GCA_035710425.1 Nocardioides sp.
TTGAGGACCGGCAGCTGCGACACGGCGTACTCGCGCATGTAGTCGATCGCGTCGCGGACCGTCTCGGTCGGGTGGACGTGGACCAGCGGCGGCATCGCGCCGTCCTTCGCGCGGAGCGCGTCGAGGACGGTGGCCTCGCCCGTTCCCGTGGACAGGAAGCCGTAGCGGGCCATCCAGTCGTCGTTGAAGATCTTGGACAGGTAGCCGCGGCCGCCGTCCGGAAGCAGGACGACGACCACGGCATCGGGCCCGGCGTCGCGGGCCACCCGGAGCGCGGCGACCGCGGCCATGCCGCACGATCCGCCGACGAGCAGGCCCTCCTCGCGGGCGAGGCGCCGGGTCAGATAGAACGACTCCTTGTCGCTCACCTCGATGATCTCGTCACAGACGTCCCGGTCGTACGTCTCCGGCCAGAAGTCCTCGCCGACGCCCTCGACCAGGTACGGTCGGCCGGTGCCGCCGGAGTACACCGAGCCCTCCGGGTCGGCGCCGATGACCTGGACGTCCGGGTTCTGTTCCTTCAGGTACCGGCCGACGCCGCTGATGGTGCCGCCGGTGCCCATGCCGGCCACGAAGTGGGTGACCCGACCCTCGGTCTGCTCCCAGATCTCCGGACCCGTGGTCTCGTAGTGGGAGCGCGGGTTGTGCTGGTTGGAGTACTGGTCCGGCTTCCAGGCACCCGGCTGCGAGGCCAGGCGGTCGGAGACGTTGTAGTAGGAGTCGGGGTGCTCCGGCGCTACGGCAGTCGGACAGACGACGACCTCGGCGCCGTACGCCTTCATCACGTTGCGCTTGTCCTCGCTGACCTTGTCGGGGCAGACGAACACGCACTTGTAGCCCTTCGCCTGAGCCACCATCGCCAGCCCCACCCCGGTGTTGCCGGAGGTCGGCTCCACGATCGTCCCGCCCGGCTTCAGCTCACCGGAGGCCTCCGCGGCCTCGATCATCCGGGTGGCGATCCGGTCCTTCACCGACCCGCCGGGGTTGAAGTACTCGATCTTGGCCAGCACCGGTGGCGCTGACTCGCTCACCTCGTCGAGCGTCGTCGAGAGACGGAGCAGTGGGGTGTTGCCGATCAGGTCAAGGAGCGAGTTCACGTACTGCATCCGCTCAATCTATGTGGCATCCGTAGGATCGCGGCAATGGGGAAGGCAGGCGCTGCACGCAAGCTCGCCGCCGCCGCTGCATACGGCGGCGGCGGTCTGTCGCTGCTCGGCGGTGCGTTGTACGGCGTGCTCAACGTGGAGGCCAAGCTGGCCCGGCGGACCATCGGCGAGGTGCGCGAGGACCCGCCGCCCGACGCGACCGGCTGGTACGGCCGCGAGCGTTCCGGACCGGCCTTCCGGCTCGCGCTGCTCGGTGACTCGAGCGCGGCCGGATACGGCGTCGAGAGGGTCGAGGAGACCCCCGGCGCACTCCTCGCCAGCGGCATCTCCGAGCACGCCGATCGCCGGGTCTACCTGCGCGACTACGCGGTCGTCGGCGCCCGCACCCCCCACCTGGTCACCCAGATCGCGCGGGCGCTGCCGATCGAGCCCGACGTCGCGGTGATCCTGATCGGCGTCAACGACGTCACTCACAGGACGCTGCCCGCCGAGTCGGTGCGCCACCTCTCCGAAGGCGTGCGCCGGCTGCGCGAGGCGGGCGTCGAGGTCGTCGTGGGCACCTGCCCGGACCTCGGCACGGTCAAGCCGATCGCGCCGCCGCTGAAGCAGGTGGCCCGGGCCTGGTCGCGCCGGCTCGCCGCGGCCCAGACCATCGCGGTCATCAAGGAGGGCGGCCGGACCGTCTCACTGGGGTCGATCCTGGGCCCGGAGTTCGACGCCGCCCCGGCACTGTTGTTCGGTCCTGACCAGTTCCATCCCTCCGCGCAGGGCTACTCCGCGCTGACCAACCTGCTGATCCCCTCCGTGCTGGCGGCTCTCGGGCTCGCGCCCGAGGACGAGGCGCAGCCGGAGCCGTTCCGCGGCGAGGGCGTGCTGCCGGTGACCCGGGCCGCGGTCCGGGCGGTCAAGGAGACCGGCACCGAGCTCGACGGCACCGAGGTCGGCGGCGACCGGCTCGGCGTGCGCGGGCTCTGGGTCGAGCTGCGGCACCGGCGCCGCCGGCCCCAGGCCGAGGGCGAGGCGCCCGCGGCGTCCGAGACCGTCGACGCTTCCAGCTAGTCGGAGAACTCGTCGTCCGCAGGCACGATCATCGGCGTGCCCGCGACCGGGTCGGGCACCACCACGCACGCCAGCCCGAAGACCTTCTCGACCAGCGCGGCGGTGACCACGTCGACCGGCTGACCCTCGGCGACGATGTGCCCGTCGGCCATCGCCACCACGTGGTCGACGTACCGGCAGGCGAGGTTGAGGTCGTGGAGCACCACGACGATGGTGCGGCCGGTCCGCCGGTTCAGGTCGCGCAACAGGCGGAGCAGCTCCACCTGGTGGTTGATGTCGAGGAACGTCGTCGGCTCGTCGAGCAGCAGCAGGTCGGTCTCCTGGGCCAGGGCCATCGCGACCCAGGCCCGCTGCCGCTGGCCGCCCGACAGCTCCTGCACCGGCCGGTGCACCAGGTCGGCGGTCTCGGTGGCTTCCAGGGCGGCGGCGACCGCCTCCTCGTCGGCGGCGGTCCACTGCCGGAACCACCCCTGGTGGGGATGCCGGCCGCGGGACACCAGGTCGCCCACCGTGATCCGGTCCGGAGCGATGGGGGTCTGCGGCAGCAGGCCGAGCACCTTCGCCACCTCGCGGGAGGCCAGCTCGGTCACCGGGGTGCCGTCGAGCAGCACCTCGCCGGACCGCGGCTTCAGCAGCCGCGCCATGCCGCGCAGCAGGGTGGACTTCCCGCAGGCGTTCGCGCCGACGATGGCGGTCAGCCGTCCGTCGAGGATGTCGACGTCGAGCTCCTTGACGACGTCGCGCTCGGCGTACCCGAGGCTCAACCCGCGCGCTGAAAGGCGACCGGTCATCACGTGCTCTCTCTGTTGGTGGTGGCCAGCAGCCACAGCAGGTACGGCGCGCCCACGGCCCCCGTGATCACCCCGGTGGGCAGCTGGGTGGGCATCAGGTTCACCGCGATGTAGTCGGAGGTGAGCACCACCGCCGCGCCGACGGCGGCCGCGGCGAGGAGGCCGCCCGCCGCCGGGCCGAGCAGCCGGTCGGCGATCGGCCCGGCTACCAGTGCGACGAACAGCAGCGGACCGGCCACGGCAGTCGCCAGGCCGGTGAGCACCACCGCGACGGCGATCAGCACCACTCGGGCGAGCTCCGCCCGGGTGCCGAGGACCCGGGCCGTGTCGTCGCCGAGCTCCAGCGCACGCAGCATCCGGCGGAGAACCAGGCTGAGCGGCACCAGCACGGCGAGCGCGATCAACAGCGCGTTGACCTCGGTGGGACCGGACTGACCCACCGAGCCGGTGAGCCAGTGCATCGCCTCCCGCGCCTCCTGGAGCCGGGAGTGGGTCAGGAGGTAGCTGACCAGCCCGAACATGAAGCTCGAGATGCCGATGCCGATCAGGATGAAGCGGTAGCCGCTGACGCCGTCCTTCCAGGCGAGCACGTACATCAGCACCGAGGAGACCAGGGCCCCCAGCACGGCCAGCGCTGGGATCCCGATGCCGCCGAAGTCGTAGATCACGATGCCGGCCACCGCGGCCACACTGGCGCCGGACGAGATCCCCACGAAGTCCGGCGAGGCGAGCGGGTTGCGGAGCAGCTGCTGGAACAGCGTGCCCGCGAGCCCGAGTGCCAGGCCGGTGGCGAGCGCCGACTTGGCCTGCGGCCACTGGATGCCCTGGACCACGAAGTTGACCGCCTCGTTGTCCATCACGCCGAGCAGCGACAGCAGCACCTGACGCGCGCTCAGCCGGACACTGCCCATCGTCAGGGTGACCATCGTCAGCGCCACCACCACGACCGCGAGGGCGACGTTGACGATCAGCGCTCGGCGGCGGCGGCCACGCCGGTCGGCCCGCAGGTCGCTTCGGACCTCGTCGCGGGTCGGTGCAAGGGTGCTCATAGCTCCGCCAGCCGGCCGTAGCGAACCAGTGCGATGAAGAACGGCGCGCCGACGATGCCCAACATCACGCCGACCTGGAGCTCACCGTCGCCGGCGAGCACCCGGCCGAGCACGTCGCAGACCAGCAGCAGGATCGGCCCGATCACCATCGAGTACGGCAGGATCCAGCGGTAGTCGGGCCCACAGACCAGCCGGGCCAGGTGGGGCACGGCCAGACCGACGAACACGATCGGGCCGCAGGCCGCGGTCGCCGCCCCGCAGAGCAGGGCGATGACCGCGAACAGCCCGAGCCGGGTGCGCCCCACGTGCACGCCCAGCGAGCGAGCGGTGTCCTCGCCGAGTGCCAGCGCGTTCAGCCATCGCCCGCACACCAGCGCCAACAGGCAGCCGACGATCACGAACGGAGCCACGGCGGTCACCACCGGCGCGTAGCGACCGGCGAGCGACCCGACCTGCCAGAACCTCAGCTCGTCGAGCGTGCGGTCGTTGGTCATGATCATCGCCGTCGTGTACGACGTGAGCCCGGCGGCGATCGCCGCCCCGGCCAGGGCCAGCTTGACCGGGGTGGCGCCGTCGCGTCCGAGCGAGCCGACGGCGTACACGAGCACCGTGGCCAGCGCCGCGCCTACGAACGCGAACCAGAGGTACGACGAGACCCCGTCGACGCCGAGGAACGTGATCGCCGCGACGACCGCCGCCGCCGCGCCGGCGTTGACGCCCATGATCCCGGGGTCGGCCAGCGGGTTGCGGGTCACGCCCTGGAGAAGCGCGCCCGAGAGCCCGAGGGCAGCGCCCGCCAGCAGCCCGATGATCGTGCGCGGCACCCGGACCTCGAGCGTCACCGTGTCGTTGACCTTGCCGGTGCTGAAGTCACCGAACGCCCGCAGCACCTCGCCCAACGAGATGTCCCGCGATCCCTGGGTGATGCTGAGGAACGTCACCAGCCCGAGCACCCCGAGAAGCACCACGAGGCCGAGCCCCAGGCCCCGGCGGCGGGTCCTGGTGGTCCGGGACCCCGCCTCCGGCGCCTGGGCGAGCGCCGTTGCCATGTCGCTAGCTGCCGACGTTCTCGTCGATGCCCTCGAGATCGGCGGTGAGCTGCTCCAGCGCGTCGGCGTAGTGGCCGTAGGTGTGCAGCCAGAACGCCGGCCACGAGATCACCTGACCGGCCTCGGCCGCCTTGATGCTGTCCCAGGTGGGCTGCTTCTCACCGGTGGCGAGCGAGTCGTCGAAGGTCCGCGAGTCCAGCAGGAGCACGTCGGGCTGGTACTTGTCGGCGTTCTCCCAGCTGAGGTTCTCCCAGTAGGGGAAGCCCGGGTCCGGCTTGTCCGGGTTGATCACGTCGAGGCCCCACGCCTGGAAGTCGAGCAGCTCGGGGGCGTACTCCGGGTTGGCGACGTAGAGCAGGTCGTCGGCGGGCGACACGGCGAGGGCATCCAGTCCCTCCTTGGACTCGACGAGCTCCGTGAACGCGTCGCGGGCCTCCTCGAAGCGGGTCTTGTCGGCGGACAGCTCGGGGTCGTCCACGTCGGCGCCGAGGCTCTCGGCGAGGTCCTCGTAGCCCTCCGCCAGCTCGAGGATCGAGGAGCCCTGCGAGGCACCGACCACCGGCGCGAGATCGGCCAGCTTCTTGCTGGACTCCTTCACGCCCTCCTCCAGGCCGCTGTGCGCCTTCTCGGCGGGCCACCAGTCGGCGACGATCAGGTCGGGGTTGAGCGTGCTCGCCTTGGCGACGTCGATGCTCCCCCACTCCTCACCCAGGATCTCGATGCCGGTGAGGTCGAGACCCTCGAGGTTGGGGTCGGTCTTGACGGACTCGTCGGCGTAGATGCCGACCGGCTTGATGCCGTAGCTCATCAGCGCGGCGGCCTCGCCGGAGTGCGCGATGATCCGGGTCGGCGTCTCGTCGAGCTTCACGACCTCGCCGGATCCGTCGGTGAACTCCCACGGCCCCGAGGGGACGTTGTCGTTCTCGGCGGCGTTGTCGTCGCCCTCGTCGATGTCGCTGCCGCAGGCGCTGAGCACCAGCCCGGCGGCCACCAGGCCGACGCAGGCGCGCATGGTCGTGCGCATGTGTCCTCACTCTTCGTCGTCCGAGACCCGCCGGGTCGGCGGTTAGGTGAGCCTAACCATACGACAGACCTTCTCGGCCGAGCGTCCGAGGGGTAGGCCCAGCCCTACCCCGATCGGCTGCCCAACCCCATCGAGGACGCCAGAGAGCGCTCCTAGCGTCGAGACACCGACATCGAGACGACCGAGGAGACCTCATGAACCACCACCCAGCGCTGGCCGTCACCGGCCTGGCGCACACCTACGGCGAGGGCCCTGGCGCGGTCCGCGCCCTCGACGGGATCGACCTGGTCTTCCACCGCGGGACCTTCACCGCCGTGATGGGACCGTCCGGTTCCGGCAAGTCCACGTTCCTCTCCTGCGCGGCGGGGCTCGAGCGACCCAGCGAGGGCCGGGTGACCATCGACGGGAACGACATCACCGACTGGGACGAGGACCGTCGCACCCGGTTGCGTCGCGAGCGCCTCGGCTTCGTGTTCCAGGGCTTCCACCTGATGCCCTACCTCACCGCCGACCAGAACGTCGCGCTCCCCCTTCGCCTCGCCGGCCGTCGTCCGGACCGGCGCGGCGTGGCCGCGATGCTCGAGCGGGTCGGCCTCGCCGAGCGCCGCGGGCACCTGCCCGACACGCTCTCGGGCGGCCAGCAGCAGCGGGTCGCGATCGCCCGGGCGCTGGTGACCGACCCCGCCGTCGTACTCGCCGACGAGCCGACCGGCGCGCTCGACTCCACGACCGCTCGCGACGTGCTCCAGCTGCTCCGCGACTCGGTCGACGACCTGCAGCAGACCGTCGTGATGGTCACCCACGACCCGGTGGCTGCGGCGTACGCCGACACGGTCGTGTTCCTCGTCGACGGTCGGGTGGCCGGCCGGATGGAGCGCCCGACCGCCGACGCCGTCGCCGGCCAGATGGCCCACCTCGACGACCTGGTCGTGACCCGATGACCCGCCTGGCGCTGCGGTCGCTGCGGCACCGCTCGACCGCGTTCACGGCCACCTTCGTGACCGTGCTGCTCGGCACCGCCCTGATCGGCTCCTTCGCGACCCTCGTCGAGACCGCCTCCGGCCCGGTGTCCGACGCCGACGCCGAGTCGCTGACGATCATGGGCGCGGTCGTCGGCGGCTGGGGCGCCCTGATCGTGCTGTTCTCGGTCGCCTCCACGATGGGCATCACGGTCCGGCAGCGGACCGCCGAGATCGGCCTGCTCCGCACCATCGGCGGGACGCCCCGCCAGGCGCGAGGCCTGATCCGCTCGGAGGCGCTCCTCGTGACCGCGGCCGCCGCGGCCGCCGGCGCCCTGCTCGCCTGGCCCGGCGGTCGGGCGCTCCTCGCGATGCTCCGCTCCGGCGGGATGATCGGCGACGACGTCGCGTACGCCGGCGGGTTGGCCTCGCTCGGGGCGACCGCTGCGGGCGTGGTGCTGACCGCGATGGTCGCCACCGCGATCGCCGGCCGCAGGGCCGTCCGCGGCCCGGCGACGCTGGTGCTCTCCGAGGCGCGCGCACAGACCGGCCGGATGCGCTGGTGGCGGGTCGCCGCCGGCGCCCTGATGGTCGCGTACGGCGTGGGCCTCGGCGTCGTGACGATCACCGTCACCGCCGATGACCCGGACCCCTACGCAGCGATGCAGACCTCCGGCTCGGCGTCCATCCTGGTCGGGCTCGGGCTGGCCACCCTGGCCCCGGTCCTGCTGCGCTGGACGGGCACGCTGCTCCGGCCGGCGTTCGGCGGCGGCGCCCCGGGCTACCTCGCGGCGTACAACACGACCCGGCGCGCCCACCTGCTCGCGGGCGTCCTGGCGCCGGTGATCGTGCTGACCTCGGCCGCCGTGGGCGTGCTGATGCTGGTCGGGATCGACGGCCGGACGATGACCGCGACGCCGGACGCCGAGACCGAGACGATCAACCTGCTCAACAACGTCGTCACGGGCATGATCACGCTGTTCGCGGCGATCATGGTGGTCAACGCCTTCGCCGCCGTGCTGTCCGACCGCCGGCTCGAGCTGCACCGGCTCCACCTCGTGGGCGCGACGCCCGACCAGATCCGTTCCTCGGTGCTGGCGGAGTCGGCCATCGTCGCCGTCGCCGGCGTCGCGCTCGGCCTGGTCGCCTCCCTCGCGACGGTGGTGCCCTTCGCGGTCGCCCGCGACGAGGGCGTCGTCCCCGACGGGCAGCTGTGGCTGCCGCCGCTGATCGTGGCGGGCGTGGTGCTGCTGACCCTCGGGGCGGCGCGCGCGGGGCTGACCCGGGCCAGGGCGGTGCCCGTCCGATGACAGACTTCGGGGCCATGGACACGTGGCTCGCGCCGATCGGCACGGTCCGGCCGCTCCCGGTCGACGAGCCCGCTGTCCGCGAGCGGCTGCGGCTCACCGTGGTCGGTGTCGGGTTGGCGCTGCTCGGGCTGCCGGTGGCGCTGTTCCTGGGGATCCTCACGATCCTCTCGGTGCCGCTCGGGCTGGCGCTGGCCGGCTTCGCCCTCGCCTGGGCGGCGGTCCCGGCCACCGAGGAGCTGACCCGGCTGCACCGCCGGGTCAGCGGGGCGCTGCTCGACGAGGAGATCCCGTCCGGCTACGCCCCCACCGACGGCACCAACGGCATCACGAGGCCGTTCGTCTGGCTCCGCGATCCGGCCCGCTGGCGGGACGTCGCGTTCCTGTGGTTCTCGGCCACCGGCGGCTTCGTGCTCTCGGCGCTGCCCGCGCTGCTGCTGATCGCGCCCGTGGTCCACCTGGTCGGCGCGTTCGTCGACGGGGGCCTCTTCTGGTGGCTGCTGGTGCTGCTGGACGGACCGATGCTGGTGGCATGGTGGCTGGTCACACCGCACCTCGCCCGGGCTCGAGCCCTCGCCGAGCGCGGGATCCTCGGGCACTCCCGCGTCGAGCGTCTCGAGCAGCGCGTGGAGGAGGTCACCGCCTCACGGGCGGAGACGCTCGACCACTCCGCCGCCGAGGTACGCCGGATCGAGCGCGACCTGCACGACGGCGCCCAGGCCCAGATGATCGCCGCCGGCATGCACCTCGGCATGGCCGAGAAGCTGGTCGCGACGGATCCCGAGGCCGCGAGCGAGAAGCTCCGCCAGGCTCGGGAGACGACGTTGGCCGCGCTCGCGGAGATGCGCGCCCTGATCAAGGGGATCCACCCGCCCGCACTCGCCGACCAGGGCCTGGTCGGCGGGGTCGAGGCGCTGGCCTACGCCGCACCGATCGCCGTCTCGGTGAGCACCGACGTCCCCGGCCATCCCCCGGCCGCGGTCGAGTCCGCCGTCTACTTCGCGGTGGCGGAGTGCCTGACCAACGTCGTGAAGCACGCCGGCGCCCAGCGCGCGTGGGTGCGACTCGGGCACTACGACGGTCTGTTGCGGGTCGAGGTCGGGGACGACGGCTCGGGCGGCGCCGACCCGAACGGCAGTGGACTCACGGGGGTGCGTCAGCGCCTCTCGGTGTTCGACGGCACGATCAGCGTGTCGAGTCCCGTCGGAGGACCCACCCTCATCACCATGGAGCTGCCGTGCGCATTGTCTTCGCAGAGGACCAAGCCCTCCTCCGGAGGGGCCTGACCCGGGTCCTGACCGACCTCGGGCACCAGGTGGTGGAGGTCGACAACGGACCCGCGCTGGTCGCGGCGCTGGCCGACCCCGACCTCGATGCCGCGGTCGTCGACGTACGGCTTCCGCCGACCCAGACGACCGAGGGGCTTGTCGCCGCCATCGCGGCGCGGGCAGCCCGGCCGGGGCTCCCCGTGCTGGTCCTGAGCGCCATGGTCGAGCCGGAGTACGCCCGCAAGCTGCTGGCCGACGGCAGCGGCGCCGTCGGCTACCTGTTGAAGGACCGGGTGACCGACCTCGACCAGTTCGTCGCGGCGATCGACCAGGTGGCTGCCGGGGGGACGGTCCTCGACCCCGAGGTGGTCGCCACGATGCTGCACCAACCGGCCAAGACCGGCCCGCTGGAGCGACTGACGCCGCGCGAGCGGGAGGTGCTGGCACTGATGGCCGAGGGCCGCTCCAACGCGGCGATCGCGGCCCGGCTGTACTTCTCCGAGAAGGCCGTCGGCAAGCACACCAACAGCATCTTCACCAAGCTCGACCTGCCTCTGGCCCCCGACGACAACCGCCGGGTCCTCGCCGTGCTCGCCTGGCTCCAGAAATGACGCTGACCCGCCACCGAATGGGTGACGGGTCAGCGGTGATGAGCGTCAGTTGTCGCTGAAGAACGCGAGGATGCGCAGCAGGTTGGTGTAGATCCAGACCAGGCTGACGGTCATCGCGAACGCGGCGCGCCAGGACTCCCGCTCGGGGAGGCCGTTGGCGATGCCCTGCTCGACGAAGTCGAAGTCGAGGATCAGCATGAACACACCGAGCACCAGGCCGGCCACCGCGGTGAGCATGCCGAGGCCACTCACGCCGAACAGGCCGATCTCGGCGCCGAACAGGCTGAGCACCAGCTCCATCAGGCTCAGGCCGATCATGCCGAAGACCGCGGCGATGACGAACTTCCGGAACTTGTCGCCGACCTGGATGTTGAAGAACTTGTAGGCCGCCAGGGTGCCGGCGAACGCAGCGAAGGTGCCGATGACGGCGCCCATCACGACGTTGCCCTCGTAGAGCGCGTTGAACAGCTTGCTGAGTGCGCCGAGGGCCACACCCTCCAGGACCGCGAAGGCGAGCACCAGCGCCGGGCTGATCACTCGCTTGAACGAGTTGACCATCGACAGGGCGAAGGCGCCGAGGCTACCGATGGTCATCGCCGCGAACAGCGGGCCGAGGTCCTCACCGGTGGAGTCGAGGGTGATCTCGGGGGACAGGATCCAGGTCGCCAGCGCGGCGAGGATCACGACACCGATCGAGATGGCGGTCTTCTGGACGACCGAGTCGATCGTCATCGGCCCCGTCGACGGCGGCGCCTGGGTGGGCTGGCCCGGGGCCCCGGGTGTGCCCGTGCCCCACGTCGAGGGGTCGGCACCGTAGCCCTGGTACGTCTGGCCGTTGCCGGCGTACGTCTGGTTGCCGTAGCCGTTGGTGCCACCGGCGTGGAACTCCTCCGAGCGGCGGAACACCGGGTTGTTGCTCTGCATGGTCTCCTCCTTGGAGGCCGAGGGTGACCGTCTCTCTGACGGCTCACCGACTGCGAAGCCAGTCTAGTCGGCTTCTCCAGATTGAACGCGTGGGAGGCGTCCGGCGTTCCCGCGCGGATTCCGAATCGTCCCGAACCGGCTTGTAACCTGCAAGGGCCATGCACGCCCAGCGACAGCCGACCTACCGCGCTGACGTCCAGGGGCTCCGCGCGATCGCCGTGCTGACCGTGATCGCGGGCCACGCCGGTGTTCCGTTCCTCCCCGGCGGCTTCGTCGGAGTGGACGTCTTCTTCGTGATCTCCGGCTTCCTGATCTCCCAGCTGCTCTTCCGCGAGGTCGAGCGCAGCGGCAACCTGTCGATCCGCGACTTCTACGCCCGCCGCGCCCGGCGGATCCTGCCCGCTGCCACGCTGGTCACGATCGCCACGGTGGTCGCCTCGCTGCTCTGGCTCAGCGTCGTCGACGCGCTCGAGGTGGTCACCGACGCGGTGTGGGTCACCTTCTTCGCCGCCAACATCCGGTTCGCGGCGGTCGGCACCGACTACTTCGCCCAGGAGGAGGGCCCCTCCCCGCTGCAGCACTACTGGTCGCTGTCGGTCGAGGAGCAGTTCTACCTCGTCTGGCCGCTGATCCTGCTGGGCTGCGTCATCTGGGCCCGCCGTCGTGGCAGCCGCGGCGCCCGGGCCGAGAAGCGGGCGCTGCCCAAGCTCACCGTGTTCTGGGTGCTGCTCGGCCTCGGCCTGGCGTCCTTCGTCTACGGCGTCTGGCTCACCGAGACCGACCCCGTGGCGGCCTACTTCTCGACCCCGGCGCGGGCCTGGGAGCTCGCCATCGGCGCGCTCACCGCCCTGGTCGCCCACCGGGTGGCCTCGCGGCTCGGCTCGGTCCAGCGCGGCGCCCTTGCCGTCGTCGGCCTGGTCGCGATCGCCTACGCCTGCG
This sequence comes from Nocardioides sp., assembly GCA_035710425.1. Taxonomy (GTDB): domain Bacteria; phylum Actinomycetota; class Actinomycetes; order Propionibacteriales; family Nocardioidaceae; genus Nocardioides. The sequence goes on from DASTDJ010000153.1 coordinate 12,087, forward strand.
GGTTCTACGACTCGGGCACCCCGTTTCCCGGCTGGGCCGCCGCCGTACCCGTCGTCGGCTCGGCGATGCTGCTGCTCGCGGGCGCCGGCGGCCACGAACGCGAGCCGCTGCCGATCCGAGCGCTGTCCGTGGCCCCGATGCGGGTGGTGGGCGACTGGTCCTACTCGCTCTACCTCTGGCACTGGCCGCTGCTGATCATCCCCGAGGCGCGGCTGGGCCACGAGCTGAGCGTGCCGTTCACGATCTTCGTGGTGGTCCTGACGTTCGTGCTGTCGGGGCTGACCTACCGCTTCGTGGAGACGCCGTTCCGCAACCCGGCGCGGATGCCGCGGCGCCGCGCGCTGTCGCTCTACCCGGCGGCCGTGGGGCTGGTCATCGTCACCTGCGTGACCGGCTCGCTCTACGGACACTGGAAGGCCGGCGAGTTCGGCGACCGTCCGGCGATCACGCTGTCCAACTTCGGCGTGCAGGACGAGTCCGACTACGACCTCGACAAGGACCCCACCGTGGCGCTGGTGCAGGCGTCGGTGATCGCCGCCCGCCACGGGTTCGCGATCCCGAGCGACCTCACGCCGGACATCCTGAAGCTGCGAGACGACGTACCTGACGTGGGCGAGTGCGACTACACCGAGGACGTGCGCACCCTCTGCCCGTACGGCGACCGCGACGCCGACAGGTCGATCGTGGTGTTCGGCAACTCGCACGGGAAGATGTGGATCCCGGCGTTCGAGCGGATCGCCGAGCGTGAGGGCTACCGCACCTACTACCTGGTGAAGCCCAACTGCACGTCCACGCTCGTCGAGGTCGGTGACCTGGACGCCGGCAACGCCCCCTGGACCGAGTGCACCGAGTTCCGCGAGTGGGCGCTCGAGCAGATCGACGAGCTGCAGCCCGACCTGGTCGCGGTGTCCAGCAGCGGCCCCAACCCGGTCGTCTACGACGACGCCGGCAACGCCTACCGCAGTTCCGACCCGGAGTACGACGAGCTCGCCCGCGCCGGTTACGAGGAGCTCTTCGCGCGCCTCAAGGAGAGCGCGGACCACACGGTGCTGATCCGCGACGTACCGAAGGCGGAGGAGGAGCCGGGGCCGTGCCTGACGACCGGCTCCCCCGACCTCGGCGACTGCATGTTCACGCCGATCGAGGCGCAGGAGCACGACTCCGACGTGTCGGTCGAGGTCGCCGAGGCGACCGACACCGACTACGTCGACCCGACCAAGTGGGTCTGCTGGGAGAACCGCTGCCCGGTCGTCATCGGCGACGTGCTCCCCTACCGCGACCGCGGGCACCTCACCACGATCTACTCCGCGTCCCTCGCCGACGAGCTCGGCAAAGAGCTCGGGATCTGGTCGAAGTAGCGCTCGCGGCGAGAGGGATCACCGGTCGACCGGCGATTCCTCTACTTGTCCGGCGTTGCAACGCCGGACAAGTAGAGGAACCGCCCGCCCAGTGTGACGGATGGGACAGGTGCGCCGACAGCCCCCACTCGTCAGCCGCACCGCGGCACCCGCACGGTGACCACCCGGTCGGAGTCGGGCGTGACCAGGAGCCTGCTCCGACCCCGCCGCTCGGCGCTGCCGTGGTCGACCTGCACCCGCCAGCCGCGCGGGTAGTGCAGCGGGCTGACGAAGATCTCGGTGGGCTCGTCGATCCGGCGGTCCGGGCGGTAGCGGAACCGGAACCCGCCGGACTCGGAGTCGAAGCGCATCGCCAGCGGCGTACCGGCGGTCGCCTGGGCGTAGGTCCGCACCAGCGCGCGGACCTTGGGCCGCTTCACCGTCGAGAGCCTGCGGTCGTCCCGGAACAATCCCTGCGCGTTGTCGGCCGTGGTCGGGTCGCGCCAGAACTTGTAGGCCCAGTGCGCCCAGCCCATCAGGTGCTCGTCGGCGACCGCGGCGTCGATCTGCAGCGCCCGGACGTTGTCGGTGGCCCCCCACTCGCTCATCATCGGGACCGCCCGCATCCGCCGGGACTGGTCGAGCGCGTGGTCCTGACGGTCCCGGGCGTACGACCAGCACTTCTCGACGTTGCCGATCGGCAGCCCCTGGGACTCGAAGAACACCTCGGGGCAGTAGTTGTGCCACGAGAGCCCGAGCTGGGGCTCGCCCCTCGGGGCCGTGAAGAACGTGTCGACCCGCTGGCCACCAGCGAACTGCTGCGGCTCCCACCACACGATGTTGCGGCGGTCGATGCGGCGGATCGCCCTGGTCGCCTTCTCGAGCGCGGGCTGCAGCTCGCGGCGGTAGGAGCCGGGGCAGCCGTTGGTGAGGCAGCTCGGCCACTCGAGGCCCATCCACGGCTCGTTGATCAGGTCGTAGCCCATCAGGTACGGCTGGTCCTTCCACCGCCGCGCGGCCACCCGCCAGGCCGCGACCCAGCCGTCGAGCAGGCCGTGCTTGTTGGCCCAGAACTCGTCGAACACCGTCGACGTCTCCGGCGTCCAGTAGCCCAGCGGGAACGGCGCGGTGACCACCGGCAGCAGGTTGTACGGCGCCGGCCGGCGCATCGCCCAGTCCGGGACGCCCTCGCCGCCGTACGTCTCGTGCCACTGGTCCTGGTGGGCGTCCAGCTGCATCCAGATCTTCTGCTCGGCCAGCAGGTCCATCACCCGCTGCCACCTGCGCAGGTAGGACGGGTCGGCCCTGCCGGGCTTGTCAGGCGTGAGACCTGCCCACAGCGTCCCGACCCGCACGCCGTTGAAACCGTGGCGGCGCAGCCAGCGGGCGTCGCGCGCCTGGAACCCGGTGACCGAGTTCGGCGGCACGTACGGCTTCCGCTTGTAGACCAGGTTCAGCCCGTGGATGATCACCACCCGGCCGTGCTGGTCGACCAGCCAGCGGCCCTCGCGGCGGAGCTGCGGTGGGTTGGTCCTGGGGTCGCCGTTTCCGCGCGATCGCGCGGTTTGGGACAGGTCGGCTGCCTGAAACGTGTCC